>DAHXOZ010000145.1 GCA_027364635.1 bacterium | reverse complement strand
ACGAAGAGGTATGGCAACGGGCAGAAGTAGCAAAGAATTTTAAATGTACGGGATCAGTCTGGTAAACATCCTGGTCTTCCGCGGTTTCAAACAAAAGCAGCCATGATGCAGCGTAAGTTGTATCAATCACATCGCGGTTGGTATTTGCAGGCCGACCGATATGAAAATCTTTGATGGTAGGGGCTTTAGAAAGTTTTTTCAATCCGGCAATAAGCTCTGAAAGGTCTCCCTTGCTTTCCGGATTTTTTAACCAGAAAAATACATGATGAATAAAGCCATTCTTTTCAATGATCATAGTTAATTGAATTTTTTATGATAAATTAAGGATTGTCAAACTTAATGCAATATTTTTTTTCAACAGTAAAAAATTGGCAAAGTCATTTTCATACTTTTTTTTAATTGTTTTGTTAAACCATTATCATTATTTGCCACTCAAAGCCGGTCTTCAAAAATTCAATTGAGGAATGTGTTACCTTTATGCATGGCCATCTTTACGAGTAAATTTGTAAGACAGGCCTTCAAAATTTAAAAAATCGTACCATGGCAAATGCAGAAAAAATTCAGAAAAGTTATATCGATTACGTTCTTACGAATGGGGAACCTCCAAAATCAGTTTACAATTTTGCTAAAGACCTGAAAATTACAGAAGCCGATTTTTATAAAATTTACGGTTCTTTTGATGCGATTGAAAAAGCAGTTTGGGAAGACCTTACTTTAGCAACTATCATTAAAATAAAAGAACAGGAAGTTTGGCCACAATACACTTCGCGTGAAAAAATGCTTTCTTTTTTTTACAGCTACATGGAATTGCTGAAAACAAAACGCAGTTTTATTATTTACACTTTAAAAAAGAATCCGAAAAAAGTTACAACTCCCGGCGTACTAAATGGCGCACGTTCAGTGTTTGAAAGTTTTGCTGAAGATATAATTAATGAAGGTTTAGACAGCGGCGAGTTAGCGGACCGCAAATTGTTAAGCAAAAGATATAAAGATGCGCTATGGATCCAATTTGGATTCATCATCAATTTTTGGATGGATGACGACAGCGCAGATTTTGAAAAAACAGATGAAGCCATCGAGAAAGGAATCAATGTAACCTTCGATCTGTTTCAAAGATCACCGATCGACAATCTTTTTGAATACGGCAAATTTTTAACCCGCAACGGGAAGTTTAAAGAAAAAATGGGATTTTAAATTCTTATGAAAACTCAGGAATCAATGCCTACCACGAAGGTGGAGCGTTCTGCAAAATTTGTAAAAACAGGTTTTCAGATCGGCGGCAATTACGTGAAACACTATTCTAAAAAATTATTTAATCCTGATCTTTCGCGTGATGAATTAAATGAAGACAACGCGACGGACATCTACAATTCTTTAAGCCAGTTGAAAGGCTCTGCATTAAAAATTGCACAGATGCTGAGCATGGATAAAAACATTTTGCCAAAAGCGTATGTGAATAAATTTACGCAATCGCAATACAATGCCCCGCCGCTTTCAGGGCCGCTTATCATTAAAACTTTCACGAAGAGTTTTGGGAAATCTCCTGATAAAATATTTGACACCTTCAATCTTAATTCAATACAGGCAGCTTCTATCGGGCAGGTACATGAAGCGACCTTAAATGGAAAAAAACTGGCGATAAAAGTTCAATATCCCGGCGTTGGCGACAGCATTTCTTCTGACCTTAAACTTGTTAAACCATTTGCTTTTCGTTTGTTGGGAATGAGCGAAAAGGAATTGAATATTTATATTAAAGAAGTAGAGGAAAGATTGCTGGAAGAAACCGATTACGAACTGGAAGTGCGCCGTTCGATCAAATTTTCAAAGGCGTGCAGCAAATTAAAGAATGTAGTTTTTCCAACTTATTACCCTAAACTTTCTTCCGGTAAAATCATCACAATGGATTGGGTTGAAGGATTGCATTTAAAAGAATTTTTAGCAACCAACCCTTCACAGGAATTGAAAAATAAGATCGGCCAGGCGCTTTGGGATTTTTATAATTTTCAGCAACATGAATTACGGGCAGTACATGCTGATCCACATCCCGGAAATTTTTTGATCACTCCTGATGAAAAATTGGCGGTGATTGATTTTGGTTGCATCAAAGAACTACCTGAAGATTTTTACAATCCCTTCTTCTCGCTCATTGTTCCAGGTCTCATGGATAATAAAGCGGCTACCATTAAGGCTTTCAGGGAACTGGAAATGATACAGCCCAATGATGATAAAAAACAAATAGAGTTCTATCACAAAGCATACAAAGAAATGATTTCGCTTTTTGCACTTCCCTATACCAGCAAAACTTTTGATTTCAGCAAGCCGGAATTTTTTGAACAACTGTATGCCTGGGGCGAAAAAATTGCCAAAATGCCTGAGTTTAAACAACCGCGCGGCGTAAAACATTTTATTTATGTAAACAGAACCAACTTTGGCTTGTATACTTTATTAAATGAATTAAATGCAACTGTCCGCACCGATACTTTTCAACCTCATCTCAACAAATAATAAATAATATCCGAGGTAAAATCTTTATTATTTGTTAGTTTACTGCCTCTTCTTTTACCAGAAGCACTTACTTTTATATTTTCAAAGTTTCTATGTTCATTAAAAATCTTTACATGAAAAATATAAAACTATTGCTGCTTCTTTTCATTTTTTCAACCTTAACCGCAACGGTTTTTTCTCAACCTTTAACATCCGATCAAATTGATGCTTTGGTGGAAAGAACGATGAAAACATTTGATGTTCCGGGGATTGCTGTGGCTGTAGTTAAAGATGGAAAGATCATTCATGAAAAAGGCTATGGGGTTCGTTCATTGAACACGATGAAAAACGTAGATGCACATACGCTTTTCGGAATCGCGTCTAACAGCAAAGCATTTACCGTAATGGCGCTCGGTATTTTGGTTGATGAAGGAAAATTAAAATGGGACGATCGCGTTACGGATTATATTCCTGAGTTTAAATTGTACAGCCCTTATGTTACCGAAAATTTTACCATTCGCGATTTGCTTACGCATAGAAGCGGTTTGGGGTTGGGCGCAGGCGATCTGATGATCTGGCCCGACAGCAGCACCTTTACTTTAAAAGACATTATTCATAACCTGCGATATTTGAAAGAAACATCTGATTTCAGAACCAGGTTTGACTACGACAACTTGATGTACATTATTGCCGGCGCTTTGGTAGCAAAGGTTTCCGGAATGAGCTGGGAAGATTTTATTCAAAAGAAAATTTTTGATCCCCTCGGAATGACAGAAAGTGCACCGGACTACGACCTGCTGAAAGACAAAAATAATGTGATTGATCCTCATGCGCCGGTGAATGGAAAAGTGCAGGTGATTCACCGGGATTGGAAAAATGTGTCCAATCCTGCCGGCGGTATTTACAGTAGCGTTCATGATATGAGCAAATGGATCATCATGCAAATGAATGACGGAAAATACGGAAAGGATTTGGGCAAGGAATTGGTTTCTGAAAAAACACATGAAGAAATGTGGACACCGCAAACGATTATTCCTGTGCATGGTCAAACTACTTACAACACGCATTTTGAATCTTATGGACTGGGTTGGTTTTTGAGTGATGAAAAGGGTTTTAAAGTGCCGACACACACCGGCGGTCTTGCAGGAATTGTTACGCAGGTAACGCTTGTTCCTGAACTGCATCTCGGCATCATTGTATTCACCAATCAACAGTCAGGTGCGGCTTTCACTGCGATTACCAATACCATTAAAGATGGCTATTATGGCATCAGCGGAACTGATCGTGTCAAAGAATATCACGATTTAGTAATGAAACGTGAAGCTGCAGCAAAAAAAATAACAGATAAAATATGGAGCGATATTAATGAAGAACAGGCAAAAAATAAATCAACTACCGATTTCAATCTTTACACAGGAACTTATACAGATCCATGGTTTGGCGAGGTAGTAATCTCGGACAAAAATGGAAAGATGTGGTTCGATTCAAAAAATTCACCACGATTAACCGGACAAATGTTTCTGTACAAAGGCAATACTTTTATCGTAAAGTGGAACGACAGGAGCATGGATGCAGATGCATATGTAATGTTTAATCTCGATTACGAAGGAAAGCCTGATGAAATAAAGATGAAACCTATTTCGCCTTTAACCGATTTCAGTTTCGATTTCCAGGATCTTAATTTTAAGAGAACTGAATAAACAATTTCAATTTCATTGGTTGTTTTTGAATATTAAAATCCATTTACAGTGAACAAACAAATTACAACTATTTCTCTTTTGGCAACTCTTCTTTCCATGAGCACAATGGCGCAAAAACCTATGCCTTTTTAATGAAAAGCTCACTCCAAATTTTCATGCGCTGACAAGAGATTTTGTGTTGCCTGATAATTTTTATGTAGATGCAGAAGTGAGCACTGACAGTCACAACTGGAGCATCGCTGCGTATGCAACAGATTATGTAGAAAAAACGTGGCCCACCAATTACAGCGGTCGCTGTGGTGAAAATGAGTATGAAGGAACAAGAAAAATAACCTATCCTGCCAAAGGATTTATATGGGATTATAGTAACCGTGCCGGCATCAGCTATCGCAACTACGGAGAATTTGTTCACAACCGTGAAAAACCAATCCTGCCTGCGATTGAAGGCCATTATTGTGCAGGATTTCCCGATTTTGATTTAAGTATTCAGGATGAATAAATTAGCTATTGAATCCTCAAAGTTTAATTTGGTAGTGGAAGATACATCCCCGGATATTTCTTTTAACGAGATCATGTGGAAGGCTATAAAAGGAGAAAAGAGTGCAATGCCTGCTCCACGCCACAGTGCTTTTATAAAAGTAGCTGAAAAAGAAAAAGATAATAAGTAAGAAATGAGTAAACCCTGTTTTTAAAATTATAGTAAACCAACAAAAAAACAGGAATCTTATTTTGATTGTGAGACAATTATTCGGCTATACTTAGCAAATAATACTTATGAATCAATAAAGAAATTTCGTCAGCGGTTAGAATACCTGCAATTTTAATGGCATCAATAGATTTTTTTATAGAAGCAGAAAACGCTTCTTTGGTAGCTACCATATTAGTTGTTGAAACCATCCCATGTAAAATATGAAAAACAGATAAAAAAGCCAGTTTTACTTCGTAGGGAAATTTTAAATAGCCATCCTGTATATGAATCACCGGTGTGATAAAGGAAGTGAAATGTTCATTAAGCTTTTGTTCTTGCGAATTGTTTTCAAGAAACGTTTCAATTTCTTTCAACGATTTTTCAGGCAATAATTTCAGTTCATGTTTTATTTCAGAATATAAATGAAAATCGTTCCAGACGGGTAATGCATGTTTAGAAAGGACTAATGCCATTTCAAGCATATCTTTTTTCTGAAGCGACTTCCACCACGAAATTTCTGTACCAACTGTCATAAATTTTCTTTCTTGTTTCTTTATTTCGGAAGTTGCAAAAAAAATCAAAAATACAACTGTAAAAGTCTTACAATAAAATTGCTATAAAAGCAGAAAATTATCATGAGGTTGTAAAAACCTTCATAACGGAGAAGTTCATGTAATATTCGGGTAAACCGGTTTATATCTTAGGTATTAGTTTCAGGAATTCTTCTTTTCTCCTCCTTGCCAAAGGTAATTCGGTTTTATCACTAAGAAGTACGTAATTGTTTCCCTTGTGAAACCTGTCAATATAAAGCAGGTTAACAATGTGGGTTTCATGAATCCTGAAAAACTCATTGGCAGAAAGTGTTTCTTCAAAATCACCAAGCGTACGGCTGGTAAGAATTACTTCTTTATTATTGAGGTAAAATTTTGTATAACGGCCCTGCGCTTCCAGGCGGATAATATCTTTCATTTTAATAAATCGAACGCCATCAGTAGATGTAAGTGTAAGCACTTTATCAAAAGCTCTTTGCTGGCCAAGATTTTTCAACAAAATATCCATCTTTTCACCCACGTTTTTCCGTTCTACATTTTGCTGACATTTTTTAAGCGCCTTGGCCAGTTCATCTTTATCGATGGGTTTGAGTAAATAATCCAAAGCGCTTATTTTAATTGCATTGATAGCATATTTATTATAAGCAGTGGTGAAAATAACACAGAAATCAATTGGATCGATCTTCTTCAGCATTTCAAAACCATTCATTTTTGGCATTTCTATATCAAGAAAAACGAGGTCGGGAGATTTTTTTTGAATACTTTCAATTCCCAGGGCGGGCGTATTACAAACATCCACTACTTCAATCAGATGACTAAATTTTTTTAGCATTAATTGAAGCACTTCCAAACTTTGTTGCTCATCTTCTATTATTATGGTTCGGATCATCCTGACTTTATTATGATGAAAAAATCTATTGTGGTACAAATATTTTTACCAGTGTTCCTGATGCATTTCCATCTTCTTCAAGATCGATTATCTGAATGCCGGATGGTATTTCAGGTGCAGTTTTCAAGGCCTTTAAACGACGGGCAGTCAGTTCAATTCCTAAAGAAGGATAGACCTGATCTTTTTGCACCTTCAATTCAGCTGCTATTTTTCTTCCCACCCCATTGTCTTTTACATTAATTTCCAGATGGTCACCATGATCTTTAAAAGCGATCAAAATTTCGCCACAACAATCCTTGTGCATGATGCCGTGCAGCATTGCATTCTCAATAAATGGCTGAATAATCATCGTAGGAATACAAACCGTTCCTTCAAGAAGTGAAGAATCAACCTCGATAGCATACTTTAGTTTTTTCCCGAAACGCAGCTTTTCAAGTTCCAGGTAAAGTGTTAGCATTTCAATTTCTTTTTCGATCCTGATATTTGGTTCGTGCGAAGTATTTAAAATTGCCCTGATTAATTTGGAAAATTTACCCAGGTAGGTGTCTGCATTTTCCGCATCATTGGCCAGCACAAACTTTTTGATTGAATTAAGGGCATTAAAAATGAAGTGAGGATTCATCTGGCTGCGTAAAGCAGACAGTTGCATTTCGATAAGTTGTTTTGAAATATTATCCAGTTCGGCTTTTTGTTTCCTTAACTGCTGGTCTGCTTCAATTGATTTTATTTTACCGGCCATTAATGTGCCTATGGTAGTTATCATTTGAAGATGATTTTCATTAAAAAAACCAAGCTCAGAATGTTCAGAATCTATAACTCCCAACAACTCTTCTTCATATTTTATCGGAACTGCAATTTCGCTTAGCCCACTATAACCTTCAGCAAGGTACCGCGGATCTTTGCGGGTGTCGGGCACAATGAGCGCATTTCCTGTTTGAGCCACAGTTCCTACAATTCCTTCGCCGGGGCCAAGATCGTAAGGAAATTGAAACAATATTTCTTTTGAATCCTTTACGCCAAAACCTGCACGCTGTACCATTTTGGTTTTGTCATCATTCCACATATAAATAAGGCAATCTTCAAAGCCCAGCTTCGCGATCAGGTTTTTGGTAACGTCCCACAGTATCTCGTCAACATCATTTTTTAATAATAAAGAGTTTGAGAAAAAATTATTAATCTGCTCTCTTTCCAAACGTGTCCTGTAATTATCTGCACGCAACTTTTCCAACTCGATTTTAGTAGCTTCTATTTCCCTGATCTTTTTTTCACGCAACCTTGCCACCCTGAAAAAAATAAAAAACATTGCGCTCATTAGCAGGATCAAAAAAGACCATGTCCAAAAGGGAACAATGAAATTTAAATTTAAAAAATAAATGTGGCCAAACATTATAAGTAAGTTTTTTATCAAAAAACCCCTGATACATCTTCATATAAAAATACCTTATTAAAAATAAATAAAATCGTTTAATAGCAAACGAACAAATAAATTAATAAACTAATTTGTTGTTGGAGCTGATAATAAAACTATAAGTAGAAGGTTTTCGGTTCGAATCCAGACAAATTTATTTTCGAATATCCATTACCGTTACTCACTACTTTACTTCCCAATCATCCGTCCTGAAAGGCGACGCCGGCAACCCGGCCTTGTTAAAAAGATTCGCCTCTGCCGTGTTACTGAAACTAAATCTCACGGCCGCAGGATGCGGCACCTGCGGACTGAAAACTACTACAGTGCTGTCCTCAATAATGGCTGTCGCCGTTACAAACTGATGATCGTCTCCGGCAATTAAAAAATCAGTAAGCTTGTCTCCTTTCTTCATCAAACCGTTTTGGGCAAAATCAAAATGAATAACGGCTTTGTTTCCCTTCACTTCCATAGACCGGTAGAGCGGCCCTGAATATTGAATATTTTTTTCACCATACGTATTAGCGAGCGCCCATCCGGCAAGCCTTTTGCCTAAACTTATTTTGTCTTTCGGATGAATATTATTGGTATCGCCTGTTATATCGGTTACAACCACCATTCCTGTTTTCGGAACATTGCGGTAGGTTTTCAATTGTTGCTCTCTCACCAATGCCCCTTTATCACCTTTACCATAATTAAATGGCGCGATTTGCACAAAATAAAAAGGAAAATCTTCTTTCCACAATTCACGCCATGAATGGATCATCGCGCTAAACGTTTCTTCGTACGTATCAGGATTGGTAGTGTTGGTTTCGCCCTGGTACCAGATCGCACCTTTTATCGGGAAACCGGTAATCGGTGCTATCATTGCATTGAAAGTCACGGATGGCCTTACCGGGCACCACGGAACCGGCGTTAGTTTCGCGGCAGAAATCGCCAGCTTTTCACTGTTATTAAATACTTCTATGGGCGTCCATGATTCTACCGGCGTACCGCCCCAGCAGGATTCTATCAAACCGATTGGCTCATGAAGATTTTCCTTTTTATTTTGTGCAGATCGCGCCATTTAATTATGGTAAAGGT
>DAHXOZ010000144.1 GCA_027364635.1 bacterium | reverse complement strand
ATAAGACCAGGTATTATTTTTTTCATAACAACCAGTTTTTGATGTTAAAAGTGGAAATGCTTCATAACAACCAAATGTATATAGCTGCTGTAAATAATCTAAGCTATATTGAGTAAAACACCCGGGTCAAATCTGAATGGTAGAAATGAATGAGGGAAGGGAATCCAGGTAATTAATAAATAGATATAATCTATTCTTTGTCGTGCAAGAGTTTCTTTACCAATTCATCTTTTTTATTTCTTGATACATCTATCGTAGAACCATCGCTCATGATGAGATAACCGCCTTCGCCCTTTACGAATTTTTCCACTTCATTCAGGTTAACGAGATAACAACGGTGTACACGGGCAAACGAATATTCTTCCAGTAATTCTTCTATGTCTTTTAAATTGCGGGATACCACCATTTTCTTATTGTTCTTTAATCGCAAGGTGGTATAGTTACTGTCAGCTTCGCAACTGATTATGGTATCCACCGCTATCATTTGTAATCCTTCCATGGTGGGGAGGGCAATTCTGCTGATAGGAGCCGATGGCTTATTAATTTTTTGCATCAAAATTTCCAGTTGCTGGGCAATGGGATTTTGAGAACGTCTTACTACTTTTTGCACCGCATTCTGCAGTTCTTCACTGTCAATGGGCTTTAATAAGTAGTCGATGGCACTGAAACGTATCGCCTTCAGTGCATACTGGTCGTAACTGGTTGTAAAGATGATTTCAAAATTAATAGCGGTCAGTTGCTTTAGCATGTCAAATCCGTTCATCTTCGGCATTTCCACATCCAGGAATATTAGGTCTGGTTCCTGCTTCCTGATAGCAGTAAGGGCATCGCCGGCATCATGAAAAATACCGGCTACTTCTACTTCGGGGCAGTATTCCTCCAACAGTATAGACAACGATTCACAACAATAAGGTTCATCATCAATAATAATTGCCCTGATCATCAAATTGTCTTTTTACTTATTTTAAACTTCAGCAGATTCTTTTTCTTTAAAGCTAATCTTTAAATTTATTATTGTTCCCAAAGCATTGCCTTCCTCATCTTTTAGATTTTCTATTACATAAAAGCTGTTTAACCCTTTCTCCTTATTAAGTAAAGCCAGTCGTTCTGTAGTGATTCTTAATCCCATTGATTTTTCCTTTTCAGCCGATTTGCTTTTCATTTCCTCTGATTTTTCTAAACCAATGCCATTATCGGCGATCGTACAATGTAAAATATTATCCTTCATACTGAATTCAATATTCAAACGGCCCTGGCCTTTTTTGTGCATTAGCCCATGCCAGATAGCATTTTCACAAAACGGCTGCAGTAACAAAGGTGGTATAAAAATATTACCCGTTTCCACGGTGTTTAAAAAAGTAATGCCATAGTCGAATGAATCTTTAAAACGAAGTCTTTCCATGTCAAGGTAAATCGTAAGCATCTGCAATTCATCCTCCAGTGTTATTAGTGGCTTTTGAGAATTGATGAGCACCATGCGTATCAGGCGTGAAAAACGGACTAAATAATTGGAGGCTGTTTTCCCTTCGTTTTTTAAAATAAACCGGTTGATGGAGCTAAGACAATTAAATATAAAATGCGGGTTCATTTGTGCACGCAAGGCCTGCATCTCTAAATCTGAAGCCCGCTGTTGCAATTCCGTTTGTATTTTCTCATTTTTAAGTTTTTCATTCTTTCGTTTCAGGCTAAGCCATCTGAAAACGAAGAACCCGATTAATAACAAGCCCAGCAACCCGAGCACCAGGAATTTTTTAAATTGTGCTTCCTGTTTGAGTTGCGCGGTTTTAAGATTATTATCCTTGTCTAAAAGCAATAACTGCGCTTCTTTTTTTGCTTCTTCCGCGGCTTTTTTGTAATTGTTGATTCGGAAAAGAAATTGCCTGCTCTGTATAGAATCTTTTATGGTGTTGTATTTTAAAAGATAGTAGTAAGCACTGTCATTATTGCCAAGCTGATGATGAATCCTGGAAAGCAATTCATAACCATCCATCATGTCCGGCCTTCTTCCTAAATATTCTGCGATTGAAATTCCTTCCCGTGCGTAGGGAAGTGCGTGATTGCTTTCACTTTTACCCGCATATGCGCTTCCCGTATAAAATAAGACCGGGAGTAAGTTTCCCCTTATATTCATTTTTCTGAATCCGGATTCTACCTGCTTCAATATCGTTAAAGCGCTGTCGTATTGTTTTGCCATAAGATAGGTAGCAGCAATTTCTCTTTTTGTCCCTAAATTTTCCCGGTCGCCCGTTTTTCGCAGATAATAAAATGCAGAATCATATTGTCCTGATAAGCGGAATATCTCTGCTTTTTCCGACTCCATTGTCCAGCCCGTATTTTTTTCTACACCAAACTGGTTAGCAAGGTTTAAGTATTCTAGTGAGCTTTGATAATCCCCTGCGGCTTTATAAAGATCAGCCATATCGGAAAGGGATTGTTGGTAAAGATATTCCCTCCATTCCAGTTCTTCTTTGGTTCTTGCATCCTTAACTGTTTTTTGATTGAGAATTAGTCCTCTTTGGCAATATTCAATAGCGTTTTCATAAAAGCCTTTATAAAAATAACCCTCAGCAATCCAGGTACAGACTTCTCCTTCCATTCTTTCATTTCCTGCTTTTTGGAAATAGGGTAATGATTTTTTCATATAGTCAGTAGTATCATTTCCAGTTAGGATTGACTTTGAAGCTTGATACTGCTCAGATGGCCATCTGTAATAAGCTTCTCCCAATGCATCACTATCATTAATTTCTCTGGCAATTGCTATAGCGGATAATAAATAATTTTTACCCGCAACCTTAGCGGCAGAATCGTTTCTTTGCGCTAGCCTTAAACCAAAACCTTTAGTATTTTCACTGCCTGCCAGCTGAATTAATGCATTCATCATACCCTTCTTGTAATTTATTTTTTTTGCTGCTTCAAATTCCAAATTAGCGTAGAGAAATATCGAATCTGACTTTCTTATAAAATCTGCCGGACTGGGTCCAAAAGAGGTATTGTAAATATTGTATGCTATCAGGTTAAGGCAATTGACAAGAGCCGTATCTTTTAAATTGGCAACCTGCTTTTTGAGGCTTTCTGAGGTAGGCAAATCCCTGCTTTGAGAAAATGACCCGAAAGAAAAAAGAATGGTAACAATTGAGATTAAAAAATATTTTTTCATAATAAACCCGAAGTGCCGGTTTGAAGTTTTAAAAATTATTAGATAAGTTACAAAAAGAACGGCAATAAGGTATTATAAAACTACATCCCGGCAGTTCTGTTTTCAAGCACGAATGTGCGAATGACAGATTTCAACGCTGAACTGTGAAGGAGAATGTGAGAAGGTGAGTATTTCTTAATCCTTATTGGGTAAAAGCTTCTTTAGCAGTTCTTCTTTTTTGTTCCTTGAAATATAAATATTTGTGCCATTACTCATCACAACATAGCCGCCATCAGCCTTTACGTATTTTTCAACTTCATTAATATTAATAAGATAAGAACGATGCACCCTGATGAAGGAATATTCTTCGAGCATTTCTTCTATCACTTTCAATGTAAAGGATATCACTAATTTTTTATTGTCCTTTAGTATCAGTGTTGTATAATTATCATGGGCTTCACAACTGATGATAGTTTGTACAGGGATCATTTGCAATCCCTCCATAGTGGGCAAGGCAATTTTATTAATGGGAGAAGAAGGGTGATGCAATTTTTGAAACATTAATTGGAGTTGTTCTGCCGCGGGAATTTCAGAACGTTGCAATACTTTCTGTACGGCTTGTTGTAATTCTTCCCGGTCAATAGGTTTCAATAAATAATCAATGGCGCTGAAACGAAAAGCTTTCAAAGCATATTGGTCATAGCTGGTGGTAAATATTAAATGAAAATTTATAGCCGGTAATTTTTCCAGCATTTCAAAGCCATTCATCTTTGGCATTTGTACATCCAAAAAAACAAGATCAGGTGATGCTGCATTTATAGCCTCCAATGCCTCCAATCCATTATTAAAAATACCTGTCACCTCTACTTCGGAACAATAACGCTCTAATAACAAAGACAACGTTTTGCAACAGCCAGGTTCATCGTCTATAATAAATGCTCTGATCATTTTGCATCAATTTATGCAACCGCTTCCATTAAATTTTTATACCTGATCTTAATACTCACTTTTGTACCTGCAATAGTTCCATTATCATCTAATACATCATCTATTTCATAAAAAGTGTTTACTTCTTTATCCTGGTTAAAGAGCGATAAACGTTCGGTGGTGATTTTTAAACCCATTGATCTTTCTTTTGTAGCAGAAACTGAATTTAATTCTCCTGCCTTTGCTCTTCCAATTCCATCATCGGTAATTACACAATTCAGAAATTCATTCTCTTTCAAAATATTTATGGTCAAATGTCCCTGTCCTTCTTTATTCATAAGTCCGTGCCAGATGGCGTTTTCACAAAAAGGCTGTAACAACAAAGGCGGAACTAAAACAGATTCCGCTTCTACATCATTGGTGTAGGTAATATTATAATCAAATGAATTTTCAAACCGCAATCGTTCCATATCAAGATACAATTTAAGCATCTTCAGTTCTTCTTCCAATGTTATTAATGGCTTTTCTGAATTGGTGAGTACCATTCGTATAAGTCGTGAAAAACGGGTTAGATAATCCGATGCTTTCTCCGTTTCATTTTCTAAAATAAAACAGTTGATAGAACTAAGACAATTAAAAATAAAATGCGGATTCATTTGTGCACGCAGCGCCTGCATTTCTAATCGGGTGGCCCGTTCCTGCAACTCCGCCTGCTGTTTACTGTTTTGAAGCTTATCATTTTTTCTTTTTAAGGTTAAGTTTCTAAAAACAAAAATGCCGGCTACAATCAATACAGCTAAAAAGATATAAAGAAAGTTTTTTTTCATAGCTTCTTCTTTTAATTGCTGTTGCTTGATCTTATTGTCTTTCATTAAAAAACCAAGTTGCGCCTGTTTCTTTTCATCTTCAATATCTTTTTTAGAATTGTATATCCTCAATAAAAATTGTTTGTTTTCAAAGGAATCTTTGATAGCATGATATTTTAAAATATATTCATAAGCGCTATCATTATTACCGAGATGATGGTAAACGGATGATAATACCTGGTAGCCCCGCATCATTTCAGGTCGCTGATTTTTTTCTTGTGCGAAACTCACTCCTTGTTTTGCATATTGCAAGGCGCTATCATAATTTTTCTTCGCATCATAAGCCTGCCCAATTGAAATTAAGAAATGTGTTGTGGCATAAGTACCTAATGGATGAAATTTCTTTATAGTATCGCTCCAATTTTTAAATATTTCAATTGCCTTATCATATTCCTTTGTGCTGTTAAGATAAATTTGCCCGAGTATTGCCCATGCTGCGGCCTGGTGTCCTTTCCCTGTGCCAGCACCAGCTCCATTGTTTATCCAACGGTTTATATAGATACTTGCTGAGTCATATTTGCCCATTTGGCAAAAAAGATCAGCAGTAAGCATCGGCATATCCCATTCGGCACCTTTATTGTTTTTGCCATATTGATCCATCTCCCGCAAATAATTCATTGCTTCTTCATAGTCACCTGCAGCACTATATAGCGTACTCATCTCGTCTAATGAAAACTGTACAAGAAATTGCTGCCAGTCCATTAAAACATCTGTTCCACTATTTTTTGATAGTTGAACGCTTTTTTTGCCATAATCAAAAGCTGTTTCATACTCTCCTTTTTCAGAATATTCGCTACATAGCCAGTTGGTTACTTCGGCTTCACGTAAAATATCTCCAGCTTTATGAAAATAGGCAATGGATTTTTTATAATAATCCACATGCTCCTTAAAATTCTTTTCTACAGAAGGCATGCTCCCTAAATGGTAATATCCCCATCCCAACACTTCATTATTATTAACTTCTTCACCAAGCTGTATTGCCCTTAGTATATTTTTCTCTTTTGTCGCTTCATCTTTAACCGGCATATTCATTACTCCCTCTGTGCCTGATAGTATAATTAACGCCAATGCAGTACCTGATTTGTATGCTATTTTATTTGCTTCGTCATAGGCAATTGAAGCATAATGAAAGACTGAATCCATCCTGTGCTGAGGTGGGGCAATATATCCCGTTCTTATGGCGATCTCATTCAATAAATCCACCTTTGTACTGCCTTTCGACAAGGGTAAAATTCTTTTCAAACTATCAAGTCTTGTGCTGTCGATTGAGAGGGCTCTGCTGTATTGAGAAAAAGCCTGCAAACAGCATCCAAATAACAATGTGGCAATTAATAAATATTTTTTCATAATTAAACTTGAAGGCCTGTTTTAGTGAAATAAAATCTTACCAAAACAGAAAACATATCAGGCATTCTGTGATATAAAATTAGGATTTACTTTATCAGATATTTTGCAGAATGAGTATAAAAGAATGTTACCTGGGTAAATTAACAATTGGATTGAGTGAAGGGTTAAACAATATTCCTTTTTCCCTCATTTTTTCACTGAAACTTGCTGCCATTACAGGTGTTACTTGTAAGATACTGTGGGCAGGTTCACCAGCAAGGCATTTATTATTTAATTGAAGTTGAAACAAAACTGCAGATAAATACCGCGTTATGATCTGTCTTGTTTTCTATCCGGGATATAAAAACAACCTGCACCCCTCTTGCTTGTTACCTCCGCATTGTTTTCTCCGTGTTTGCCATGGCAATTCCCATGGCAAACACGGAGAAGTTTATAGCAAAACCCGAAAGAGAGCTAAAAAAGCAGGGCTTACATACTGCCAGCGGGAGTAAATACGTTATTCTTATAATTTAAAAACTAAAAGATGGGCAAACAACAGGGCCTTTACGTGGAAGGCAAGCAAAGCAATATCCTGTATTACAATTGGAAGGGCATACCCTGTATGAGAACCATTCCTGCGGAGGTGTACCAGTCGCCGGTAGTAGTGGCGCATAAAAATGCGAATGGATTATCTACGATTATGGGTGGCTCGTTCAGGAAGTTACTGGCTGAGGTAATACCGTATCCCAAAAACGTGCAAATGCAAACTGCAGTAAGGCTTGCCTTACTTAAATGGATTAAGAGGGGACCCGTGCCATTACAGCCGCCCGCGTCCATACCTTTTATCAGCAAAATCAGTTTTAATGAAGAGGCTATATTGCCCAATTGTTTACGTGTGCCGCTTACCGTTAGTCTTACGGATCAGAATGAACCGGCGGTACTGATACCATATATGAAACCTACTACCGCTTTTATTGCACCGCCACAAACGAACCATATACAATTAAAGATTGCAGCAGCCTGTTGTAATATCAAAACCGGCGAAGCGCTGCAAAATCATATTCACGATATGATCATTCCTTACAACTCAGAAAGTATAAACTCGCAAACGATAGTCCTTCCTTTGGAAATGCCTGCGGGCAGCCTCACCATTGTAGTTGCGGCTCTTGATTACTTTAGTTTTAATGATGGAACAGCATCCTTAATAAACAATGAACGTTTCAGGCCGGCTGAAGTGATTGGGGGAGTGGTGAAAATGGATTAAATCATTCAAGATCTTTTGGAAAAGTTCCGGGTACCAATCTATAGTAAACCAATAAAAAACAATAATTCCTGTTTTATTGAAACTGGTGAGCAATGCTTTTAACCTTTACCCGTGTGAAGACCCGGCCGGGGGAGCGGAACTGAATTTCAGACCATGCCAGGCGATACAATTTTAATTGCCTTTTTATATTATATCTTCATAAAAATTAGCCCAGCCATACATACATAAATATGAATCTTACCGAGCCAATTGAAGCTGCAAAGAACAGCAGGCAACCCAAACAATTGTACCTGCTCTTTTTTGCAGAGATGTGGGAGCGTTTTTCGTTTTATGGCATGCGGGCCCTGTTGCTTGTTTACATGACAAGCCAGTTACATTACGACGATCCAAAAGCCTATGCAATACTCGGATCTTATGCTGCCCTGGTTTATACCATGCCAATGTTTGGTGGCTTTATGGCCGACCGTTTTATCGGTTACCAACGTTCTATAATATTCGGTGGTGTTATGATGACATTGGGGCATTTTATTCTTGCCATACCTTACGAATGGAGTTTCTTTTACGGCATGGCTTTTATCATTTGCGGCAATGGATTCTTTAAACCCAATGTTTCCAGCCTGGTTGGAACATTATACACTGAAAATGATCCAAGGAGAGACAGTGGTTTTTCTATCTTTTACATGGGCATTAATATTGGTGCAGCTGCCGGCGGGTTTTTATGCGCTTATGTTGGCACCGAAATAAACTGGCATTACGGTTTTGGGTTGGCAGGCATCTTCATGTTGTTGGGCCTTGTTGTCTTTTTATTCGGAAAAAAATCGCTTGACTACCGCGGGGCTACCTCCCAATGCAGAAGCTTTGAAAAGGCCCGTGTTTGCATTTATCAAACCTGAGCACCTTATTTACGGGGGCACCTTGCTGATCGTTCCATTGATTGTAACCCTCTTTGATCAATACCAGGTCATGAATTATATTATGTTTGGGCTTGGCTTTATTGCATTGGCCTATATTCTTTCCGTAGGATTTAAACTGGAAAAAGAAGCAAAGTTGAAATTGTTTGCCGCCCTCACCATGATCGTTTTTTCTATTATATTTTGGGCTGTTGACCTCCAAAGCCTTGGTTCTATGAATTTGCTTGCTTCAAGAAATTCAAAAATGGTTCTCTTTGGCATTGACCTGCCGGGATTATCAATCAATAATTTTCTACCTCCAGTCTGGATCATCGCTCTTACCCTTTTTTTAGCACCGCTTTGGCCATGGCTTAATAAAAGGGGCATGGAACCAGGTACTCCTTTAAAATTTGCTTTGTCTTTTATTTTCCTGGGAGCAGGTTTTTGTATTTTTTATGTAAGCTGTATAGCTAATGTAAACACGGGTATCATTTCGATATGGCCATTTATTTGGGGATATATTGCCCCACCTCAGCACAGGATGGATTCATAACACCACCGAATATTAT
>DAHXOZ010000143.1 GCA_027364635.1 bacterium | reverse complement strand
ATCGCTCAGAAAACATTTTCCAATTTCTGTTAAAGTATATTGATCATCGTCAACATTTACGACACCGATAAAAGAAGATACAATTAAAAATGACAGTCCGGCAAACAACATTTGCCATGCTGCACCAACCGTAGTATTTCCTTTGCTATTGTATTTCGAATATAGCGAACCCACCGCCCAACTGACACTGCCGGCCATGACGGCTATAAGAGCAACTATTTGAATTATTCCTGTTGAAGGAGAAATGTCATAAAATATTTTTTCGCTAAATAACAGTATAACACCTGCTAACCCTGTGAAAATACCAGTAATAATAAATTTATTGCTAAAGTTGGCTTTTAGGTTTCTGCCATCAAATAAAACAAACCATAACGGCGCAGCAGAAATCAATACGGCTACCAGCGAGCTTGGAAGTGTTTCCTCGGCCCAAATGATAGAACCATTGCCAATAAACAACAACAGGTTGCCAACAACAAATGAAGTTTTAAGTTGAGGGCGGTTTATTAATTTATATCCTTTGATAGCACACCATCCCATCAGCAAAATGCCTGAAGCTATAAACCGGAAAGCACCCAAAATAAACGGAGGAAAGTCTCTTTCTGCTGCCTGTACAAAAAAGTAGGTGGAACCCCATACAATATATACAATGGCAAAAGCGATGATCACTTTTATTAACGGTGCATGTTTACTATTGGTCTCTTGCATGAACGTGCAAAGATGTAAAAGAGACTCGTATCCACAAAAATGTTTTCAAACTTTAGATTTTTTCAAAATGTTTGAGATTAAGAAGTGAAGTTGTTTCAACAAAAGAAGGCCATCTCTCATATAAAAACGTTGTATATTTAGAAAACAGAAAATATCATTAAAATAAATGCAACACCATGATCTTATAGCGGCACAAAAGCAAGCGTTTTCTTTAGTTACAGGTCTTGCCGATACACAGGTAATAACAAACCTGATCACTACAAATGTGATAGAAACGCTTGGGCAAAGCCCGAAGAAAGTGCAAGACATTGCATCAGCGTGTAATCTTAATGAAAATGTATTGGCAAGAACTTTACGTTATGCTTCTTTTATCGGTGTAGTAAATTTTGACGATGATAAATATTCTTTAACAGAGGTAGGAAAATGTTTTCTTCGGGATCATCCGGGAAGTTTGAAAATTCCGGGATCTTTTATCGGTTCTGCACCCTGGCGTGATGCCTGGAATAACTTTCGTTACTGCCTTGAAACCGGCGAACCGGCTTTCAATCATGCTTTTGGAATGCCTTACTTTGATTACCTGGACAGTCATAAGGATTTTGGTGGGCAGTTTAATGATTATATGACTGAAATGACAAACAGAATTATTCCTGCTATTATTGAAGTTTATGATTTTAAAGGATTCGAAACGATTTGTGACGTGGGAGGCGGACAAGGTACCTTGCTTAAAGCGGTTTTGGAAACCGCGCCGAAGGCAAAGGGAATTTTGTTTGATATGGAAAGTGCTGTGACTGGGAATGTATTAGGAGAAACAGCCAGCCGTACCCAAATAATTCCAGGAAGTTTTTTTGATGATATTCCTGCTGCAGATTGTTTGATGCTGAAATCAATAATTCATGACTGGGATGATGAAAACGCCCTAAAAATATTGGTGAATTGCCGTAAAGCATTAAAGAAAGATGGAAGGATTCTTCTCATCGAACAGGTGGTGGAGAAACCTTATAACGCTAGGGAACTTTTTTACGATTTGCATATGCAGGTAATGCTCGGAGGAGCAGAGAGAACCGAAAAAGAATTCTGTACTCTTTTTGAATCCGCAGGATTGGAACTCAACCTGATTATTCCAACAAAATCACAGGCAAAAATTATTGAGATAATAGTGCTGGACTAACCTCTATTATTGCGTTTACTCATTACTGTTATTTCAACCAAAACAGGAATTTATGAGATTTGTTTGTTTACTTTTAGAACCGAACAGTAATGCCTGTACAAAAAGCTATTTTTAAAATCCTACTCAGTTTATAGTAAACCAACCTATTTGAATGATTATTATTTTGTTGAATCTTGTTAAGTGTGATTTTTAAAACTAATACCACTTATTTCTTACTTTATCCCACGAAGTGATCCCGATTTTAAATTGAACAGGATTGTGAAATTTATTTGCAGCCGAACCGACAATATATACGCCTAATTTAAATTTTGTTAACGGATTAAAAGGCCATTTGATCACTCTTTCAATTCCTGCAAAGCCTTCTACATAACGAAGATTACGTTCCGGCGCTATTAAAAATCCCGCCCCTGCCACTTCGCGTAACTGTAATTTTTTTAGTAAAGGAATTTTATTGATGATAGCACCATTAAAATTATGAACGTAATGCGCTTCGTAAAAACGATTAAATACCGGGAAAGTGGAATCAAGAGATTGGAAAGCTTCATTCGGGTTTAAAAATAAAAGTGGATCGCCACGGCGCTGAAACTTATAATCAACCAGCCGTAAATCTTTTCGGCTTAAAAAAGTTCCGGTGCGGAAAGTATAATTGGAAACACCCACAAGGCCCAGTTTTATTTCCTGGTTAATCCCGAATTCGAGATAATCAAAATCAACTTTACTATTCATAACGCCTGGTATTCCCTTACGCCACAAGGTGTAAAAAGATGGCCATTTGGAACCGAGAATTATTTTTTCTTTTGGCTCACGGATGTAGCGTTGATAGGGAGTGTATTCCAACCTTATTTGGCCATACAGCGCATTATATGGTTCAAAACTTACCGCTTTATTGTCAGTAAGAATATTACCAAAAAGGCTGTCAACTTCCGAATTGGTTTTATAGTTACTTACCGAACGGCGCAAAGCCATATTGATATCAGTAAACAAATACAACCCGTTTACCATTTCAAAACTATGACCCAGCCCGATACCGTTATTCAGATAAATATTATTTCGTTTCAACATGTTAATCCACGCATCACCCTGGAAAATATATTGAAAGTTTCTTTCCAGGGTAATGTTGAAATAAGACCGGTTAAAAGGATTGTATAATTTAGAGAACCTGATGCTTCCGTTCATATCATTATTGCGAATGCCATAACTTAAATTGTTCCACAACGAAATTGATTTTTTTGAAGGGTAGGTTTTGCGATATTGGAACGAAAGGGAAATACGCGTGCCACCAAACTGGAATGGCTGGTAAAATGCGGTAATGGGTTGTATGTACCAACTGCGTTCTTTATAATGATCATTAAAGATTATACCTGATAAGAACAATTTTTTCCAGGTGATTTTATTGATCACCTTATCCATTGAATCAAGATAAGCTGTGGCGTGAGTAGCGGTATAAATGCTGTCTTTATAATGAATGTAACGCACCTCTTTTTGTGTTAGTGGAACCGTTCGTGTAGTTTGCCAGAAAGTACTGTCTTTTTCATAAGCCGATTGAGCTGTTGTACTCACTTCAGTACCAAAATATTTCTTGGCAAAAGTTTTATTAAGCTGAAAGTCTTTGTAGGTAACCGTTGTATTGCCTGAAAGCGTTTTCTTTCCCGCTTTTGAAAAATAAGTGAATTTTTGTTGGGTGATCATCCAGGCAGTTTTATTTACAAAAGAATAATCCTGGTCTACTTCAAAAAAATCATATTCAGGTAAATGATATTTCGGAAAACTAAATTGAGTATGAAGAATTACCCATGAGCTATCAGCAATAGTAATTTTTCCTTCAACAGTTGCATTGCTTAACTGTCGCGGCTTTACGCTGATGATAAAAATTTTTCTGCCTCCTTCATTTTTTATGGCAAGTGTTTTGAATTTATAGGCCAGTAAGCCACTGTAACTTACCGGAGAAAGAATAGGTACTTCTGAAACAGCAGGAACTTTTACAAGATTGTTGTAAAAATTAAAATCGCCGTCGGTAGTGGATAAATAAAAAAGTCCGTCGGCTTTTTTCCCTCTTGTAACCCCAATTCTTTCTTCTTTCGTTCGTTCAGGCGATTCATAATCATACCTGAGCGCTACTTCTGTCATAGCCATTTGTTTCAGATCTGAATTAATAGTATCGGCCGAATCTTTTTTAGCAATTCTTTTTTTTGCGGAAGAAGAATCCTGCTCTACCGCTTTTATATACATATTGCATGAGTAAGCACCATGCGCCGCATTTATTTCCTCTTTATGCCGTATCACATTGCGGATGATTTCTTCCGCCTGGTCTCTTCCTTTTACAACCACTTCAGCAAGTCCTTTGGAATCGTCGTTTTCCATGATGATATTTTTCTGTACGTCAGTTTTTCCGATAATAACAGTAAGCACTTGCGGTTTATATCCTATCATGCTGACCACGAGATCATATTTTCCTTCATCCAGCCTCAACTGGTACGTTCCATCTTCTTTGGTAATTGTTCCCCTTTTGGTTTCTCTTACCTCAACACTTACAAATGCGAGCGGTTCAAGTTTTGCATTGGTTATTTTTCCAAAAAGTCTATGAGTTTGCGCTTTTACTGCGGCAGATAAAAAAAGCAAAATGATAAAGTAGCAGCAGCGGCGCACGTATGAAGGTTTTTTGTAAGAATAAAAATGCCTTTTAAAAGCGAAAGGTTGCCTCCTCCGCCTGTTTTTTAAAATAGCTTTAACATTCATTTTTGTACATGGGCTTTTGGAATTTTCAAAAAGGTGGTGACAAAATCGATGTTACTTTACTATAACAAAAAGTATAAATAAATACCCACTTTACTTGATAACTTTCTTTAGATCAATACCAATATGCAGTTTGGCATGATGATTTCAGTATATCGTTCCAAAGAGGATTTTTTAACTTTTAAATCAGCATTTATGAAAAAGATTTTTTTAACAGCGTTCGTTGCCGCTGCATTGACAGCATGTAACAGTTCAGGGACAAACGATAATACGGCAACCAACACTGATAGTTCGAACAATATGATGATGACCTCCGGCACCACTTATACACCGTCTGAAGGAGATGTGACTTACAGGAATGGCAAACTCATGGTTTACCGCAATAATCAATGGCAAGAAACCGATAAGGAACAGACCGTTGGTAACGGAATTGTAATTCATACAAATGGAGCTGTGAGCTACGCAGAAAAGACGGATACACTTACTGACGGGCAAGTAGTTTCCCATGTCGGAACATTCTTCGATAAGTCAGGAAACGCAATTAAGGATGCCTGGAGCGCAACAAAACATGGTGTGGGAGAGGCGGGAGAAGCAGTGGGTAATGCTGCAGGAGAAGCCGGGGAAGCGGTTGGTCATGTGGCGAGTGATGCTGCAAATGCAGTGACTGGTCATAAAAAAGACACCACGAAGTAATCAATATACCAAACCAATAATAAAAAAAGTTTGAGTTCGAAAGCTCAAACTTTTTTTTCTAAAACAAAAATCTTGCTTTTTTGTTAGTTTACCCCGTGGTAAGCAGACTACAACCCCGCAAATCGCTCATATCCCTTCTCCCGATCACTTCAAAACTATTATTCTTATACAATCTGCCTACATCGTCTGTGGCAATAAAACTGCAGGAATATAAATTAGCAAGGTCAATAATATTGATGAGACCATTTACCGGTTTTGTACCTTCCGAAGCATCCTTAATAGCAAAAGGGTCATTGTATTCCCGGATTAAAACCCTCATCCATGGCGGCGAACGAAATTTTCCGTTACCATTTGAATACGCCTGTGATAATAATTCTGTCATCCCATATTCTGAATGAATGTTTTGTAACCCTAATTTCTCTTTTAAGGTTTCGTGTACTTCTTCGCGTGTTATTTCTTCCCTTTTGCCTTTCATTCCACCGGTTTCCATCGCAATCGTATTAGTTAGTTTCATTGAATAATTCTCCGCAAACTCAAGTAGTGCATAAGTAACGCCAATCAGCAATGTCTGTTTCTCAATTATTTCATTTCGCACCAACGCCTGGTAAAGTTTGTCGTGATTGTGCAAATAAAATCCGCTTCCCGGATTATTTGTTTTCTTTATAAGCTCATTAACCATGTAAACCAAAGAAGAATTTTCCCTTTCAAGATAACCGGGCAATAATGCCAGGATGCACCATTCTGAGGGATTTCCATAAAATAAATTAAAAGCTTTTAAAAAACTCCTTTGATAAAGTGCTGCACTTTTTACAAAATGTCGGCTTGTATTGGCACTGGTAGTTCCACTGCTTTCAAAAATAATTTCTGGTTCAAAATCAGTTGTTTTTACTTCATGCGTTTTAAAAAATGAAATGGGAAGGAACGGGATTTTTTCAACGCTATCAACTGATGAAGGGATAACACCAATCGATTTTACAAAAGTTTGGTATAGCTCATTATTCTGATACTGGAAAGAAAATATCTCTAATGCCAGGGTATTAAAATTGTAATAAGAGGCATCGAAGATTTTATTTTCCCATTCCGCTATTTCTAACTTATTATTCAGTTTTTAATAATTAAATTTGAAAAAATAAACCACAAAGATGCGATACACTGTTTTATTTTCAATATTCTTATTTGCAATTTTAACCGGTTGCAAGAAGGATAAGTATAAATCCACCCCTTCCCTTACTTTTAAATCCGTCAGTTCTACCCGTGTTCCTCCGGGTTCAGTTGTTAAGTTTACCTTGACATTTACTGATGCAGAAGGCGATGTTTCAGGTTCTGTATATATTGAAAAAAATGAGCCAACCTGCTCTGCCAGCAGTTTTAGCGAAACGGATTCGATTCCTTCTTTCCCGGCTACCAAAAATCAGAAAGGGGATATCGTAGTTACTTTCGGAAATAATGTAAGTTCTTTGGAAAATATTTCTCCGCAATGCCAAAGAAATGATACGGCTGTTTTTCGTTTTGCTATCAAGGATAAAGCCAACCATGTTAGCGACACTGTATCTTCACCGCCAATTATTATATATTATCAATAAAAGTGTATTTGAAAAAATTACTGGAATTTGTTTTATTCAGCAGCATTTTTATTGCGGCATGTGCCGTAGGTTTTTGCATCGAAACCAATATACTTTTAGGCCTGCCGCTTAATTCCTTCAGTTTTTATTGTTTTGTTTTCGGAGCCACATTGCTCCAGTATAATCTTCATTACTCCACCAAAAAAATTGCTGTTAAGAATTCTGAACGGCTTCGATGGTCACTCAGCAACAAAAAAACTCATTTATTTCTCCTGGTGGTTGGCGGCTTACTCATCCTTTTTAGTTTTTTTAGTTTCCATCTCAAACATTTTCTCATTCTTGGCTGTTTGGCAGCAATTTCATTTTTATATTCTTTTCCTTTTCTTCCTTTCGGGAAAAAAAGACGCATCAAAGATTACGGCTTATTAAAAATTGTTACACTTTCTCTTTTATGGACATTGGTAACCGTTTGGTTCCCCGTAAACACCCTTCCGGTAAATGGGCTGCTTTTCATGTTTGTTTTTGTGAAAAGATTTATTTTCATGTTTATTCTTTGTTTACTGTTCGACGTGAGAGATATTGAGATTGATCGTAGAGAAAAGATCAACACGCTTGCGGTAATGTTGGGCAAAAGCCAGTGCTACACTTTATCCTACGTTTTGCTGCTCCTGTTTTTGACGATTGCCTTTTTGCAATATCTCTATGTGCCTCAATTAACGTTTTTTATAGCGATGATAATTTCTGCGGTAATTACGTTTATCGTTATCCAAAGAACAAAGAAATCCAACTCTGATTTTATTTATCTCGCGGGTATCGACGGCATGATGTTGTTGCAGGCGATCCTGGTTTATCTATTCAGTTTAAACCTTTAAATTTGCAAATACTTATAAAGAATTCAAATAATAAATATGGCAAAAAATAAAAAATCACCTTTTGGTATTTCTGATCAATCCAAAGAATTTTTGAAAACCTACATGAATACTGCATCACCGATTGGCCTTGAATTCAACGGGCAAAAGGTGTGGCTTAATTATATAAAAAAATATGTAGACACTACTTTTACCGATCCTTACGGAACGGCTGTTGGTGTCATCAATCCTGATAAAAAATTCAAAGTGGTAATTGAAGCGCATGCCGATGAGATCAGTTGGTTTGTAAATTATATCAATCCTGAGGGACTGATTTATTTAAAAAGAAATGGTGGCGTAGATCAACAGATAGCACCGTCACAAAGGGTAATTATTCACGGTAAAAAAGGGCCTGTAAAAGCGGTTTTCGGATGGCCTGCTATTCATACGCGGTCTGGAAACGGAGATAAGGAAAATCAGCCCAAAGTAGAAACATTGTTTCTCGATTGCGGAGCAAGAAATAAGAAAGAAGTAGAAGATCTCGGGATACATGTAGGTGCTGCTTGTACTTATTCCGAAGGATATGATGAGATCGCTTATGATAATCTAATTGGCCGCGCTTTCGACAATCGCATTGGTGGATTTATGATAGCTGAAGTGGCCCGGTTATTAAAGGAAAATAAAAAAGATCTTCCTTACTCACTGTATGTCGTAAACGCAGTTCAGGAAGAAATCGGTTTGCGTGGAGCTGAGATGATTGCAAGAAGAATTAAACCCGATGTAGCGATCGTTACTGATGTAACGCACGATTCAACAACGCCGATGATCAATAAAAATAAAGAGGGAGAGTGTGTTTGTGGTAAAGGTCCGGCATTAACGTATGGCCCGGCGGTTCATAATAAATTACTCGCGGTGATAGAAGAAACTGCGATCAAAAACAAGATACCTTACCAGTTGTCGGCAGTTAGCCGCAGCACAGGAACTGACACGGATTCTTTTGCGTATGCCAACGATGGTTGCCCTTCAGCATTAATTTCGATTCCTTTGAGATACATGCACACAACGGTTGAAATGATCAATAAGGCAGATGTTGAAAATACAATCAAATTGATGTATGAAAGCCTCTTGGCCTTAACGCCTAAAACGAATTTGAGTTATTTTTAAAGAGTAAAACCTAATGATATGGAATCAATCAGAGAAATTGTTAATCCTGAAAACAATAAGATAGAATTAACCATTCCTGATAATTTTATAGGAAAAAAAATTGAGGTACTTGC
>DAHXOZ010000142.1 GCA_027364635.1 bacterium | reverse complement strand
AAATTATTTCCCTTTTGAAAGTCACTATGAATAAAAAGATAACTGTTTGAAAGTTCTTTTTTTGAATTTACAATGCTGTTTTAGGTGGGCCATCGTTGAAATTGGTTTTATCAGCAGTGATGGATTTAGCCCCAAAAACTATTATTCCTATTGGTTCGAATATTACTATAGCAGGGTCTAATATTAATAATGGTTCTGCTATCCTGACAATCAACGGTACACTAGATGTTGGCACAATTAATATAGTGAATTCAGCAGGTGTAGTAATAGTAAACGGAGTTTATAGAACAGCTAATACCGGTGGTTTTTCAGGTAGTAGTTCCTCAATTCCATCCACAACGGGAAGTATAAACGTTAATCCCGGTTCAACAATCGAATTGTATGCAAATGGTGATCAATTAATAAACGCCCGTGCCGATTTCAAAAATTTAATTTTTTCGGGCAGCGGAACAAAAACGCCAACCGGTTCATTTAGCCCAGCAGGAACGGTTACTATTAAAGACAATGTCATCTTTGATTGCCGGGGAAGAAATATAGGTGACGAAACACTTTCAGGTCCAACGGCGACTAATTTGACCATGAGTGGAAACAGCAGATTAATTGTAGACACTTATGGCCCAAATCCTAAGATGGCAGGTATTTATAATCTTACCGGCGGCGTAATTGAGTTTAACGGATCAAATCTAACAGCCGAAACCATAAGAAGTAAAAGCTATCAAAACATTGAAGTGACCGGTAACAATGTTTTAATGGGTGATGGCAATATCACATTAAATAATAACGGAACTTTTATCGTAAAAAGCGGAGGCGTTTTTACAATAAACGATAACACAATAAACGGTCCTGTGGGAACACAGACGGTTACTGTCGAAGGTGGCGGCTATTTCAAATGCGGAACCAATATGGGATTTAATGGTGCAACCATTACTTCTATCCCAATCAAAAGTTCAGCACTTAATGCAGATATTGAAAACATTGTACTTAAAGAAAATAGTACGGTTGATTATTCAAGAATGGGCGATCAACCCATTACTAATGCGGGAGGATTGGTTTATCAAAACCTGGTAATTTCAGGTACAGGTAATAAAACAGCACCTTCAGACAATCTGATTATACAGGGAAATTTTTCAAAAATATCCAACGCCTTATTTGTTCATAATAACGGAACGGTTATTTTAAATGGTAGTAATTCCCAAACCTATTCATGCGTATCTCCTCAGATGGTTTTCAATAACTTAAAGAATGATAATACTGTTGGACTTAAGATTAACGACAGTTTATCGGTCTATAATAAACTTTCTTTAGAAGATAATTCTGTAATAAATCTAAATGCTGATATAAGTTTATTGAGCAGAAAAGACCGAACAGCAAGTATTGGACTGTTAACAACAAACTCAAAAATTAATTATAACGCCGGCTTGTTTATTGCCGAACGTTATATTAATACTGACGCTACGAATGGTGGACATTTAAAGTCGTGGCAGCTTGTTGCAACGCCTGCTTTTGGAGAAACAATTTTTAATACCTGGCAGGAAAAAGGAAGTAAAACTATTTCGGGTTATGGAACCTGGATAACCGATAATTCAGGAGTTGCAAATGGCTTTGATGCAGTTTCGCTCAGTTCTTCCATGAAATATTATGATGCAGCATCAAATAGATGGATCGGTATTTCAGGTACAAACATTAATCTTGAAAATGAGAAAGGTTACATGATTTTTATTCGCGGTGACAGGAAAGCAACGAGTATAAATTCAACTGCTACTCCTACTATTTTGAGAACAAGAGGAAAACTTTATTCGGCAGAATTTTTACCACCTGCAAGTATCGTTCCTGCCGGAAAATTTCAGTGTGTAGGAAATCCGTATGCATCTGTTATTGATTTCTCTAAAATCAATTCTTCGAATATTGAATCTTCCTACCGGGCTTGGGATCCGACATTAGGTGGCAATTACGGGCTTGGAGGATATCAAACCATTTCTGCAGCCACGGGCTACCGGGCAGTGCCTGGAAATACGTCTATTTATAATGCCAGCAGCGACTACAGATATATTCAATCCGGGCAAGCTTTTTTTGTATCTAACTATACCTCCTCTGATGGCACCGTTAGCTTTTCTGAAATTTGTAAAGTGAATGAGAATCAGCATTTGGTAAATCGTGAACCGGAAGGTGAAAAGGAAATTCTGTTTGCTAATTTGATTTCCCAAAATGGAATGATTGCTGATGGAAATGCGGTTTCTTTTTCGTCATATTTCTCAGGTAAAATTGATGGTGATGATGCTCTCAAGATTTCTACCGGAAGCGAAAACTTCTCATTACAAAGAGAAGACAAAATATTAGCGGTTGAGGCAAGAGAACCAATTAAAGGAGTTGATACTATTTTTTATAATTTGAGTAATTTATCAAAACAGGAATACCGGATAGCGTTTATTTCACAAAACATACATACAGGCTTTGATGCTTACCTGGTTGATAAATATTTGCAGACTGAAACACAGATCAGTTTTGCAGATACTTCCTTCATAAATTTTTCAGTTACCAATGAAAAAGCATCTGCTGATCCTGACAGATTTTTTTTAGTATTCTGCGCTGCGGCCGGACCTATTGCTGTTTCATTTCTGTCAATAACTGCTTACCCGAAAGATGGAAATGTATGGATAGAGTGGGAAGTTGAAAACGAAAATGATGTGAAGAATTACGAGGTAGAATACTCAAAAGATGGAATTCACTTTTCACAAACAGGCATTGTAAATTCAAAAAAAGAACTTTCAAACAGTTATCTTTTTATTCATAGTGACTTTCAAAAGGGAAATAATTTTTATAGAATTAAAATAAACAAATTAAATGGAGATGTCGAATATAAAAAAGTTGTGAAAATTATGATAACTGATCATTTACCTTCCATAAAAATATATCCTAATCCTGTAAGGGAAGATGTCATACAGGTTCAATTTGTAAATCAATCCAAAGGAAAATATCGGTTTAGTTTATTTAATTCCATCGGGCAAAGAGTGGCAACAAAAGAATTTACTTACGAAGGTGGAGACGCCTTGCAAAATTTTAAGCCCGGTTTTCTTTTTATTAGGGGGATTTATAATTTAGAAATTGTAAAACCTGGTGGAGATATTACAACTTTGAGGGTTTTGAAATAGCAGAATCAGGTTACAGAATTCGTGAAATCTGTTTGTATAACGGTTTAAGGTTAAACGAAAAAATATTCATTCGCCAATGACAGTGAACGAACAAATTCTGATGGTTTCTAATTTGCAGTTTCATTTTTAAGAAACTATAACTCTTTCAAATAAGAAACTATAACTCTTTCAAAACGGCCGCTCCCATCGCTTCGGTTCCTAATATTTTATCGGCAGGCGTTTGGGCATCCGCAATATCTCTTGTTCGCCATCCGGCTTTCAATACCGTATCCACAGCGGCAATTACCGCTTCTGATTCGGCTTTCATGTTAAAAGAAATATCCAATAATAACGCGGCTGATAAAATGGATGCCAAAGGATTAGCCAATCCTTTTCCGGTGATATCATGGGCCGAACCATGAATGGGTTCATACACACCTGTTCCGTCACCAACTGATGCACTTGCCAGCATGCCCATCGAACCGGCAATTTGTGATGCTTCATCGGTTAATATGTCTCCAAAAAGGTTGGCAGTAACCACTACATCAAATCTTCTTGGATCTTTTATTAAGAGCATCGCCGTAGCATCTACAAACTGGTGTTCTACTTCCACATCGGGGTAATCGAGTGCTGTTTTTTGCACTACTTCGCGCCAAAGCCTGGACGTTTCTAGCACATTGGCTTTGTCAACTGAGCATAATTTCTTTCTCCTGGTACGTGCGGCATCAAAAGCTTTGCGTGCAATACGTTCCACTTCATAACGGCTGTATTCTGCAACATCAAAAGCGGTATCGCCATTATTCTTTCTTCCTTTTTCACCAAAATAAATATCGCCTGTTAATTCGCGGAAAAATAAAATATCCGCACCCTTTAATATTTCCGGCTTGATGCTGGAAGCTCCCAGTAATTCATCAAATAATTTGATAGGGCGGATATTAGCGTATAAGCCCAACTCTTTCCTCATCTTTAGCAAACCCTGTTCAGGTCGTACTTTCGCGGAAGGATCGTTGTCGTATTTGGGATGGCCAACGGCTCCAAATAAGACAGCATCTGCATTGCGCATTTTCTCAAGCGATTCATCTGGTAATGGATTTCCGGTTGCCTCAATGGCTACATGTCCTATCAACGCTTCATCATATGAGAAGGTATGCCCAAATTTTTCCGCTATTTTATCCAATACTTTTTTACCAACTGCTGTTACTTCCTGTCCTATTCCGTCGCCGGGAACAATTAAAATATTCTTGTTTGCCATTTTTGATTTTTTAGGCAAGAGTTATGAGGCAAGAGGCAAAGAGAACCGCCATTTACCTGATCACAATTGCTTATTTTAGTTTTTGAATAATTGAATACAACATTTTATCTATCTCAATACTTAAATCTATAATTTCAATACGCTTTTGATCTTCAAGATATTTAAGGTTAAAAGCTATCTCAATTTGTGTTTGTAATTCATATAATGAGCCCACTGCTATTTGTAAAAATCGTTTATAATCATTAGTAGAATTTCTACCATAGCCTTCCGCAATATTACTTGGAATCGAAACTGCGCTTCTTCTCAACTGACTTGTCAAACCATATATTTCAGAAACAGGAAAAGTTCCGGTGATTGAATAAATTTCTGTTACTAAAACCATTGACTTTTGCCAAAAAAAAAGATTTCTATATGATTTAATACTCATTTTTTATGTTTTCTCTCCTTGCCTTTTATCTCTTGCCTCTTGCCTTTCATCTAAATACTATTCAACATTTTCCATGTTGCTTTAATAGCTGCAACGGTTTGGTCGCTGTCAAGCCCGCGTGTTTTAAACTCCCTGCCGTTGTGCCTCCAGGTAATAATGGTTTCGCAAAAGGCATCGCTTTTTCCGCCGGGCGGAATACTTACTGCATAATCAGTTAACTGGGGAAGTGCTATTTTCTTTTGTTTATATATCTTTTTTAGTGCGTTCATAAATGCATCGTATTGTCCATCGCCCTGGGCATGTTCTTCAAGCGACTCACCTTCAATACAAATTCTTAATGTTACCGAAGGATTTAAACCCTTGGAATGTGTCAATACATAATTTTCTATTTGCACTTTTTGCTCAATGGCCACACTGTCCAGCACATCTGAAATAATGTAAGGAAGATCTGCCTGGGTAACAATTTCTTTACGATCGCCTAATTCAATAATTCGTTGCGTTACTTTTTTGAGATCCTGGTCGGAAAGATGAATGCCTAATTGCGAAAGGTTATTTTCAATATTTGCTTTTCCGCTGGTTTTTCCAAGGGCGTATTTACGCTGTCGACCAAAGCGTTCAGGCATCAAATTGCTGAAATAAAGATTATTTTTTTTATCACCATCTGCGTGTATGCCTGCCGTTTGCGTAAATACATTTTCTCCTACTACCGGTTTATTCACCGGAATTCGAAATCCTGAAAATGTTTCTACCAATTTACTTACACGGTATAAAGATTTTTCTGTAACCGATGTTTTTAATTCCGGCATAAAATCATTTATAACCGCTATGGCACTTGCTAATGGTGCATTGCCTGCGCGTTCTCCCATTCCATTTACTGTTAGGTGAATGCCCGATGCGCCTGCCTTTAAAGCTTCGAAGACATTGCCTGTTCCCAGATCATAATCGTTATGAGCATGGAAATCGAAATGTGTTTTTGGATAACGCTTTACAATTTCAGCAACAAATTCAAAAGATTCAGAAGGAGTCAAGACGCCCAAAGTATCCGGAAGCATGATTCGTTTCACGGGCTGTTTAGTAAGAAAATCAAGATACTGAATCACATAATCTTTTGAATCGCGCATACCGTTACTCCAGTCCTCAAGGTAAACATTGCAGTCAATACCTTTTTTTCTTCCGAGTTTTATCACCTCTGCGATTTCAGCAAAATGCTGTTCCGGTTTTTTCTTAAGCTGATGCGTTAAATGATTGAGAGACCCTTTGGTAAGAAGGTTCATTACTTTGGCTCCTGCTTTAATCATCCATTCTATGGAAACCGTTCCATCAACAAAAGTTAGTACTTCAACTTTATCAAGCAAACCGTTTGCTTTTGCCCACTTTGTGATTTTTTTTACCGCGTCAAACTCGCCCTCTGACACGCGGGCTGAAGCAATTTCAATCCGATCCACTTTTAATTCGGTTAATAAAAGTTTGGCAATAGTTAATTTTTCCAATGCAGAAAATGAAACACCGCTGGTTTGTTCACCATCCCTAAGTGTGGTGTCCATTATCTCAATGTATCGCTGTTTTTTTGGCATTTTTTATTGTTATGATCTCTATTAATACAAACTCTTTTCAGCAAATGATTGAATGTCTTCTTTCATAGCTTGCAAATAATCTATATCATCAAAGCCATTCATCAGGTTGTGTTTTTTGTAGCCGTTAATATCGAAGGGCTCTTGTTCACCGGTTGAAAGGATAGTGATAGTTTGATCCGGAAGGTTTATTTCAAATTGTGCCTTAGGATCTGCTTCAATAGCACTAAAAATTTTTATCAAAAATTTGTCACTTACCTGCACAGGAAGGATACCCACATTAATTGAATTGTTCTTAAATATATCAGCAAAAAAACTGGAAACTACTGCGCGAAAACCATAGTCATAAATGGCCCATGCCGCATGTTCACGGCTGCTGCCACTTCCAAAATTTTTACCACCTATCAGAATTTTACCTGTATAGATGGGATTATTTAAAACGAAATCTTTTTTAGGTGTTCCATCTGCATTATATCTCCAATCGCGAAAAAGATTATCACCAAAACCTTTACGTTCTGTAGCTTTTAAAAAACGTGCGGGAATAATCTGGTCTGTATCTACATTCTCGATCGGCATTGGAACCGCGGTGCTTGTAAGCACTGTAAATTTATCGTAAGCCATTTTTTTTAGTTCTTAGTTTAAAGTTTGTAGTTTGTAGTTTTTAGTTTGCCTCTTTGCCTCTTTGCCTTATGCCTTTCTTCACAACAATTCTCTCGGATCAGTTACCACTCCCGTAACTGCTGCTGCTGCCGCTACCAGCGGACTTGCCAGCATCGTTCTTGCTCCGGGACCTTGTCTTCCTTCAAAGTTTCTGTTGCTGGTGCTCACCGCATATTTACCTGCGGGAATTTTATCATCATTCATAGCCAGGCAAGCAGAACAACCCGGTTGGCGCAATTCAAATCCTGCTTCGGTTAAAATATCCAGGATGCCTTCATCCTTTATTTGTTGCTCTACTACATGCGAACCGGGAACGACCCACGCTGTAACGTGATCGGCTTTTTTTCTTCCTTTTATGATAGAGGCAAACGCGCGAAAATCTTCAATCCGTCCGTTGGTACAACTTCCTATAAATACATAATCCACTTTCTTTCCCAGCATCGCATCGTCTTCATGAAAGCCCATGTAATTAAGGGATTTTTCGTAGCTGGCATTTCCGCTGGCAGTATCTTTTGAAACAGGAATATGTTTGCTGATTCCCATGCCCATTCCGGGATTGGTTCCGAATGTGATCATCGGTTCAATATCTGCAGCATCAAAATTATATTCTTTATCAAACGTTGCTTCACTATCAGTTTTTAATGTTTTCCAGTAGGCAAGAGCATTATCCCACGCTTCGCCTTTGGGTGCTTTATCTTTTCCTTTTAAATAGGCAAACGTTGTTTCATCAGGAGCTATCATTCCGCCGCGCGCCCCCATTTGCCGGTGCAGGATCCTCTTTCAGCTAACCAGTTGAAAGCTTTGGAAACCAATTCTGCCAAATATGGTATTTCTCATTGGGGATTAAATGCCTGTCAATAAAAAATACATCGGGGCCGTCTTCAATTTTACGAACGACGTGCGAATCCCAAACTTTATCAAATAGCGTACTGGAAGTATTGTTCATTTTTATTTTTTATTATTTTTTGTTTAGAGGTGCAAATTTCCTGAAAAACTATTAAAAGATTTTGTTTAATTAACTACTATACTAAATAACCAAAGGCATTGTCATCTTTCTTTAATTCGGTATAATTTATTTTATGGTGATTAAGATTATTTTTTAATTTTTCGTAATCTTTTTTTGATCCCAATTCAATACCAACAAGCGCAGGGCCGGCTTCCTTGTTGTTTTTCTGGATGTACTCAAAACGCGTGATGTCATCCGTCGGCCCCAAAACCTGGCTCACAAATTCTTTCAACGCCCCCGGCCTTTGTGCAAAACGGATCAGGAAATAGTGTTTCAATCCTTCATACTGCAGCGATCTTTCTTTTATCTCCTGCATGCGATCAATATCATTGTTGCCTCCGCTGATGATGCAAACCACATTTTTACCTTTTATATCTTCAACATAATCATCCAGCGCCGCTATGGATAAAGCGCCTGCAGGCTCCACGACAATGGCGTCTTCGTTATACAACTTCAAAATAGTGGTGCAGACTTTTCCTTCATCCACGAGATGCATTTCATTCAAAACTTCTTTGCAAATTGAATACGTGATGTCACCGGCACGGTTAACAGATGCGCCATCAACGAAGTGTTCGATATGATTTAAAGTAACCGGATGGCCCGCTTTGAAAGCTTCAGACATGGAAGGAGCGCCGGCAGGTTCTACGCCTATTATTTTTGTAGAAGGAGAAAACGTTTTGAAATAAGAACCAACTCCCGATGCTAATCCGCCGCCGCCTACCGGCACGAATAAATAATCAATATGAGTAAGATCTTCAAGTATTTCTAAACCAACAGTAGCCTGGCCTTCGATAACCTTATAATTATCGTATGGAGGAATAAATGTTTTATTATTTTCCTTACAATATTCTATCGCAGCTTCTGCACATTCTTCATAAGAATCGCCCACCAACTTTATTTCAATCGCATCTTCACAACAATTCTCTCGGATCAGTTACCACTCCCGTAACTGCTGCTGCTGCCGCTACCAGCGGACTTGCCAGCA
>DAHXOZ010000141.1 GCA_027364635.1 bacterium | reverse complement strand
AAGTTCTGGGAAAAGTGGAGCATAGCTTTATGAATAATAGAAACCATGTAAGCAGGGAATTAATGTCTCCATTAAACGATAAAATAGGAGAAACAAAAGAATTGCCCATAGGAGAAATTGCAGCAGGTTTACAAATTAAGCAGGCCATACTTGAAATGCCTAAAGATTTGGAAAGATTTTCCCGAAACATCGAAAAAGAAAAGCAGGATGTAGGGGAGTATTCCAGACAACTGAATACTATGTTTCCATACAAAGAAGAATTAAATACTAAAAAAGAAAGGCTTTTAGAAGTGGATAGAATCATCATCAATAAAGCAAAGGAGATTGATGAATCTAAAAAAGTAACGGAATGCCTTCAAGGTATGGAAGAAGAACCACAAAAAGCTTATTGTATTAAAAGAAGTTTTTAAATTAAGTTATGATATGTTGGACTATTTTGAAACAAGCCTGATTTCTTTAGTGTCCATTATTTTGATTTTAAAAATAATAAAACAGGTACTTATTATAAGAAAAGTAAAGAAGGGAAAAGTGTAAAAAAATAAAAAACGGAGCTTTAAAACCTAAATAAAGTGTTGATGGATTCAATTAGTTTTAATCATTGTTATGGCGTTCCTAAAGGCCGGGCTTTCCACTTCAATCCTGGTTACAGCCAGGGATTTTCGATTTCAATCCCTAACGCTGGCCCTTTCTTCTTTTTCCTCCACAAGCCAAATGAAAAAAGTATTTTTTTTCATACCGCTTGCTCATAGCTCTTTGAAAATGCAAAAGATAATCCGTTTCCAGGCCTCCATTTCGCTCACTTCATTACAGCATGTAATCCGTTTATCATTTGCGCCGAGCTTTTAAATGCAGGTAACAAAAGGGAGAAAAATACTATCGAAAAAGATAGAAAAATTAAACAAAATAGCCCGTTAGTAGGCGAATTTTCAATGCGTTTAAAAGTAGTTATCTATAATTTTACGCGATGATAACTATTTAAAACTGAGGCAGACTATTTCAGATTTGGGAGGAAGTAAAAAACTTTACTTTTGAAAAACCTATATGGAAATTAATTGAGTAAATGAAAGCGGTAGTTAAATTTGAAAAGTTATTAAATTTCAAAAAGAAAAGTATAGATGGTTTTGAGTTGAAAAACTCATAATTTCAAAAACTTGTAGTATTTTCAAAAACTTAAAAAAGTTGATATGTTGGACATGGTCGAATTTGGAAAAAGGGTGCAGGCAGTGCGGGAGAATGTCCTGCAAATGAATCAGTCAGAACTGGCAGAAAAGATAAATACTTCGCAGGTATTATTGTCACGAATTGAGCGGGGAATAGGAGGGAATATTAATGTGGTATTCGATTTGGTTAATTATTTGTATTCCAGAAAAATTGCTGCCAAAGAAATCTTTGGAGAAAGATTTTCACTTGACTTAGTAGCGAAAAACTCTAACAATCCCAAAACAACAAATACCCAAATTGAAGGCTTGGTAAAAGAATTACAAAAGACCATGAGTGCCGATTTTGATAAATTATTAATGTTACTATCATTGCATAAGTAATTAATAAACACCTACACAAAAAGATCATTCTTAAAATATCAAAAGATCAATCGGCCATTCACATCGCCAACTCTGCTCGTTATTTTTTACCATATATTTAAGTACTCAGCATCAACTCTCTTTTTTGGGAAGGGAGGTTAACGGGGTATAAATCTTTTCTCACATAAGTATTTGACAAATTTCCCCGAACTGCCATACCCGATTATTTTTATCGCATTGAAGCGTATGATAAATACTTAAAGCTTCTTATAAAAACCAATTGTATTGAAAATGTAAAAAATATGATGGAACGTCACGGTGCAGTAGAATTCCAAATCTGTGAGTGGATTTTCCAAAGTAAAGACGCCAATCTGTTAAGCGCATTTTCTTTTGGCGATGAAACTATGATTAAATCTTTGAAAATTTGGGATATGTCAAAATAGAAATATGGTTTTATTGTTTGTTTACTACACTGTTTAAATTGTAAATTCTTTATTTAAGGATCATCACCGGTAGCTTGCATCTTCTATACAAAGCTTCTGAAACACTTTTATGCGTGAGGCTATAAAGAAAGCTATGCACACCAGGCAGCGCAATCAACAACTGTACTTCATTAATTTTTTTAAACCCCAAAATACCATTAATTACATTTTTATTAGCTTCATAATAAATTTCGTGATCGAAGTTTTGTAAATAATTATGCAAGCTTTCTTCCCCCTTTTTAAAATCTTCATCAGGGTTTAAATTACGCTGTTTTGCATCTACATTCAGCGCTAATAATTTTACATCATGCCATTGCGGGGAAAAACGCAGGCTGTTAATTTTATCAAGCGCTTGAATGGTATCAAAATTAAATGGAACAACTGCTTCCCTTACTTCCCGGTAGCGAAAATCTACCGGAACTATTAATACCCTTATAGGGCTGACTCTTGCAATATTGATAACATTGGCTGATACAAAAGCCTCATTTGAAATGTCAGTATTATCGCTTCCCAATAAAATCATAGATGGCTCTTCTTGTTTTACTATTTCAAGAATACCTCTCACCAATGATATCTCACTTACTGCTGATTGAACTTTTATTCCATCTCCTGTCATTTCATCTAAACTTTTACAAATGACATCAAGTTGCTCTTTTTCTAAAGATCTTGTCTTGTTGAGATAATCCTGGTCCACGTTAGCAAATTCTCCCGCCATAATTACATTTTCATACATGGATGTATAAAAAGAATGTAATAAAATAATACGCTCAAAATGGTATTTTTTGCACCATTCTGCGGCAAAGCTTACTGCATTATCTGAGGCAGCAGAAAAATCAACGGGCATCAATAATGTTTTCATATCCATAGCAATTTACAAAACCAAAATTACGAAAATGATTCATCTTTAAAAAAAAATAGTTGGATATTAAACTATCTATTATTTAACTTTGCAGGTAGAAAAAAAGATGGGTGATTTAATAATTACAGAAATTAAGATTATGGCGAAAACAATTCAAAAGGCGCAAAAAGCAAGAGATTTTACTCATTTACTATTTGAATTAAGAGACCAGCTTCGCCAGTTTCTTCAAAAAAAATTCAGAGAAAATAATATAAACCTTACCTACGAAATGCATCAGATAATGGCGTGCTTGTGGAAAACTGATGGTATTAAACAACAGGAACTTGCAGACAGGACTTTAAAAGACAAAGCCAGTCTTACCTGCCTGATAGATAACCTTACAAAACGTAAACTCGTTACAAGATTAGAAGATGCTGCCGACCGCAGAAGCAAGTTAATTTTTCTTACAGAAAAGGGGAAAAATCTTGGTAAAGAGGTTGAACCCTGGGTGGCTGAATTATATGAAATCGTCAGCCGGGATTTTGAAATTAATACAATTAATGAATGCATTTCTGCGGTTCAGAAAATGGTTGATAATGTAAGATCGGATTGATTTTTATTCATTTGAAAAAGGAGATGAAATACTATCTTCTTTTTCTATACTTGAATTGCGATAGCAGATAAAAATATTGTGAATGGAACAGGAATCATTAGTTGTATATGGATCAAAGCGTGTAATCATTACTGTTACCGCAGTCGTTTGCGCGCTCCTCCAGATTATTGACACAACGATTGTAAATATAGCTTTACCCACTATGCAGGGAAGCCTTGGCGCTTCTCTTACGGAGATCACCTGGGTTATTACAGCTTATGCGATTGCGAATGTAATTGTAATGCCAATGACAAGCTGGCTAAGCCAGCAATTCGGGCGACGAAACTATTTTGCAGCATCTATAATAATCTTCACTTTTACTTCCTGGGCCTGCGGAAACGCAACCAGTATTGAAGAATTAATTATTTTCAGGTTTATCCAGGGAATCGGAGGAGGCGCTTTATTGGTAACAGCTCAAACTATTATAACCGAAAGTTATCCTATTGAGAAAAGAGCGATGGCTCAAACCATTTATGTATTGGGAGTAATTGTTGGCCCTACGCTTGGACCTCCGCTTGGTGGTTATATCGTTGATAATTATTCATGGCCCTATATATTTTACATAAATATTCCTATTGGAATTATTGCCACATTGCTTACACTCCAATTTGTTAAAAGCCCAAAATTTGCTGAAAAAATAAAAGCAAAATACGTGGATTGGCTGGGTATCTTTCTGTTGATAGTTGCAATTGGGTCGTTGCAATTTATTCTGGAAAAAGGCCAGGAAGATGATTGGTTTAATAGTTCATTAATTACTACACTTTCGGTGATTTGTTTTTTTGGATTTTATTTTTTTATCTGGCGCCAACTGGTTTACAAACACCCAATTGTAGAACTGCGTGTTTTAAAAGATAGGAATTTATCTCTCGGTAGTATCCTCTCATTCGTATTAGGGTTTGGGTTGTTTGGTTCTACTTTTATTATACCCCTTTATACACAAACAATAATGGGGTGGACTGCCTTGCAGGCGGGGTTGCTTATGATTCCAAGTACTATTTTTACGGCTATCATGATGCCTTTTGTAGGAAAGATGATGGAGCGTGGTGTGCCTTTCCGGATATTGATAACCTCCGGCATGATTATTTTTTTTATTTATAGCATGATGGCTTACAAAGTGCTTACGCCTAATACCGGAAGCGATGCTTTTTTCTGGATACTTGTGATTCGGGGCCTCGGACTTGGGCTTCTTTCTATTCCTATTACCACCATGGCGCTTTCTACTTTAATAGGACAAGAAATAGGCCAGGGAGCAGCTATATCAGGAATGCTAAGACAATTAGGTGGCTCATTCGGGGTTGCTATTATTTCTGCTTATTTAACGAGGGATACACAAGTCCATCGCAGTGACCTGCTGTCACATCTTTCTGCCACTGATGCTAATGTTCAACAACGTATCAAAACTTTAGCCGGTGGATTTAATTCAAAAGGAATGACAATAAATACTGCTATTAAATCAGCCGAAAAATTATTGGACCATCTTGTGGATATCCAGGCTACTGTGCTTTCATATATGGACGTGTTTTTATGGATAGGTGTTATGTTCCTTGTTTGTATTCCTTTTGTAATACTTTTTGTAAAAAAGCCAAAAAACAAAGTTAATATGGAGCATATAGCAGAATAATGTTTTTTAATTTTTAAAAAATCATTTAATGGAAAAAGTAAATACACTGGTTTCAAAGCCAAAATTTATAAAAGAATCAGATAACGAATTTTTTTTAAATCTTAAACAAAAAGCAGTTCAGTTAGTTAATGAACTTGAGGATGAAAGAAGGGAAACTATTCTAATCAAAGCTATTCTTTTTCCACTTTTGTATATAGGAGCATACGTTTCGGCAATTATATGGGGAAAGAATTCCATAGTTTTCTATGGATGTTATTTCTTTATAGGTTTAATGTTGATGATCATTTTTATCAACCTGATACATGATGCCGTTCATCATGTTTTATTTAAAAATAAAAAACTCAATAATCTTTACGTTTATTTTTTCGATCTTATGGGGGCCAATAGTTATGTCTGGAAAAGAAGGCACACGCGCCTTCATCACAACTATCCAAATGTTATGGGATGGGACAGCGATATTGATCAAAGCCCGCTTGCCAGAATATTTCCTCATGGGCCTTTTTCACGTTTTCACAAATACCAGCATATTTACCTTCCATTTTTATATTCTTTTTATTTGCTCAATTGGCTATTGGTCCGTGATTTTAAAGATTACTTTAATAAAAAAAGAGTGATTTGGAAAGTGACAGAAATCCCTAAAGTAGAATTTATTAAACTGTTTGTTTTTAAAGCTTTCTTTTTATTTTACTTCATTTTCGTTCCTGTTATATTTACAGGAGTGAGCTGGTGGCAGGCTATTTCAGGATTTTTATTAATGGTTTTTACTGCTACCGGTTTTTCGCTTATTATTCTGTTGTCGCCACATGCAAATGAAGACCATGATTTTCCTCTTCCTGATGATAATAATCATTTACCGGATTCGTGGTTTATGCATCAAATCAAACATACCAACGATGTAATTCATGATAATTGGTTTATACGATTTTTTATGGGAAGTTTCAATTATCATGTTGCCCATCATTTATTTCCATTTATAAGCCATATATATTATCCGGAAATTACGCAGGTATTGAAAGAAGAATCTCTAAAGCACAATTTACCGTATCAAAGTTTTACTCTTGGGCATACGCTTATCAGTCATTATAAACTCCTGAAAAAAAACAGAAATGCAATAAATATTTTTGAAGAAACTATGTAGGAATTGGGATTATAACAAGGATAAAGCCTCTATTTCATTATTCTTTTCCTATGTTTTAGTCCCCATTTACGTAATTCTTCAATAACTTTTTCTAACGTATCCTCACGGCCAACTACCTCTTGCCTTCAAAAGTAAAGAGAGATAGTTTTGCATGAAAAAAAATAAATCATGCGGAGCGACCCCGAAGTACGGCAGAAAATGTTTGAGCTCATCGAACAATGGAAACAAAGTGGCCTTTCTCAAAACGCATTCTGTGAGCGGCAGTCAATCCGTTTTCATAAGTTTTATTATTGGTATAAATGTTACCGGAAAGAGAATGATATTTCTGGTGAAAATAATCGGGGTTTTGTTAAGTTGAAAATAGAAAAGCCATACGTTGCATCTTCGGTAGAGATCCATTTTCCGGGTGGTGTTCGCGTAGTTTTTCATGAACCGGTAAGCATCAATTATTTAAAAACGCTGATCAGTTAAGGATGTTACATTTATCTGTATCCTGCAAATATTATTTACATCTCCAGCCAACCGATATGCGCAAGGGCTTTGATAGTTTGAGCGGCATTGTTACCTCAGAATTAAAAATGGATGTTTTAAACGGAGCAGTATTTATTTTCATAAATAAAAAACACAACCAGGTAAAACTGCTTTTGTGGGAAGGTGATGGTTTTGCGATCTATTACAAAAGGCTTGAAAAAGGAACTTATGAAATGCCTGCTGTTGCAAAAAATAACACTGAATTTTCCATCACTCATGAAGCACTTCAGCACATCCTTCAGGGCGTCTCTTTAAAGAGTGTACGCAAGCGAAAAAGATATCAACAACCTGCTAAATACTGTGGATAACGTAGCGGCTGTAACTCTTTATGCCATTGAGTTGTAGTATATTTGCTTTGTGATAGAAACAGCGATTGATTATAAAAGTTTGTACGAAGAATCTGTTCAGCTCCATGAAGAATACGTCAAAAAATTTGATCAGGAAATAATCACTTTACGACATGAAATCGCCAATTTAAAACGATTGATATTTGGAAGCAAAAGCGAAAGCTTTATTCCACAAAATATTCCCTCTGCACAACTCAGTTTAGATATACAGGCAGAAGCTGTTGCCACTTGCTCTGTTATAAAAGCACAGAAGATAGAATATACCCGCCAGCAGGTGGAAATCAAAAAGAATCCCGCCTGTCGGACGGGCAGGCATCCTGGCCGCACCCCACTTCCTGAACATTTGGAACGCCGGGAATTTATTGTTGAACCGGTGGAAAAACCAGAAGATTGCAAAAAGATAGGTGAAGAGATAACCGAAGAATTAGAGTATGAGCCGGGCAAATTATTTGTAAACCGGTACGTACGTCCTAAGTATGTGAGGGCTGATAATAGTGAAATAATTATTGCTCCCATGATGGATCGTCCTTTGCCAAAAGCCATTGTAGGACCAGGCTTGCTGGCACAGATCATCATTGATAAATATGTGGATCATCTTCCATTGTATCGCCAGGAACAACGTTTTAAAAGAGAAGGAGTAAACATCCCATACAGCACCATTAGCGATTGGATCAAAAACGGTTGCGTGCTTCTGGATCCTTTAGGCGAAGCGCTGAAAAAAATGGTTATCAGCAGCGATTATTTACATGCTGATGAAACACCACTAAAAGTTCTGGATAAAAATAAAAAAGCCCGTCCGAACGGTTCATCCGGGCGGGGCACCACTCATCGCGGATTTTATTGGGTCTATCACAACAGCATAGATAACCTTGTATGGTTCGATTACCGCCAGGGAAGAGGAAGAGAAGGGCCAAAAGAAATACTCAAAGATTTTAAAGGTTACCTTCAAACGGACGGTTATAATGTGTATGATATTTTTAAAGAAAATAAGGAGATCGCTGTGCTTCATTGCATGGCTCATGCACGTCGTAAATTTTTTGAAGCAAAGGAGAATAATCCATCCGTTGCTGAATATGCCCTGGAACAGATTGGGTTACTTTATGCGATAGAACGCAAAGCCAAAGAACAACAATTAACTGCCGATGAAATTTTTGAATTGCGCCAGGCCGAAGCAGTGCCGATACTGGAATCATTAGGAAAGTGGATGAAAGAAGCTTACATTAACTCACTACCTAAAAGTACGATAGGCAAAGCACTCGGTTATAGTATTGAAAGATGGCAGGAGCTGATGATGTATGCAAGTGATGGGAAATTAAACATTGATAATAATCCGGTAGAAAACAGCATACGTCCTGTTGCCATTGGCAGAAAAAATTATTTATTTGCCGGTAGTCATGAAGCAGCAGAGCGCAGCGCCATGCTTTATTCTTTTCTTGGAACCTGCAAACTGAACAGTATTAATCCTTTTATCTGGCTGCAGGATGTTTTGCGCCGAATCAGTAATCATCCTATCAATAAAATTGAAGAACTTCTGCCGCCAAACTGGAAACCACTTGTATAGCAATTTATTTTGAATTAATTTGAATGTAGTTGGCCGGAGGGATACCTTATAAAAGCAGATCCGAATGCTATCAACAGGATAGTTAATAACGTCATAGAGAATGCTATTAAATTTTCAAACACAGGTGGAAAGATAGAAACAACCCTGCGAGCTGTTGATGATAAAATTATTTTTTCTGTAAAGGATAACGGTGTTGGAATAGCATCTAACCTTCATCACAAAATATTTAAACCTTATTACCAAATCGGTCATAAAAAATCAGACTTGCAAGGCATGGGGCTTGGATTGCCGATTGTGAAAAAGGTAACAGACAGTTTAGGCGGACATATTCAAGTTGAAAGTAATCCTGCAGAACTTTTAGTGGTGTTTCATCATCATTGATAAATATGTGGATCATCTTCC
>DAHXOZ010000140.1 GCA_027364635.1 bacterium | reverse complement strand
AGAAAAGATTTAAAAGACCGCCAGCCCCAGGTGGTCAACATCACCGGAATCGGTGGTCAGCATCCCCGGAATAAATAGTCAAACGAGCAACAGATAATAAGTAATTCTAAACGAAAAATTATTGCCTACTGGATTATCACTATTCTAATCTCTTTAGTTTTTATAAATGGTGGCATTAATGATATACTAAAACAAGAACCATATTATGGCTTGCTATTAAAGTTAGGTTACCCAGGATATACTTCTGTTATTTTGGGAATATGGAAGATACTAGGTGTAATTAGTCTTTTAATGCCAGGATTTAAACTTCTAAAAGAATGGGCTTATGCAGGCTACTTTTTCCTCTTGACTGGAGCAATAATTTCTCACTTACAAATTGGAGACAATGTTGTATTTCAAGTCATTTTAATCATATTATTAATTTTTTCGTGGTATTTGCGACCTGATAATAGAAAATTTATTCTGAATTGTAAATAAGAAACGAAGGAATAACAACTACTGCCAACATCGGTTTTGCGTAATGGGGGCTAATGTGCTTAATTGAACGTTAGTCCTTTTTATTTACCTTTGTGCAAGGCTGACAGTTTAGTGCTTCTAATGCCCCCACTACGCAAAGCCGTGAACCGTAGGCAATCATAAATTCTTTCTCCCAGGCCGTGTCTGCTGCAAGCAACGGACTTTAATTAACACTCATCTCTACACGAAATAAAAATCCTTCTCAAAACTTCATTTACTGCTTTTCTTCTGCCTTCTTTTCCCAATTCAAATTCTTCAATTCATCAGCGCCAAAACTTAAACTTTAAAGAGTTTCGCCGCAGCGCTCTTTCTGCAATCGCAGCGCTATTTCAGGCTAATAAATCCAACAAAAAATTAAAAAGAATTCCGCAGTGTTTGTAAATCTCTCACAGCTAATTTAATGCTGATCGCTTTCGTCAAAAAGAAACTTTCTGGATAGAAGAAAAAAAACAAATAATCCGCAAAGTTACTCGCTCCCTCTGTCGTCGCTCCGTGTCCGGCTATTTACCGCTCGCCGCATGTCGTTTAACCTTAACAGTGAAGATTTATTTGCGGCTTCGACTCCTTAAACCGCCGTCCACTACGCGCCTCTGTCGGATCGCTTCGGTAAACGGGCTTCTATTTATTTTTTTCATCTTTAAATTTTACTGTTATGTTAGTAGTTCATCCAGTTTCTCCGCTTCTTTATCGTGTCCTTCGCCATGGTTCTGTTTATTATCGTTATGGTGTCCGTGGTTGCCGTTTCCGTGTCTTTAAGTATGGCGGCTCTTTTATCCATGTTTGCCGCTTTTATTGGTTCGTTAGCGAGCTCCCTTTTTAGGGGGCTTTTTTTTTTGAATTCAGGCAGGGAAAAATAAAAAAACTCATTATTTATTGGTTCACTATGATACACGCTTGCGAAGCAAACAAAAAACAGAAAATCCTTTTATTTCTTCGCTTACTGTCAGAATAGAAATCTTTAAAATTTGTTGATTCACTCACATTTATAGAAAACTTCAAAATTCTGTAAATTCACCTCCTTAAGTAATTACATGAAGAAACATAAAATCGATTGGCCGGAAGCCATTAAGCTCTTACTCAAAAAATATAAAAACACACCTCATCCCCTGGAGGCTAAAAATTTATATCAAATGCTGGTGATGGTAGTTTTATCAGCGCAAACCACTGATAGTATTATCAATCAATTGGCTCCTGATCTTTTCAATGCTTATCCCACAATGCAATCACTTTCAAACGCAAGTATTGAAACATTATTACCATTCATAGGCAAAGCACGAGGTTTTCGTAAAAAAGGCAAGTGGTTAATTGATATCGCAAAAGAAGTTAAGAAAGACAGCAACATTCCACTGAATTTACAAGCGCTTACCAAACTTTCGGGTATCGGACGAAAGTCAGCTAACGTGATATTGAGATATGCAGACGCACCTGCAGAAGGAGTGATCGTTGACATTCATGTACTCAGGGTAGCTCCCCGTTTGGGAATTGCAACCGGCGATGACGCAACTAAAATGGAAAAGCAAATCATGGAAGTGCTCCCTCAAAAAGAATGGGATGCCGGCATGGCAATGTCTTTCCTGGGCCGCGAAATTTGCAAGCCTGCTCCCGAATGTGATAAATGCCTCATGAATAAAGTGTGTGCTTACTATAACGGCTGGCTGTAAATTTCCGCTACGAATTATTTAACTTTATAAAAATATTTTTATGCCAGAAGAAGGAATGCTTTTCGAAACTAATTTCCGGGACGGAAAAATACAACGTCATTTGGAAGTATATGAAGCCCGGACAACCGCTACCGATATGCATTACTATTGCAAAATTGATAATGATATGGAAGTGTCGCTGCTTAAAAATGAAAAAGGTCAATGGATTGATGTGGAAGAATATGCTCCTACCGACCTGAGCAAAATTATCGGCCCTCTTATTGATAAACATATTGGCTAACGTAAGATTCTCTAAAAATTTCTGATAAAGTTTGCTTTTCAATTCTTCGTACTAAAAAAATAACCAAATCCGGTTATTTTTTTATTTACCATCTCTTTACCTTTGCTAAAACATTTAGCAAATGGATCCTAATAATTTAAGCACCCAAAAAGGAATATTATCTTACGATTGTAAAGTGCCCGCAGGTTTTCCTTCGCCTGCGATGGACTACCTGCAGGAAAGAATTGATCTCAATAAAGAATTTATCCAACATCCGCTTTCCACATTTATCATTGAATCTGAAGGTTCTTCCATGATCAACGCTTTCATCCCGCCAAAGGCCAGGCTCATTGTTGACCGATCTATTACACCGAAAAACGGTGATATTGTCTTAGCGGTTATAAATGGTGAATTCACTGTAAAATTTTTAAAGAAAAACAAATACAAATGCTGGCTGGTTCCCGCCAATTCCAAGTTTAAAGAAATTGAAATCACCGATGAAATGAACATGCAGATTTGGGGCGTAGTTATTCATATTATCACCAATGTAAACGATGTAAAATCATGTATGCCTTAGTAGATTGTAACAACTTTTATGTATCGTGCGAAAGGCTTTTTAATCCAAAGCTGGAAGGCAGGCCGGTGATTGTATTATCCAACAACGATGGCTGCGCGGTGTCCAGGAGCGATGAAGCAAAAGCGCTGGGAATTGAAATGGCTACACCGGCTTTTATGGCAAGGGAAATCATAGAAAAAAACAACGTAGCTGTTTTTAGTTCTAATTATACTTTGTATGGCGATATCAGCGACCGGGTAATGAAAACGCTTGGCAGCTTTGTTCCGCGCCTCGAAATTTATTCTATTGATGAAGCCTTTTTGGATATGCATGATATGGACTATACCGATCTTTTAAAATTGGGTTTGCAAATCAAAACGGCTGTTAAAAAAAATGTAGGCATTCCCGTTTGTGTAGGAATAGCGCCTACAAAAACCCTTGCAAAAATGGCCAACCGTTATGCAAAAAAATACCGCAAAAATATTGGCGTTCATTGGGCAGCAAACGAACAATTAATCAAAGAAATGCTTGCCGTTACAGAGGTGGGCGATATTTGGGGAATCGGGCACCAATACGTTTTATTTTTAAAAAGAAATGGTTTTAATACCGCGCTCGATCTTATTACAGCGCCGGAAGAATTTATAAGAAAAAATATGACGGTTGTTGGCCAGCGTTTATTTAATGAGTTGAAAGGAATTCCGGCGATTGCCTGGGAATTTAAGCCACCCGCAAAAAAGAATATCTGCACTTCCAAATCGTTCGGAAAATTGCAAACCAAAAAGGAAGACATCAAAGAAGCTTTATGTAATTATGCCGCCGCCTGCGCGCTTAAATTAAGAAATCAAAATAGCTGCTGCAGAAGCATTCATATTTTTTTACAAACCAATTTGCACCGCACACAGGACAAGCAATATTCAAGATCAATTACCATTGACTTGCCAACACCCACTAATTTTACCGGCGAAATTATTAACTATGCCACTAAAGGATTTGATATTATTTTTAAGGAAGGATACAATTATTTAAAATGTGGCGTAATGGTTTTGGATATTGTTCCGGATGATAGAGTTCAGGCAAGCCTTTTTGATAAACTGGATAGAAAGAAAAACAAAACAGCCATGGAAGCGATGGATAAAATAAATAAATGCCTGGGAAAAGAAATGGTAAGATTGTCCGTTCAGGGATTTGAAAAAAAGTACCGGCTGAAAACTGAACATTTATCTTCTCATTTCACCACAGATATCAATCAAATTTTAAAAGTAAAAATTTAATGTTCCAGCCTTTTGAACTTTTCAGACCCGAGTATATCAACCGCCTTATCAAAATGGATAAAAAATATTTGGTTTCCCAATCGTATGAAAAAGCTTTTGATCATTTTGAAGCAACCAAAACAGATATTTTATTAACGGACTATGATCAGTTGGGTGCGGCACAAATACATTTTTCGGCAGTGAAGAAGGATAAATATGCCTCTATTATTGACCTTACCAATCCGAAACACAAAGAAAAAATTTTAGAAATGCTGCATCCTGATTCAGGTTACCGCCTCTTTTGGGCAATTGTAAAAAGCGCAGCTGAAGTAAAAAAGAGAATGGATTTAAAATACAAAGACAACATGTACAGGTACATAATGAAACACACTACCTGGCGCATTGATGCCAGCGAAGCGATTCGGCCCAGCCTGCAGGTAATTTATGGTGAGTTGTTTATTATTTTGAAAAGAGGAAGTCAGACTTTAAGGGTTAAATTTGATGACATAGAAAAATCATAAAGTATGTGTTATGATATATCCTTTACGGTAGAAATCAAAGAGCTTTCAGATTATTTTCCTGATTTGATTTTTGAAGAGCAACTCGAAATAAATTTTGATGGCACTCATATCATTGGCCACCTGTACGGCAACCATCCAATCATTTACAGAAATAAAGAAGATGAAAAGTTACACGTCCGCATGATGGAATGGGGATGTATTCCTTTTTATGTGAAAGACCTGGACAAATTTAAAAGGCAGCGGGCAACCATGTTGAATGCAAGAAGTGAAAGAATTCTGGGCGATACTAAAAGCTATTGGTACAAGATCAGGAACAGAAGATGTTTGATTCCATTAAGTGGTTTTTATGAACATAGAAAAGTTACAGGCTTTAAAAATAAAGTGCCTTATTTTATTACGTTGAAAGAACAACGCTTGTTCTTTTTACCCGGTTTATATTCTGTTGCTGAAATTGTTGATAAAGAAACTGGTGAGATGATAAAACATTGGAGCTATACTTTAATTACCAGGGAAGCCAACAGCATCATGAGGCAGATCCATAATGACGGAGAAAATAAATGGCGAATGCCTTTATTGCTTCCGTTAGAACAATCTAAAAAATGGCTTGATGAAGATTTAACCGAAGAAGATTATAAAGCCATTCTTGACTTTGAAATGCCTTCCCGCGAATTGAGTGCTCTTCCTGTTTACACAATACGCAGCCCCAAACTTAGGCCCGACGATAAAGCCAAAAATGAATATTATCAGTGGGACAATTTGCCGGTATTGGAATATGAAGAAGAGCAGTAAATAAAAAAATGGCTAACAGGAAAAATCACGGCATTGAATCATAATATCTGTCAACTATTATCATTCCCAGATTAGTCTTACATAACTTGAGATACAAAACTTTCCCAACAGGAAATTTGAGGGTTGTAGAAAGGTCTATCGTTGTATCCTTAGTTTTTACGGTATATAAATAGTTGGTGGGTGAACGACTACCATGAAATTCTATTTTATTAATAATAGTTACCTCAACTAATCTCCAATGCTTGTTTGTTGTATAGTAGTCAACCCATTTACATACGCCCGATAATAAATACATAGGAAAAAGAGGAATCACTAAAAAAATTAAAGCGGTCAATATTTTTTCTTTAATATTTAGTGTTTTAAGTAATTCGATAACTCTGAAAAATAGAAGTATGGGAATTAAACAAGCAACGTAGAGAATGGGATATAATTTAGCATCTGCCTTGTCTGTGTTCTGAAATTCACCAATTTCATTACCATGCAACAATATTAATAAGCCTATGACCACTACAATAAAGATTACGGCGGCTTTTTTTTCCGACAGTTTCATAAAAAAAGTATTGAGTGCAACAACAATATTAAACGAAACCAAGTAGCTTTCCAATAGACTTCACTTCAAAAAAGCCATTTCCCTTCTCTCGCTTGCTTCCGCGTCCATTTCATTCCAGTCGCTCATTCACTTTCCCGGGTAGGCTTAATTTCACTCTAATTAAAATTTCCATTTTTTATTTTGAAATTGCAGTATAGTATGAGATTTTTTTCGTTGCTAAAAGATCGCATTAGTCTCATGAGCAATAGAATAAATAATGGCATAATACTTGTCAGTTTTATTCTACAAAAGATTAATTTATTTTCTACAAATAAGCATTGTTATTTATAATATTTTTGTTTGGTAATTGGCAAAATTCTATACCCTTTGATAAGTTTTGTATATTTTCTTTAAAACTAATTTTTAAGAAAAGATTCATTAATAAAGTAACATTTTAAAAGAGAGATAGTGGAAAGATAAATCCTAAAAATACCTTTACTTATGATATTTTTAATGATACCATCAATTGTAATGATACCTCTTACAGTTATACTTTATCTACTATACAGGAAATACGTAATAATCCCAATAAGAGAAGAACAAAAATTATAGCCGCATATAATCAATGAAAAACAAATTTATTTCGGGCAAATACATTCCCTTTCTTCTATTTATCACTTAAATCATAATAAATAGTTTGGATGTCCGTTATTTAAAAGCCCGGTCAATTTTTTGTGAACAATATTTAGCAGACCGGTATAATTCTCATTAAAGATGGTTGCTAACGCAAAGAAATCCGCAAAAACTTTCGATGATTCAAAGTTTACTCTTATTAAAAGTGAGAACTCATTTCAAAAAAAAGATAACATTGCTGGTTTCAGAACCAGTCTTGAGCATTATCATGCTCTTTTCGAGAATACAAATAATCCTCTTTTATTGATTGACAATTCTTCCAATTATATAGATTGTAATAAAGCTGCTGTAAAAATCCTGGAAGGTGAATCAAAAAATGATATAATTGGTATGCCTCCTGCATCCCTTTCACCAGAGTATCAACCCGATGGTCAGCTCTCTGCAGTTAAAGCAGAGAAAATGATTAAAAGTGCTTACAAAAATGGCCAACACCAATTTGAATGGGTTCATAAAAGATTAGATGGTGTTCACCTTTACATAAAGGTAAAACTTACGGTAATTCCAATGGAAGAAGAAAAGATATTATTGGTGAATTGGCTGAATATTACTGAAAACAAAAAGTCAGAAGAAACAATCAATAAACTTTTCCAGGCGATTGAACAAACTAATGAGATTATTTTCATGACTGATATTGACGGAACAATCAATTTTGTAAATACTGCATTTGAAAAAGTGTATGGGTACAAAAAAGAAGAAGTTGTGGGTAAACTAACTCCCCGTATTCTCAAAAGTGGGCTAAACACAAAAAGGTTTTATAAGGATCTATGGACGAAACTTCCGGCCGGTAAGGGTTTGCATGAAGAAATTATCAATAAAACAAAGGATGGCCGATTAATTAATATTCACACTTCATTAAGCCCGATTTTTAGTGATGAAAAAAAATTGACCGGTTATATGTGTGTTCAGGTTGACATCACAGAAAAGAAAATAGCAGAAAAAAAATTAGTTGATGCTGAATTGCTATACCGGACCATTTTTGAACAATCTCCGGACGGGATCTCTTTGATGGATTGTGAAAAACGTCTTCCTTTGGATTTTAATACACAAGTTCATAAGCAACTTGGGTATTCCGCGGATGAGTTTAGTCAATTACAGATTTCCGATTATGAAGTAATTGATACTCCTGAAGAAATAAAGAGCCGTGGCAAAAAAATTATGAAAGAAGGTCATGACGATTTTATAACCAGGCATAAGACAAAAAATGGGGAAATAAGGGATATCTATGCAATAGTTCAAAGGATTATGCTACATGATAAACCGGTATTTTATGCAATATACCGCGATATTACGGAAAAAGTAAGGCTTGCAGATGCCCTAAGAAACCAGGAGATCGAACTGCGTAGGCAGGTTATGAAGGCTACTTTAATCGGCCATGAAGAAGAAAAAAATAAATTGGGAAGGGAATTACACGACAACATTAACCAGCTATTAGCTACGGTTAAAATCTACCTGGGAATAATCAAGACAAAAAAAGATCACATTGACAAGAAACTGGTTGAAAAAACCTATGGTTATGTGAATGACACTATAGATGAAGTACGCAAATTATCTCATTCATTAGTATCTTCTTTAGAAGAAAAATCTCTTGAGGACAGCCTTAAGCAGTTTATAAAGGATCTGGATTTAACTTTTGGATGCAAGTTGAAATTGGTCTATAAAATAAGAAAATCGCTAATATTAGATAAAGAAATGGAACTAATGCTTTATCGTATTGTTCAGGAACAGATAAATAATATTCGCAAATATGCCCATGCAAAAACAGTTATTATCTATTTAAGAGAAAAAGATCAGCTCCTGGATTTAACCATTATTGATGATGGAGTAGGATTTGACCCATCGAAAAAAAGTAAAGGAATTGGGTTAAGAAATATTCAATCCAGGGCAGAAATTTATTCCGGTAGTATAAACATTTTATCTTCAACGGGTAAAGGATGCGAACTACAGGTAAAAATTCCTCTTAAATAATTCCTTTCTGCGCCCTAATCCCTGGCTCGTGGCTGCACGAAACATTTCTTAAACCTTCCCCTCCTTCACGTTCGTGGATTCTACTCCGCTTCGCTTCGTGGATCCATTCCATTCAAATCGTGGGTGGTGACAGTAAACTTGTGGACTATTTGCTTGACGAAGGATTTGAAAATATTACAGTGCTTGACATTTCAGCACCCTATTTGGCGCAAGCGTCATCGCTTATGGCTTTCGATTAACACTGGCTGTAGTCGAAGAGGACTCAGCCTCGTTTCATTTTCGTTTATTCATCAGCGTGTAGATTCCGAACCATGTTGACCCACCATTCCGATTTATGTTGACCCACCATTCCGGTGATGTTGACCCACCCCT
>DAHXOZ010000013.1:15067-35767 GCA_027364635.1 bacterium | reverse complement strand
CTGCTGGTGATAGCAGCACAAATGTTGATGTTTATTCCGTCTGCCCCAATATTTCTTTAATGTACTTTACGTCAACTCCTTTTTCAAGCATGTGTGTGGCAAAACTATGCCGCAGTCCATGAAAACTAATCGTTTTGCTAATGCCTGCTTTCATTTTAGCCTCATGAAATATCATCTGGGCAGAACGGGCAGAATACGGTTCTCCTTTTTGAGGCCCTTCAAATAGATAATTGCCTGGCTTCGGATTGCACATCTTATAATAATTCTCTAAGACATCAAGCAGCATCGGACTTAACGCTACATACCGATCTTTTTTTCCTTTACTGCAATACACAAACAATTGTTTGCGCTCACGATCAATGTCCTGGAGCCGCAAATTGATTACCTCACTTACCCGTAAACCCGCGCTGTATGCGGTGAATAAAATTGCCTTATGTTTTAGATTGACAGTAGCTGCAAATAATCGCCTTAATTCATCTTCACCTAAAACTTTTGGTAAAATTAAATGCTTCTTAGGGCGCGGTATTTCCCAGAAAAACTTTTCCCTTCCCAATACCTGTTCATAATAAAACTTTAAAGCGTTAATTTTTGAATGCATAGTATTCTCACTCAAATGCAATTTCGAATAGCAATATTGAAAATAATCCTTCAAGCGCGATACACTAAAATCAGTTGCACTTTTCTCTTTTATCGTGTGCAAAAATTGAGTGAACTCATTGGTATAAGTTCTTATGGTGGACTGGCTATAGGCTTTTAAATTGAGCTGCCTTGTAAACTGTTGCAGTGCTTCCCTGTTTTCTTTGCTTATTGAATGGTTGTATTGGGGAGTAGCGCCAGCCCTATTTATTTCTTTTTGTATAAATCCTTTTTGAACAATTTTTTTCTTCTCCACAGCCGGTGTTGAAGGTGGATCATTTCTTTTCTTTTCCAACAAAAACTTTTTCAATTCGGCTATTTCTAATTCCGCTTTATTTTCAAGAGCGTTTTTTAAACGTATATAATTTTCACCGGTGCAGGTAACATACCAACAGGCGTGGGTCTTGCTCCATTTGGCTCCTGCCTGCTTTTGTATCAACGATTGCAGCAATCCATTTTTTTCAAAATAAATCCCTATGCATTCCTGCCTGCGATGATATAATGGTTTTAAAATTACCTGCATTGCTTGTTCATTTGGTATGAGGTATTAGGTATGAGGTATGAGGTATTAGGTGTCAGGTGTCAGGTATTAGGTGTCAGGTCAGCTATCAGCATTAAGCCAACTCATAACTCATAACTTTTTAACTTGCCAATTGCCTATTGCCTATCAGCTATCAGCTATCAGCATTAAGCCAACTCATAACTCATAACTTTTTAACTTTTAACTTATCACTTATCACTCCCCTTCTTATCCATCAAAACCACCTCATCAGCAACTACCTCTGTTACATACTTCTTCTGCCCATCTTTATCTTCATATTGCCGGTGGCGCAATTTGCCCTCTATATAAAGCAAGCTGCCTTTATGAATATATTGATTGGCAAAAGTGGCAAGGCCCCGCCAAACTATTACCGGGTGCCATTCAGTTCTCGTGCTGGTTTCGCCGTTTTTAAGCCGGTAAGTTTCGGTTGTGGCAATGGTAAGTTTGGCTACGGCAGTTCCATCCTCCAGCGTTTTATATTCAGGGTCTTTGCCTGCATTTCCTATTAATATTACTTTATTGATTCCTTTCATTTTCTGTGTATTCTATTTTTCACAATAAATGCTGTATGTGTGAATAAACCGGGTATTGAGGTGATATAAAAAAAATATTTATTCAATCAATAATAAATGGCTTCGCCTTTCTCATTCCCATCTGAAAAAAAATTTCAATTGGGGAGTTACTTATTGAAATATTGTTTTTTTATCAAAATCCTGTTAGCTTATAAAGCAAAAGCAATTTGTAATTTTTACCAGGAAGAACTTTTAAAATGAGGAGACGAAACTCTTCACAGTTAGTTCGTACAATTTTGATTACTCAAATCTATTGAATAGATTGTAAAAAAGAAAGTATTTTTTAATTTTTTTAAATCTTGTTGGGTAAATGGCTTTATGCCCTATCGACAATTACAAATTAAAAATTACGAATTAAAAAATTGGAAACCCCATTCGTAATTCGTAATTCTTAATTCTTAATTCTTAATTCTTAATTCTTAATTCTTAATTCTTAATTCCCCCACCACCCTGCTCACGGGCAAGCCCATCACATTATAAAAATCACCTTTGATAGCTTTGATGCCAACAACGCCTATCCATTCCTGGATGGCGTAAGCGCCGGCCTTATCATACGGCTTGTAATGATCAACATAATATTCAACCTGGCTTTGTGAAAGCGCATGAAATTCAACTTCCGTTTCTTCTGAAAATAAAATTTTCTTTTCGGCTGATAATATACAAACCCCTGTAATAACTTTATGAGTCTTGCCTGACAATTTGGAAAGAATTTCAATAGCTTCTTTCCTGTTAAGCGGTTTGCCTAATATTTCATCATTTAAAACAACAACCGTATCTGCAGCAATAATCGTTTGTGCATCACTGTTATTCAAATTTTTAAAAACGGCTGCTGCTTTGTTTTCTGCAATGTGCATTGCGATGTCAGAAGCGGATAATCCGGCCGGAAATGTTTCTTCTATATCTGGAACAATTATTTCAAAAGAAACCCCCGCCAGCTCAAGCAATTGTTTTCGCCGTGGCGAACCGGAAGCTAAAATTATTTTCTGCATTATAAAGAATTAAAAAAATAACATGGATACTATTCCCGCCAGCATTATTAATTTGACCACAGAGCTTAACTTGTGAAAGTCTGAAGAAGTATTGGCTTTGTATAATTTCTGCAATACCCAAAGCAAAGGAACAATAATAGCTACCAATGAATATAAAGCTGAAAACCACCACCCAAGCTGAACTACATAAATTAAAATAGCAAACAGAACACCTGTTAATACTACAATCCATACGGCGGTAAACACTTTAGCAACCGGCAGCCCCCAAACGATGGGCATTGTTTTGCAACCATACTTTACATCGCCTTCAATGTCTTCCATATCTTTGATTACTTCGCGCACCAAAGAAATGATAAAAGCAAAACCGGCATATACAAATGACATTTTTAATAATCGCTGCCATACCACATCCTCCGGGGAAATGCGGAAACGATACTCCGCAAGAGTAAGCACCAAAATAACCCAGGCGGTTAATAAAGAAATAAGGACATTGCCGATAAGTATCTTCTTTTTAAAAGTGCTGGAATAAACCAGCAGGAAGTTGATAGCCAAAAAATTAAACAGCGGAATAAAAATATTGCCGAGTTTGTAACCAATATAGATACTTATTGCCAAACCTATGAAGGAAAGCAAGGCGTGAAGTAATATCGCTGAACGTCTTTTGATAAATTTTCCGACAATCACTTTTGCAGATTTATTTACCTGGTCGATATTTTCATCAAAATAATCGTTGATAATATAACCTGCAGCCGCAATACAAACGGAAGCAAGAACGAGCAAATAGAATAAATTTTCAGAAAGTTTGATGTTTTCATATCCTTCATGTGGCCTTGCATAAACAAAGGGTAAAATAAAATACCTGAAAAGCATTTGCGTAAGCACAATAAATAGAAGATTGGGCCATCTGATCAATCTGAAAAATGCAATAAGCGTTTTCATGAGGAAATCTTAAAATAAAAGATCAGGTTGAAGGAACGTCATTTTTTAATGGCCATTTTTGATTCAGTTTCAAAACTTTTTCAATCACATCTCTTACGCAGCCTTCGCCCCCATTATAAGGTGAAATATAAGAGGCAATTTCTTTAATTTCCTGCGCTGCATTTGCCGGGCACGCTGCAATTCCGGCCAGTTTCATACAGTAATAATCAGGAATATCATCACCCATAAAAAGCAACTCATTTACTGATATTTTTTTTTCGTCTGCATATTTTTTTAAAAAATCTTCCTTGTCTTTTACATCCATAAAAACTTCTTTTATGCCAAGGCGATTCAAGCGGTCACGCACAAACGAAGAATTACTTCCTGAAATCACCACCACCTCAAACCCCAACTTTACAGCCAGTTGCAATGCATAACCATCCCTGATATTCATGCTTCTGAGCCAGTTATTTTCACTATCTACCAGAATATTTCCATCCGTCAACACACCATCCATATCCAATACAAAAGTTTTTATCTGTTTAAATCGTGAAAGAATTTGCATTTCGTTTTATAAATAATTATAGAAAATAAATAAGTTCAGCAGTTTTTTCCTGTCAGAATATTTTTTTCAAATATAGTTATAGAGAACTGAATAATAAATTATGCGAACAGTAAACCGACTTTTAAAGAAGATTTATCTTTTACCGTGGTGTTTGATAATGCTTTCCGTTAGTTTCAGGTAAACATATTTAAGGTCAGGGTTGGATACAAGCGCCTGCAAGTGGCGGTTAAGTGTATAAATATCATCCCTGATGGCAGGGCCGGTTTGGGTAAGAAAAGGTGAAATAGATTTGGCCCTTAAAGTGGTTTCATCAATCAGAGGAAACAAGGCTTTAAAATCAATCCGTTCTTTTTCGCAAAACAATTCAGCAAGTGCATAAAGATGGTTGGTGAAATTGTTTACAAAAACTGCTGCCACATGAAAATTGAGTCTTTCGGAATCATTGGCTTCAATTACTTTACCGGAAAGAGTTTTTGCAAATCCCAAAACATGATGCAACGTTTCCTGGGTATTGCCATCCACTAAAAATGGAATTTCAGGGATATGATCGGCAAATTTGGAAAGTGATTGCAAAGGATATAATACGCCGAATCTGGAAGTAATATCTTTTAAAACATTTATTGAAACAGCACCGGCGGTGTGAACCACAAATTTTCCTTTCAATCCCGGAATCACTTCAACATGATCAAGTGCTGCATCGTGCAAAGCAACAATATATATATCTGCTTCTGCAAATTGCTCTGAAGCAAGAGGCGCTGTAGCGGCAAGATAGGATGATGCAAGTGTTTTGGCATTTTCTTCGTTCCGGCTCACCACCTGAATAATATCATGTCCCGCTTTCGAAATCATTTCAGATAAAACAGTGGCAGTATTACCAGAACCGAGCATTACAACTCTCATTGACTATTTTTTAAACTAAATATTTTTAGGGTATCAAAAATTAATAACTAACATTTGATATAACGGCTTTTTTTTATAAAAAATATATTTAGTAAGTTAATTTATTAAATTTTTTAAATATGCTTCTTTTTTTAAAATTTAAAAAGACAGCTTTGAAATGGTTACACAGTGGGGATTGCGAAGATAACAAAGCACATTTACATAACAAATTCTCTTTTAAATTTTGATTTTTATTTTTTACGCTAATATTGCAACCAGGTAAATTATTCCGAAATTAGAACGTTATAAGAATAAGAAAGGTTTAGAATTGGAAAAATAAAGATGATTATGGCAAAAAATTTATTGATTGTTGAGTCTCCTGCGAAAGCAAAAACCATTGAAAAAATTTTAGGTAAAGATTTCGAGGTAAAGAGTTGTTATGGCCACATTCGTGATCTTGAAAAAGATGACATGGGCATTGATATAAAAAACAATTTTTCACCCAGGTATAAAGTTCCTGATGATAAAGCAAAGGTGGTAAAAGAACTGAAACAATATGCAAAAAAAGCCGATACAGTTTGGCTGGCATCGGATGAGGACCGTGAAGGAGAAAGCATAAGCTGGCATCTTGCCGAAGTTTTAGGGCTCGATGTAAATACTACGAAGAGGATCGTTTTTCATGAAATCACAAAACCGGCTATTAACGCTGCGGTTCTAAATCCCCGGTTTATAGATATGAACCTGGTGAATTCACAACAGGCAAGGCGGGTTGTTGACAGGCTCGTAGGCTTTGAGCTATCTCCTGTTTTATGGAGAAAAATTGGAATGAAGGGTGGTTTAAGCGCCGGAAGAGTTCAAAGCGTAGCCGTTAAACTAATAGCCGAAAGAGAAAGGGAGATCAACCAGTTCAAGGCCACAAGCAGTTTTAAAATTGAAGCTACTTTGGCTTCCACTGACGGCACCGGGAAAAGAATTTCATTTAAAGCAGAAGATGGAGGAACCAGAACGATTGAAGAAGCGGAGAGCTTTTTAGAACGTTGTAAAAATGCGGCATATTCAGTAAAAGATATTCTTGTAAAACCCGGCAAACGTACTTCTGCAGCACCTTTTACTACCTCAACCTTACAGCAGGAAGCCAGTAGAAAATTAGGTTATGGAGTAAGTAAAACAATGATCATCGCTCAAAAATTATATGAAAGTGGAAAGATCACTTACATGAGAACGGACAGCGTAAACCTGAGCAACACGGCAAAAGACCAGATTAAAAGTGAGATACTAAAAAATTACGGCGAAAAGTATTTGCAGATGCGCAATTACAAAACAAAAAACGAAAGCGCGCAGGAAGCCCATGAAGCCATTCGCCCTACCGACATGAGCGAAAGCCGCATTCACGATCCCGAAACAAGCCGGCTGTATGAATTGATCTGGAAACGTACCATTGCCAGCCAGATGAGCGATGCCATTTTGGAAAAGACAACTGCCAAAATAAAAATAAGTACGGTAGAAGATGAGCTAACCGCCAGCGGCGAAGTCCTGAAATTTGATGGTTTTTTGAAAATTTATAATGAAGGAACCGATGATGATGAAAATGAATCGCAGGCCTTTGGAAATGAAAGCCGCCTGCCTGCACTTACGGTAAATCAGCAACTGGATTTTGAAGAGATGACAGCAACAGAAAAATTTACCCGTCATGCACCAAGATATACAGAAGCTTCTTTGGTAAAAAAACTGGAAGAACTGGGCATCGGACGGCCAAGCACCTACGCTCCTACTATCAGCACGATCATTAAAAGAAGTTATGTTGAAAAAAGAGATAAGGAAGGCACGAAACGTGATATAAGAATTGTAAAACTTTCTAAGGAAAATATTATTCAGAAAGTTAAAACATCAGAAATTACCGGAGCGGAAAAAGGAAAACTTTTCCCTACTGATCTGGGGTTGGTTGTTACTGATTTTCTAAATCAGCATTTTGATAAAGTAATGGATTACTCTTTCACCGCCAATATTGAGGAAGAGTTTGATAAAATTGCTGAAGGCCATCTGCAATGGAATAAAATGGTAGGTGAATTTTACAAACCATTTCATGAATCGGTAGAACATACGCTTGAAAATGCAGAGCGGGCAAAAGGGGAACGCGAATTAGGAATTGATGCTGAAAGCGGCAAACCGGTGATTGCAAGAATGGGAAGGTATGGGCCAATGGTACAAATTGGAAATGTTGAGGACGAGGAAAAACCAAAATTTGCCAAACTAAAAGCTACACAAAGTATAGAAACCATTTCGATGAATGAAGCAATGGAGCTTTTTAAATTACCGCTTACTTTAGGTGAACATGAAGGAAAAGAAGTATCTGTAAATATTGGCAGGTTTGGCCCGTATGTAAAATGGGGCGAGCAGTTTATTTCAGTTCCCAAAGGTGAAGAGCCAACGGAAGTTGATATGCAAAGGGCGATAGAAATTATTAAAGCCAGGCAAGTGGAAGACGCACCAATAGGCTATTACCAGGAAAAACCAATTACCAAAGGCAAGGGTCGTTTTGGGCCTTTTATCAAATGGAACGAACTCTTTATTAATGTTCCGAGGGCATATAATTTTGATAATCTGACACAGAAAGATTGTAATGAGCTGATTGAAAAAAAGATTGAAAAAGAAGCCAATCGTTATATTCAACAATGGCCCGGAGATAAAATAGCAATTGAAAACGGCCGCTGGGGCCCATTTATACGCTTCGGAAAAAAAATGTTGAAGATCACTGCAAAACCCGAAGGCGGAAAATATACACCGGAAGAACTCTCGCAACTACCAGTTGAAGAGGTGAAGAAAATGATCCTTCAGCAGGATCCAAAGGCATTTGACAAGAAAACGGTTAAAAAGAAAGCAGCTCCTAAAAAAGCGGCCAAAAAGAAATAAAAGCTAACAGGATTAAATAAAAATTACGATTATTTGCCCGTTTACTGTTTGCATGGTTTTCATCCTGCAAAAACTTTTACAGATTAACAATTTATCAACGAGTTAGGTTATTAGTTAGTTTGGCTTACCATGTCGTTTCTTTATTTTTGCCGATAATCTTATTTAGCCTGAAAAAAGTTGTAAAAATATTTCTCAAAGTTCTGTTGAGCATTCTTGTGCTGCTCATTGTATTGTGGATTTTAATTCAAACCACCTTTTTTCAAACTTTCATTATCCACAGAGTAGCCAATAGCCTTTCAAAAAACCTGCACACCACGGTTTCAATTAAAAAAATCGATCTCGAACTTTTTGATAAAATGGATATGCAGGATTTGCTGGTACTTGACCACCAAAAGGATACTTTGTTATTTGCAGGCGAGGCAAAAGTGAGCATCACTGACTGGTTTTTTTTCAAAAAAAATATAACGCTGAAGTACATCGGGCTTAGCGATGCATTCGTAAATCTTCATCGTACAGATTCTGTTTGGAATTACCAGTTTTTGGTTGATTATTTTTCCGGCCCCCGGAAAAAAAAGACAGACACAACCTCATCAAATATCAATCTTGATCTAAAAGTTCTGGATTTAAAAAATATTCGCATCTGGCAAAAAGATGAATGGATTGGCGAGAACATCTTGCTTTCAACCAGAAAGCTGAATCTGCAAGCTGATGAATTTGATATCAACAAGAATATTATCAGGATAAGCGAAATACAATTAGACAAACCTTCTTTTTCATTATATGATTATACCGGTAGGCGGCCGAAAGATACAACCTCAACACCTGCAAATCCGGTTATTGAAACAAAGGGATTACAATGGAATCCTGATGGATGGCGGCTTTCTGTAAACAAACTAAGCATGACTGACGGATTGGTAGCCGTGGAAAATGAAGGATACTCTCCACCGGTTATGAATGAGTTTGATGCAAATCATATTGTACTATCAGAGATAAACGGGACTTTTAAAAATATCAACCTTACCGGCGATACCTTAAAATCGGCTATTGCTATTTCTGCGAAAGATCGTGGAGGATTTCTTTTAAAAAACCTTTCTGCAGATTTTAAATTCACTCCAAAAATGATGGAGTTTAAACATCTTGATATAGTTACCAACAAAAGCCATTTGCAGGATTATTATGCGATGCACTTTAAAGATTTTAATGATGATATGCAGGATTTTATTCATGCGGTAACTGTTGACGGGCATTTTAAAAACAGTACGGTGAGCAGCGATGATCTTGCCTATTTTGCTCCTGAAACCAGCTCATGGAATACCGATTTTACCTTGTCGGGAACAGCACATGGAACCTTAGAAAACCTCACCGCCCATGATATGATAATTACGGCAGGTGCTAATAATTATCTGAACGGTGATATCAGTTTAAGAGGATTGCCTGACATCAATAAAACATTTATCGATTTAAGATCAAACGAATTAAGAACCAGTTATTCTGAACTATCCAGGCTTATTCCATCCCTGAAAAGCATTACCAGTCCTAATTTGAAGGCTTTCGGTGATATTAAATTTTCAGGAAGTTATACCGGGTATATCAATGATTTTGTGGCTTACGGAATTTTAACCACTAACATCGGAACACTTCAAACCGATCTACATCTTACCATTCCTGATCGTGGCCAGGCTGTATATGACGGAAAAATTTCAACCAATAATTTTCAGTTAGGAAAATTTATTGATAACAATAATATCGGCAGCGTTGTTTTTGATGGAAAAATAAAAGGGAAAGGATTTGATCCAAAAAGCATTGATGTTGACGTAGACGGAAATATCAGCAAGATACAATACAACGGCTATGAATATACGAATATCATTGCTCATGGCGAATTTAAAAAGAAATTGTTCACCGGCTCCGCCAGCATCAATGATCCTCATATTGTGATTGATACACTGGTAGGATCTGTTAATTTCAGTAAAACCAATCCCGAATTTGATCTTCAGGCCAATGTGAGAAAACTTCATCTCAAAAATTTAAAATTTACCAACGACAGCATTTCTTTAACCGGCAAGTTCAATTTGAATTTTACGGGAAATAATATTGACAACTTTTTAGGCTCCGCTAAATTATACAATGCCGTTTTATCAGATAACGGCAAGCAATTATCATTCGATTCGTTATACATTAATTCAGCTTTTGTGGATGGGAAAAAAACATTATCGGTGGCAACGAATGAACTGGAAGCCGGTATCAACGGCAATTTCAGGATAATGGAACTTCCGGATGCGTTTCAATTGTTCCTGAATAAATATTATCCCGCGTATATCAACAAGCCCAAAAGGAAAATCGAAAACCAGGATTTTAATTTTTATGTGAAGACAAGAAACGTGAGTGATTACATCAATTTGTTTGATAGCCGGATGTCCGGCTTTAATTACTCAGTGGTGCAGGGAACAGTCAATATCGCCGGTAATGCGTTAAATCTCCAGGCTGATATTCCCCAATTTAATTACAGCAACATCAGTTTTAATGTAATTGATTTTACAGCAACAGGCACCACAGATACACTTATTTTAAAAGGAGATATTGATGATGTAGTAATCAACGACAGCCTTCATTCGCCTGATACAAGATTCAGTGTTACAGCGGCTAACGACATTTCGGATATATCCATTAAAGCGACCGGCAACCGCACATTTAACAACGCGGATCTGTCGGCCAGGGTTGAAACTTCAAAGCAAGGTTTTAAGTTGATTTTTAATCCCTCTACGTTTACGATCAATCAAAAGCAATGGCAAATCGCCAAAGAAGGGGTATTGGAATTGAAAGATAGCTTACTTACAGCCAATAATATACGCTTCTCACAAAACGGGCAGGAAATTTATATCTCAACACAACCTTCTTTATCCGGAAACGGCAACGATGTAATGATTGCCGTACAAAATCTTGTTGTGGGAGATTTTATTCCTATGTTTCTGAAATATCCGGCTATGACCGGTTTGCTCAATGGAAATATCCGAGTGGATAACCCTTTCGGAAACATGGCCGTTGAGTTTGATACCAAGATTGATCAGTTTAAATTTGAGAATGATTCAATTGGCATTATCCTGGCCAACGGAGAATACGATGCCAACCCCGGAGAACTGAAAGTGAATATGATCTCCAACAACAACCTCTACAATTTCAGCGGCAACTTTGGCTATCGTTTTAATGACACTACTATCAACCAACTGAGCGGTTCAGTGATTTTTAATAATTCAGGAATTCACATTCTTGAAAATTATTTAAACAGTGTTTTCAGCAGCCTCGATGGAAGAGCCACAGGGAAATTAAGCATTTCAGGTAAGGCATCTGCTCCTAAATTAACGGGCAGTATCCGGCTCGACAGCACTGCAATGACAATCGATTACACCCAATGCCATTACCATTTGGCTAATGGTTCTGTCATTACTTTTAATCCCGATGAGATAGATTTCGGAACTTTAAAAATACTTGACACGCTGAATCATACGGGTACACTTACGGGTAAAATTTATCATACATTTTTTGATAATTTTTTCTTCAATGAACTTCATTTTAAAACGGATCCTCTTGGTAACGGCCCATCCAAATTTATTTTGTTGAATACTACAGCCAGTGATAATAATGAATTCTACGGGCACGTAGTTGGCCGCGCTGAACTATCATTAAATGGTTTCTTAACCGATATGCAAATGGATATTTCTGGCGAACCCACAGACAGCAGCCATATTTATTTGCCCACCGGAGAAACAGCAGAATCAGGTTCAATGGATTATCTGGAGTTTACAAAATTTGGCCGTGAGATGAAGGCTGATCTTGTTTCGCGACAAAATACCAGTATAAAAGTAAATATGGATCTTACTGCCAATCCTTTGGCAAAAATTGATGTGATATTGGACGAAACCACGGGCGATGTGATAAAAGCGCAGGGAAGCGGCAAGCTGAATATAACAGCAGGAACCACTGAGCCTTTAACCATAAGAGGAAGATACAATATAGAACAGGGAGAATATACATTCAACTTTCAAACTTTCTTAAAAACGCCTTTTACTTTGCAACAGGGTTACATAGAGTGGCAGGGCGACCCGTATCTTGCTAATCTTAATATTGATGCGGTTTACCGGGCACAAAATGTAAGCATGAGTAATATCCCTACCACATCAGGCTATAGAAATATCAATGGCGATGTGGATATTATTTTTAAATTAAGAGGTACTTTGAAAAACCCGCAACCTGAATTTGAATTTCAATTTCCTTTTGACAATCCTTTAAAATCGGATCCAATAGCCAATGAGTATTTAAAGACAAGATTCCAGGAAGATAAAACGGCATTAATGAACCAGGTAGCTTCTTTGTTGTTATTTAACCAGTTTATGACTAGCGATCAGCCATTGATCACCGGAAATAATACTGGCAACTTCGTAACAAGAAGTGTAGGCCAATTGCTCTCGGCCACCTTATCCTCTTCTCTTAATTCGTGGTTGCAAAAAGTATTGAATACCAAATCGGTAAACCTCATAACCAACATCAACACCGCAGATTTTAATTTTCAAAAAGGCGCTTCACAAAAGGAGATTCAAAACGTGGGTAACTTTGGCGTGAGGACGGCTTTCTTAAATAATAAATTATTGGTTACCGTAGCCGGAAATGTAGACTACAGGCTGGGCCAGGCGGTTACTACTTCTAATTCCAACTTCCTGTTTACACCGGATGTATCGTTTGAATATTTGATCTCACCCAACGGGCAACTGCGCGTAATAGGTTTCAACAGAAGTGATGCCGACATCGGTGATATTGCAGGAGTTACCCGCAGGAACAGAACGGGAATCCAGCTTTCTTACCGAAAAGATTTTGACACATTCACTGAGTTTTTCACCAACGAAAACAAGAGAAAAAGAACGAAGAAGAAATGATTGGAATGGGAATGGTCAATATTGAATGGATAGTCAGAAAACAAATCTACCTATCAGTAGGCAAACAAATAAGCCCGATTTTTATTTCACTAACTTCTTTACTCAGCCTCTTTTCCGTTATTACGATTTTCTGTTTTGATTTTAAACCCCGGGGCTTTATAATCTTTCGGAAGGTACGTTGGCGGAATAGTGGTTTCATTTCCATCACGGGCTGAAAAATAATGTGGAGACATGATCTCAATTCCTTTTTCATTACAAACGTCCTGGATATTTTGATAAAGGGAAGAATAAATAGTTGCCTGTTTGTTCGACTCACGGATGTACGCATTTATTTGGTAAGACACATAAAAATCCTCTAACCCTGTCTGCAAAACAAAAGGCTTTGGATCTTTCAAAACCAACTCAGTGCGCAATGCAGCTTCTATCAGAGCTTCGTGCATTTCTCTCCAGGGAGTATCATAGCCAATCGTAACCGTTGTATTAATGATCAGTCCGAGCCCGGGTGCCTCACTGCTGTAGTTGATCGTGTGGCTATTCATCACTGTAGAATTAGGGATGGAAATGATTTCATTCTTTATTGTTCTGATACGGGTAACCAATAAAGATTTCTCTATAACATCTCCTAACTGTTCTCCTATTTTCACCCTGTCCCCAATTTTAAATAACCGCATATAAGTAAGGATCAAACCTGAAATAATGTTGGACAAGGAACCAGCAGAACCGAAAGTAAACAGGAAGCCCAGAAATACTGAAACTCCTCTAAATACGGGAGAATTACTGCCAGGCAAATAAGGAAAAATCACGATAATCATAAAGGCAAAGACCAAGACCCTTATTATCTGGTAACTTGGGTTGGCCCAATCAGCATAAAATCCCGGAATGGTAAGCTTCTCATTTGTAATTTCATCCTTTAAATATTTCAATCCTTTAAAGACATAACGAAAAACGAACACAATAACAATAATGGTGATCAGGTTGGGCACAAAATTCCAAAAAGAAACAGCGATACTTTTTATAGGATTCAGAATATATCCAAAAAGAGTAGTTGCATAATTTTTTGTCCAGGGAAAAATTCCAAATATCACAGGTAGAGCCAGGTAAACTACCAAAAAGATGAATAGCCACTTCAACACATTATTTACATTCAGGAAAAACTTTACTTCCATTGAGGCATCGAATAAAGTGTAATCTTTTATTTTGATACCTTTCAATAAACCATCTTTTTGTTGGCGTATTTTTAATCTTGTCCACCGGAATAATTTTGCGATGTATTTAATAGCAAAAACAAAAAGAATTATTAAAAGTAATGCGAGTAAAATTTCTTTTGCCAGCGTAGTTACATTGGTTTCCTGCCGGTACTTTAGCACCTCTTTATATATGATGTTTTGATAACGCGCCGCTAAATCATTACGGGTGGTATTTTCCCAGATTGCATCATTGTCAGAAACACTTATGATGGTTTTGTCGTTATCTACCAGGTCTGTTGATCCTTCATTATAAACAAGTTGAATGGAATCCTTTTTGAATCGGTAATTATTGGCAATTGCTTTAATTCTTTGCTGGATGGCCGCTGCTCTTTCTTCTGCTGAAAAACTACCCGATTTATTAAAAATATAAAACAAAGTATCATTAAAAAATCCTATTACAGGATAAGCTTTTGCTGTAAGCCGGAGAGAGTCGATTTGTCTCCTTTTTTCTTCGAAACGTTTTGCCTCTTTATCTTTTAAGTGTTTTAATTGTTTTTGTAATTCTTCTTTCTTTATGTTATCCGTGTTTTGAAGTGTACTAATCTGTCTTTCAAGATTAGCTTTGGTAATAGAATCTGATATACGCAACTGTTCTATCTCATTGAGCTTCTTATTGAAATTTTGTAAAATAGCAGAGTTTATAGAATCATTTTCATTTGCAAGGTTTTCTTTTTGTGCAGGTAGTATTGCAGAATCTTTTTGGGCGTACAAAGATTCTCCTGCAAAAAAGAACAATACAGCTAATAAGATAATTGAAATGATTTTTTTCATCCGTAGATCAATTTATTAAAAGCAACCTGCAATAAAGATATATTTTTCAATCATTATATTAATTATCACACCATTCACCATTCACTAATTCACTAATTCATTTACCAAAAAACTTCTCATCAGGTTTAAGGCCATCATTGCAGTTACTTCGATATTTTTTGCCCTGGCAAACCGTTGTTTAAATTTTTTAACCACTTGCTTTTCTTTGCTGCCCACCGCTACCCACACGGTTCCTACGGGTTTATCGGGCATGCCTCCACCAGGCCCCATAATACCGGAAACCGCAATGCCATAATTGGTATTCATTTTAGCCAATAACCCTGATAACATTTCTCTCACGGTTTCTTCACTTACAGCTCCATACTTTTCAAGTGTTTCCTTTTTTACACCAAGCAAGGTTTCTTTTATTTCATAAGAGTAACTTACTATGCTTCCTTCAAAATAAGCAGATGAACCCGGAACTGAAGTAATAAGGCTTGCAATAGAGCCGCCAGTACAACTTTCCGCCGTAGAGATCGTTTTTTTATTTTGCAATAACATTTTTCCCAACACTTGCTGCATCGTTTCATCATCATCAACTACCATATAATCTTTTACCAGTTTTTTTAATTGAAGAAACTGATCACTGATCGCCTTTTCTGTTTTTACTTTATCAAAACCCGAAGTACTTAAGCGCAATCTTACCATCCCGTAATTGGGTAAATAAGCGAGCCTGATTTCCTTTGGCAAATTGTCTTCGAAGTCTTTAATAATTTCAGCAAGAGCCGATTCACCGATACCGGCAGTTAAAATGGTTTTATGAACAATAGCCGGCAGTTCAAATTGCTGTTGCAGGTAAGGAATTACGTCTTCCATAATTCCCATCATTTCATAAGGCACGCCGGGCATACTAATAAAAATACTCCCGTCTTTTTTAAAAATCATTCCGGGCGCTGAACCCCGTCTGTTTGGAATCACTTCACAGACATCCGGTACTTCAGCCTGCTTTAAATTCACTTCTGAAACCGGTTTGTGATACACCTGTTCGAAAAGATATTTTACATTTTCCAGCGCCTTTTGATCCACAATCATTTTCCCCGAAAAATAGTCACACAAGAGTTCTTTTGTAATGTCATCATTGGTTGGCCCCAGTCCGCCGGTGATCAGGATGACATCAGTATTTTGATTTTCAAAATCGAGCGCTATTTTTATTTCTAACGCATCATCGCCTATAGAGATCCTGTTCTTTACAGCAATTCCAATCTTATTTAATTGTTGCGCGATCCATGCACTGTTGGTATCAATCACCTGGCCTATAAGCAATTCATCACCGATGGTGATTATCGAAGCGTAAATATTTTCCATGGCGCAAAATTAAACAGAAAGGACAAAGAACAAACAGCGCGTTTTATGCAGATAATCTTTTAGTTTTGAGATGACGATAGATACCTTCAATCAATTTTAAAATTTTACCATTTGAAAAAAATATTTCTTTTCATTTTTATCCTTTATTCTTCCGTTTTATTTGCTCAGAATTCTGAACAACAATTTAATGCGGCTTTTAAAAGCCTTTCGAATGATCCTTCGTTCAAACATGCTACCATCAGTCTTTATGTGATCAATACAACCAACTGGAAGACGGTAACAGATGTGAATTCGGAAGTAGGAGTTGCGCCGGCAAGTTGCCAGAAAGTAATAACCGCTTCCACGGCTTTTGCCTTGCTGGGACACGATTACCAGTATAAAACCACCATCGGTTACACAGGAAACATAGTAAACGGAGTTTTAAACGGAAATCTTATTTTGAAGGGCAGCGGCGATCCTACACTGGGAAGCTGGCGATATGATGAAACAAAAGAAGAAAATGTTATTGCTGATTTTAAAAATGCCATTTCACGGAAAGGCATACACGCAATAACCGGGCACGTATTTGCTGACGAAAGTCTTTGGAACAGCGAAGAAACGCCCGATGGCTGGATATGGCAGGACATTGGCAATTATTATGGAGCCGGTGCAAGGCCGCTTAACTGGCGCGAAAACCAATACGATCTTTATTTAAAATCAGGAAACAAAATAGGCGATCCAGTTACAATCGTTGGCACCAAACCATCATTTGTTTATGGGCTTCATTTAAAATCAAAAGTCACTTCTGCAGCAAAAGGCAGCGGCGACAATAATTATATTTATTTACCGCTTGGTGATGAATACGGTTACGTAAGAGGAACTACACCCGTAGATGAAAACCACTTTACCATCTCAGGGGCCATGCCGAAACCCGGCACTGAACTGGCTTTGACACTGGAAGCGACTTTAAAAAAGGAGCCGGCTGAAAAGATTGCCGCTACTTACCCGAAAGAATACAACATACATGATGCGAAAGTTTTTTACACCTACACCTCACCGTTACTCGATAGTATAATTTTTCATTTTTTAAGACGAAGCATCAATTTGTACGGTGAAGCGTTGATAAAAACGCTGGCTTATAATTTTACAAATGTTGGTGCAACAGACAGTGGGGTTAATGTGATTCATCGTTTCTGGAAAGAAAAAGGAATTGAGCCTTATGCGATCAACATCATCGACGGAAGCGGCCTCTCCCCTTCTAACCGGGTTACGACAAAAGCATTGGTAACAGTGATGGAATATGCAAGAAGGCAAAAATGGTTTCCTTCTTTTTACGAAGCGCTTCCAACGATTAGCGGCATTAAAATGAAAAGCGGTTCTATAAATGGAGTGATCTCTTACACCGGTTATATAAAAGGGAAAAATAATGATCAATATACTTTTTCTTTTGTGATCAATAATTATGATGGCAGCGGCAATGACGTTCGCCATAAAATGTGGAAACTGCTGGGCATTTTATAAGTTGAAGAACTTAATATAAATAGTAAATTAACTTACCATGCTTTTCAATTACAATTTTATCGATGGCTTAATCTCAAAATTAGGTTTATGAAACAAAAGTTGCTTTTTTTTATCTTGCTTTTCTCTTTAATATTTTTTAAAGACAGTTACGGGCAGACAATTACTTCTAACCAGCCAGGCAGAAAATGGTGGAAAGAAGCGATCGTTTATCAAATTTACCCACGCAGTTTTAAAGACAGTGACGGAGATGGCATTGGCGATTTGAAAGGCATCATTTCTAAGCTCGATTATATAAAAAGCCTTGGTGTAACAGCAGTATGGCTAAACCCGATTTACAGTTCGCCCAACGATGACAACGGTTATGACGTAAGTGATTACCGCAACATTATGAAAGACTTTGGAACAATGGCCGATTTTGATTCGTTGCTGAAAGGAATGCACGAACGTGGTATTAAACTCATAATGGACCTCGTGGTAAACCACAGCAGCGACGAACATGAATGGTTTAAGCAAAGCCGAAGTTCCAGAACCAATCCTTACAGAGAATATTATCATTGGTGGAATGCAGAAAACGGCAAGCCACCTTATCGTTACAGTTTATTTGATGTAAACCATGATGCCTGGAAATATGATTCTCTTACCAACGCATATTATCTCCATTACTTTTCCAGGAAACAACCTGATCTGAATTGGGAGAATCCAAAAGTGAGACAGGAAGTTTTTAATATTATGAAATTCTGGGCAGACAAAGGGATTGATGGTTTCAGGTTAGATGCTTTTCAGTTTGCAGCAAAAGACACTACCTGGCCTGCTTTCCCGAAAGGCTTTGAAAAAAACTTTTCACAATATTATGCCATGCAGGGAAATCTTCATGGCTATTTGCAGGAGATGTATAAAGAAGTGCTCAGCAAGTACAATGTAATGAGCGTGGCAGAAGGTGCAGGAAATTCGTTTACGGATGCGCATAACCTGGTAGATAGCAACCGCCATGAACTGAACATGGCTTATGCGTTTGATGGAGTAAATATTGCAAAACCTTCGGGTTACAGTTTGTTACACTTTAAAGAGGTTTTTAGCCGATGGGACAGTGCATTTCAAAACAATGGCTGGCTCTCAATTTTCCTTGCCAATCACGACCAGGCACGCATGGTTAGCAGGTTTGGAAACGATACACCTCCCTATCGCGCATTGTCTTCTGAAATGCTTACTACTTTTATAATGACCATGCGGGGAACCCCTTATTATTACAATGGCGATGAGTTGGGAATGACCAACATCGGTTTTACAGATATTAAAGATTACCGGGATGTTCAAACACTAAATGCCTACCAGCACGAAAAAAATATTGGCGGCGATTTAAAGAAGTTTATGAAGCAGGAGGCGTCTACAAGCAGAGACAATAGCCGTACACCTTTTCAGTGGGAAGATGCAACCAATGCAGGTTTTACAACCGGTACACCCTGGATAAAAATAAATCCGAATTATAAAACGATTAATGAAGAAGCTGAAAATAAAGATCCAAATTCAGTGCTTAACTATTTTCGGAAAGTGGTTAAGTTGAGAAAAGAAAACCTGGTATTGGTTTACGGAAAGTACGAATTGCTGGACAAAGCCAATCCTAACGTATACGCCTACACGAGAACCGGCGATGGTGAAAAGTTATTGATTGTATTAAATTTTACTGCACACAATGCAGATGCAAATATTGGAATTGATGTAAAAAAGGCAACCCTTCTTTTGTCAAATTATCATACTGCTCCTTTATCAAAAAATAAGACAATTACGTTAAATCCTTACCAGGCTGTAATATACCAACTACCGTTGTAACTTATTTACTATGGCAATTATCCAGGCAGAATAAAAAATGGAAGAATTTGTTGGTTTACTGTAACCACAAAAAACAGTTTTAAATAATAAGTTATAGAACACCAATATTTAGTATTTTTAAAGGCCCATTTTCACACCTAAACCTTTTGATATGAATATTTCACGCCGCACATTCGTAAAAAACAGCAGCCTCACTATTACCGGCATTTCATTTCTTCCCTCTGTTCTTAAAGCAAAAACTCCTAAAGATATACTTGGAGTGCAACTTTACAGTGTGAGAGATGATATGAAAAAAGATCCGGCCGGAACGCTTAAAAAAGTATCTCAAATGGGATATAAATATGTAGAGCATGCAGGCTATTACGGAAAGAAATTTTATGGATATTCGATTGCTGATTTTAAAAAACTGTTGGATGATAACGGTCTAAAAATGGATAGTGGCCACGACTTTTTAGGCTCCAAACAATGGAATAAAAGTACCAATGATTTTACCGACGAGTGGAAGCAAACCATTGATGACGCAGCGGCCATCGGGATGAAATATGTAATAAGCCCTGGCGTGGATGAAAGCCTTTGCCAAAACATGAATGACTTCAGGCATTACATGGATATGTTCAATAAAACAGGAGAACTCTGTAAAAAAGCAGGAATACATTTTGCCTTCCACAACGAAAGCTATGAATTTAACCACAGCCTTGATGGAACAGTTTTGTACGATCTGCTTCTTCAATCAACCGATAAAAATTTGGTGGCACAACAAATAGATATAGGTAATATGTATGAGCCCGGCGGCAGAGCCATGGATTATTTAAAAAGATATCCGGGAAGATTTTTATTGATGCATGTAAAAGACGAAGTGAAAAAAGAAACTCCTCCCCAGAATGGCAATCAGTACGAAAGTACATTGCTGACCAAAGGAGTAATTCCTGTAAAACAAATTGTTGATTACGCCCGCAAAACGGGAACAAAATATTTTATTATAGAGCAGGAAGATTACCAGGCTCAAACCCCTTTGCAGGCGATTGCTGATGATTTAAAAATCATGAAAAGCTGGGGATTCTGACAAGCAAATA
>DAHXOZ010000013.1:0-14968 GCA_027364635.1 bacterium | reverse complement strand
CGTATCGGTAGTGATATCGCCATTTACCAATCCTGTCTTTTTTATTTCCAGTTGAACGGATTTTACATTTCCGTTGATCGTGCCGTAAATAATTGCTGATTTGGTATTAATGTCGCCTTCAATATTTCCTTTGTCGCCTAATACTACGCCGCCTTCCACATGAATATTTCCGATCACCTTGCCTTCAATTCTTATCACTGAAGATCCGCGAATTTCGCCGGTGAACGTATATCCTTCACCAATGATAGTAGAAATTTCCTGTTGGTTAATTTCTAAAGGTTGCTGTTTTTTGTCTTTTTTAAACATATTACTTAAGCGTTAAAAATGATTGTGGATTTATTTGTTGTCCGTTTTTGTGGATTTCATAATGGAGGTGTGGCCCGGTAGAACGGCCTGTTGAGCCGATCTTGCCGATAGTCTGCCCTATTTTTACATTCTCTCCTACACTAACTAATATTTTTGATAAATGCCCGTAGAGTGTTTCAAAACCATTCGCATGTTTCAGCATAATGCAATTGCCAAAGCCGCCTCTTTGACCTGCAAATTCAACTTTCCCCTCAGCCATTGCTTTCACCGGAGAACCAATCGGCCCGCTGATATCAAGGCCTTTGTGCGTTTCAACATTGTTTCCGCCAAATGGATTTTCACGATGGCCAAAAGTTGAGGTGATCCTTCCGTGATAAGGCATTCCCAGTGGCGTATGGGATAAATCATAACCAATGTGGTCTAAATATTTTACATAAAAATTGCTGATCTCATCGTCGGAGATAATATCATCATCCGCCTCTCCTCCTTCCGGCAGTTTTACGGCGGGTTTTATGCCGCGTGCTTTCAGGTAATCATTAATGTTTGATAACTCTGTATCAATCTTAGTAAATTTTTCTTTTACCGAGCTTGTATCTACCTGCGAAAAAAGCGTACGCATTTTGTTCAATTTTTTGGAAAGGGCCAGTTGCCTGAGCAGTTGTTCATTATGCAATGAAAAAAGATAAACAACGGTAGCGATCAAGGCCACGAAAACAAGCAGAACTGCTGTAAGATATTTTTTCCAATGTAAGATCAACCTGTTTGAGACCTGCATCGGTTTAAAAGCCTGGGGGTTTTTGTTTACAAACAGGATGGTAGTTTTCTCTTTTTTTTGTTTCATCAGTTGGTAATTTTCAAAAAGGATATTCAATTCTTCTTTTCCACCTGGTTTAAAATACCATCCAATGCTCACTTTATTACCAACGAAAGACACAGGCTTAAATTGCTCGTGTGAATATCTTTTTCAGAATGTTTTTTAAAATAAAAAAATGGATGAGGATTTCACTGTTTCAAAACGAAATAATACGATGGGCAGCAATAATTTTTTAGTAATAAACCCTTCAACCCTTACGTGTTTCAGAGTTATCCAAATCTGTTTTTTTAATTTTTGGGGAATCAAAGTACAATATTTGAATGTATAAAAAAAATAAATGAGTTACATTTATAAATAAAAATAATTATGAATTCACGCCGTGACTTTTTGGGAAAAATTACTGCAGCATCTATAGCCTTTCCGTTTCTTAAAAAAGCTGCTTCAGCAAGTAAAACTTTTAATCAAAAGCCATCTGACAACCAACTCTTGCGAGTTGCCATTATGGGCCTCGGAAGTTATGGAACACGCGTCGCCGAAGCCATGCAAAGTTGTACCAAAGCCAAATTGGTTGGAGTGATCAGCGGCACCCCTTCAAAAGTAAAGGCTTGGCAAAGCAAATACAACATCCCTGAAAAAAACTGTTACAACTATTCCAATTTTGATGAGATAAAAAACAATCCGGATATTGATGCGGTTTATGTGATCACACCGAACGGCCTTCATCATGATGAAGTGATACGCGTGGCGAAGGCAGGAAAGCATGCCATCTCCGAAAAACCAATGACCGTAAATGCACAGCAGGCGCAGGAAATGATTGATGCCTGTAAAAAAGCGGGTGTAAAATTATTGGTGGGATACCGCATGCATTTTGAACCGCACACGTTGGAAATTATCAAAATGAGGAAAGCAGGTGAATTTGGCAAAATACTTTTCTTCCAGGGATTGAGCGGATTTATTATCGGCGATCCTACACAATGGCGTTTGAATAAAAAACTTTCCGGCGGCGGATCAATGATGGACATTGGCATTTATTCAGTAAATGGCTCGCGGTATATGATTGGTGAAGATCCAATTTGGGTAACCGCGCAGGAAACCAAAAATGATCCGGTAAAATTTAAAGAAGGCATTGATGAAACGATACAATTTCAATTGGGTTTTCCCGGTGGCGCGGTAGCTTCATGCCTTTCAACTTACAGCCTGAATAACCTCGATCGTTTTTTTCTTGACGGAACCAATGGTTTTGGAGAATTAAATCCGGCAACCGGCTATGGCCCTATCAGGGGACTAACCAATAAAGGCGAATTGATTGCGCCGGATGTAACGCACCAAACTGTGCAAATGGATGAAATGGCTGACATTATTTTACGCGGCAAAAAACCCGAGATACCGGTCGATGGCGAAGAAGCTTTGAAAGACCTCAAAATTATTGATGCGATTTATGAAGCGTGCAGAACGGGAAAGAAAGTAAAATTGGAGTTGTAGGAATAGCAGTAGACTTGTTTTTTTTTGTGGACTTAAGGATTGATAATTACCTTTATAATTAAGTGCAAGAAAGCCTTAATCAATGGTTCGTGGCACACGAAACAATTCTCTTTTCTCTCTAAAAAGTCTGCTATATAGTACGCTCAGCTTACTTTTCAAAGTCACAGTAAACGAACTTTTATTTAAAATTTTTATTTTGCTGAATTAGCTTTTTAGCTTTTTCAACCACCTAATTTTTCACTTAATATTTTTTCAAGTTTTTCTACGGTAAGATCCCTGCCCACAATTTTACCTTCTTTATCAATTAAGAAATTAGCGGGAATATCATAAAGTCCGAACTCATTGAATATTTTACTTTGCGATCCTTTTAAATCGCAAGCCTGTACCCACGGTAGCTTATCTTTCTTAATGGCATTTTCCCAATTTTTTTTATCCATATCAATGGATATGCCTACAAACTCAATTCCTTTACTGGCGTACTTTTCATATAACTTCACCAGGTTTGTATTTTCCTCCCTGCAAGGCTCGCACCAGCTTGCCCAAAAATCAAGAAACAAATATTTTCCCTTGAAAGATTGTTTGGTGAATGTTTTGTTAGCAATGTCTGTGAATGTGAATGTCGGCGCTTGCATACCCACCTGCGACTGTCTTTTTGCGTTCAACACTTTTAAAAGAGAGCGTGTATAATAATTGTTGGCATTGCCCAATGCATTGCAAACCGCTTCCAAAGTGGGCAGATCAGGCTGGTCGGGAAGAATCAACCTGGCAATAAAAGCGGAGGTGACAGCCGAAGGATTTGATTTTATTTGTTGAAGAATCAGATTATGTTTATCATAAAAAAATGCGTGCTGCAATTTGTTTAAACTGTCGGTAGTTATCATTCCTTTCCTGCTTAAGGCAAAACTGTTGTCGAAGGAAGTTTCGAGGTCAAATAATTTTTTGTTGAAAGCATTGAGGCTCTCCTGCAAGGATGTTCCTGTAATAACTGAATTAGCCATCGAATCGTTATAAAGATGAACGTTTGTAACACCTGTATCTAATGCGAAGTAAGGAGTGTACGATGAATAATCTGCGTTGTTTTTGATCATTATTCTTTCTATTAACGGCTTTGTCAAATCACCGTGAAATCGAAAATCAGAACCGGATATTTTTGCTGAATCAAATACGATCATTGGCGATTGACCGGTAGTATCATCCCTTCCCAGGAAAACCCAACCGGTGTCTCTGCCATCAATTTTTCCTTTTATTGAATAAGTGCTTTCGGATTTATTTTTTGAAGCCTTATGACTGTTGCATGATGCAATGATAAAAACAGAGAGTGCCAGGAAAATTTTGTTCATCGATACATTCGTTAATGGCATAAATATCTAAATATATATTGACTTCAAAGAGCTTGTGTTTAAAATTATTAAAATGTGAGCGATGATGGGCACAGTAAAATAACTTTTATTTGGTATTTTTATTTTACATTAAAACCAATTAACAATAAATGAATAAAATCAATCCTAACGTTGATTTCTTTTTTAGCAAAGCCGGCAAATGGCACAAAGAATATGAGCAATTAAGAAGGATCATTCTCGACTGCGGGCTAACCGAAGAATTGAAATGGGGTCAACCTTGTTATACCTGTCCGACAGGGTCATCCGGGCGGGCATTTCAGAAGAAAAACATAGTCTTAATACATGGATTTAAAGAATACTGTGCGCTTCTGTTTTTCAAAGGCGCCTTGTTGCAGGATGCGAAAGGTATTCTGATACAACAAACAGAAAATGTGCAGTCTGCGCGACAGGTGCGGTTTACCAATGTACAAGAAATAGTTAAGCTGGCCCCTACCCTTAAAGCTTATGTTTATGAAGCGATAGAAGTGGAAAAAGCCGGATTAAAAGTAACTTTAAAAAAGACTGCTGAATATAAGGTTCCCGAAGAATTTCAAAATAAATTAAATAAAACCCCAGCGTTGAAAAAGGCATTTGAAGCATTAACGCCGGGGCGGCAAAGAGCCTACCTTTTTTATTTTTCTCAACCCAAACAATCCAAAACCCGTGAATCAAGAATTGAAAAATGTATCCCAAAAATTAACAATGGAAAGGGATTGAATGATTAGTAAATTTTGTTAGAAAATAAAATTTGCCGGAAAACATACCAAAAAATCAAAGGAAGAAACGTTCGTGATTTTTTTCACGCAAAGAAACAAAGTAGCAAAAAGGATTTTTATGTATTTCCCTTTGCATTCCTTTGCTTCTTAGCAGTTTTGCGTGAACCTTCTTTAAGTTTTAAAATAAAAAAAACCGGAATTTATTGGTTTACTGCAATAGTAATAATCACGATTCTTTCTCTATTTTTTTAGTCATGTAAAAACCAACAAATAATCCAAGCCCGGCCATAGTGAAAATAGTTGCGGGATAAATGGCATCAGTGTTTAACGAAGTATAAGTGTATAAAAGTAAAGCAATAAAAACGCCAATCCCGATTCCCATTAAAAGGAGCGCTAAATTTAAAATGATGATTTTACCTGCACCGGTCCTGCTTTTCCCCTTCATAAATATGCCAGCATCAGCACCCTTTTCTATTAAGGCAAGCCTTTCCTTATTGCGGGTAGATAAAAAGACGTAGATGATACCAAATATTGCAAGAAAAAAGCTGATTGGAATAAGAATGTTCATAACGATGGTTTTAAATTATTAATTTTAATGTGTTCATGAATTATGACGACGTTATTTTAAAAATGGTTACCATTTTAAAAAAATTATTTTAGTTGTAACCGTTAATGCCTTGTAATCGTCCTATTTATTATCAATGGATAAATTAAACGATCAACATTATATCAATTTGGTAATGGACGGTGATACAAATGCCTTTGCGGTATTGGTAGACCGATATAAAGATCTTGTGTTTACTTTATCGCTGAAGATGCTGCAAAACCGTGAAGAAGCAGAAGAATCAGCGCAGGATACTTTTATTAAAATTTATAAATCACTAAACAGGTTTAAAGGAGAGTCAAAATTATCAACATGGATTTATAAAATAACTTATAACAATTGTTTGGACAGGTTAAAAAAACAAAAAAAGAACAGGCCAATTCTTGCTATCAATGAATTTACTGAACATGAAGTAATCTCTTTAATGAATGTATTAGACACGATTGAAGAAAGTGAGCGCAGGCAAATGATACAGGATTGTTTGGATATATTACCTGCTGAAGAAAGTTTTTTATTAACGCTTTATTATTTCGATGAAAATTCTTTAAAAGAGATTTCAAAAATTATGGGCATCAATGAGAACAATGTGAAAATAAAACTCTTCAGAAGCAGAAAAAAATTAACCGGTATTTTAAAAACACAACTCGAACCCGAAATATTAGATCAATATGAAAAGCAACGAAGATAAAAATATTGAAAAGCTGATAGAAAAGATGATGAAGGCTACTACCGCTGAAACACCTTCATTTGATTTTACTTCCAGTGTAATGTCAGAAGTTTTGGCTATTCAAAAGAAAAAATCTATTTCTTATAAACCGGTTATTTCTAAAAAAGCATGGTATATCATTTTTGCAAGTATGCTTGCTTTATTCGCTTATCTCGCCCTTACTATAAAAACGGCATCTTCGGGTATCAATATTGATTTGAGCAAATTTTTAAAACCTTTCCCGGGGCTTCAAATTTCTTCAGTTACAGCTAATGTTCTGTTAATGGCAATCCTGATGTTGTTTATTCAAATGGTTCTATTAAAAAGCTATTTTAATAAACGATTTGAAAAGTGAATTTGTCATTTCCCGGTTAAGTTTTTAAGCTATAAATATTTTGGTTGATACAAAAAATAAATTAATTTGTATTTGTTTTTTTGCAGCCCGGAGCACCATAAAACTTGTAAATATCTTTAATAATGGAACCTGAATTAGAACAAATAAGGGATGCCCAAAAAGCTTCATGGAATAAATTTTCACAAGGTTGGAAAAAATGGGATGATATGACAATGGAGTTTATACAACCAACGGGTAACAAAATTATAAGTCTTATCAATCCCAAAAAAGACGATATAATTCTTGACATTGCTGGCGGTACTGGTGAGCCAGGGCTTACTATTGCTTCTATGTTGGAAAGTGGAAAAGTAATAAGCACCGATCTTTCAGAAGGAATGCTGGAAGTGGCAAAGAAAAAAGCAGCAAAACGCGGTATCAAAAATTTTGAAACCAAAGTAGTTGATGCTTCAGAAATTCCCTTTGATGACAACACTTTTGATGCGATAAGTTGTCGCTTTGGTTTTATGTTTTTTCCCGACATGCAAGTTGCGGCAAAAGAAATGTTTCGTGTTTTGAAATCAGGTGGAAGAATTGCTACTTCGGTTTGGAATATCGCTGAAAAGAATTTTTGGGTTACTGCAATTATGAGCACTATTGGCAAAAATATGGATGTGCCAAAACCACCTCCGGGAGCTCCCGGAATGTTTCGTTGTGCAAATCCTGGTCTGATGGAAGATATTTTTAAACAAGCCGGTTTCAAAAATATTTCTATAACAGAAGTAGAAGGAAAATTTAATACCGGAACGGCTGATGTTTACTGGAATATGATGACCGAAGTGGGCGCTCCTATCGTGGCTGCTCTCAGCAAAGCAGATGATGCGCTACAGGAAAAAATTAAAAAAGAAGTATTTGAATTAATTGGTGAAAAATTTCCTGATGGTAAGGTAGTTTTCGATACAAGCTCGCTGGTAATCTATGCCGTTAAATAATTCACAACCAGTAAACCAACAAATAATACAGATTTTATTTTCATTTCATCCCCCGTTTTAAGTGGTTTTAGAACAGGAAACTGTTTACCTTTAATGAGCTGGTAATATCATTACTATTTACCCCATGAAAGGTTGTAAATATTTTTTTGTCTTTCTCTTCATAATCGCAGGCTATAGCAGTTTTGCACAGGAAATTTGTAATAACGGTAAAGATGATGATGGTGACGGTTTGATCGATTTACAGGATCCCGATTGCCAATGTCATTTTAATGTTTCAGGAAATCTTTTGCAAAATGGTTCTTTTGAAATGTATAAAAATTGCCCTACCAATTATTCTTACGACAATGATTATAACCTAGCGGATTTCTGGCAATATGGTAATTATACCAGCATCAATGTGGCAGATTATTATCACAATTTAAAATGTACCTATGACTCTTCCCTGGTAATGCTTTATCTGCCCCCAGCCCTTCCTTTGCCGGATGGAAATGCATTTATGTCCATCACTCAATATGTTTATCGCAAGCCGGATATGACCGAAAAAGATATAGCCAAAGTTTATATAAGCCAATGCCTGCAAAATCCGCTTATACCGGGAAAACAATACACCCTGAGCTTTAGTGCCGGAAGATTTAAATCGCCCGATGACCACGATTTTAAATTTAAAGAAGAACCCTTTACAGTAGCGGTATTTGGCCATCCTGATTGTAACGCCGTACCTTTCGGACCCGTCAATGCTTCGAGCAATGGTTGTCCCACAAATTTTGCAGGTTGGGTTTTACTGGGAAAAACTACGTTACGCAGTAAAGGAAAATGGGTTCAGGATAAGATCAATTTTACCGTTCCCGAAAATATCAATGTCCTGGAAATTGGGCCTGATTGTTCTAACCTGGAGTCTATTATTGACCAGGCAGATAGTACCACTTTTTTAGATTATTATGTGTATGATCTGGATGATTTGCATTTATTGCCTACACAGGATTTTCACTTTCAATATATCCAAAGCCTGGGCCAGATCGAGAGCCAAAACGCATGTGCCAAAGACTCTATACTTTCTGTTCCCTTCTATTCCAATGCATCTTATCAATGGTATAAAGACAGTATTGCAATCATCGGCGCCACTTCTAACAATTATCGTTTACCGACTGAAAATCCGGATGGAAATTACAACGTCTTCATTTCAAATGCTGACTCATGCCTCGTATCGGAACCATTTACCGTTCTCACAAACCCGCTGGGAAATCTTAGTATTCCCGGAGATACATCACTTTGCGAAAATGACAGTTTATTGCTGGCGCCTCCTCTTACCGGCGTTACGTACAGTTGGAACGGGAACAATTATAATTCGGTTAAAATTTTTAATGAAGGGGTTTACGAAATAAAAGCTTTAGCAGCTAATGGATGTTCCAAAACATTTACCATAAATGTGCATTCACAAAACTGCAGCACATTTATGCCCAATGCATTTACACCTAACGGCGATGGAATAAATGATGTTTTCAGGATACCTCCCAATGTAAAAATAACTATGAACAATTTTTCTATTTTTGACCGCTGGGGAAATAAAGTGTTTAGCACCAATAAAAGAAATGGCGCGTGGGATGGAAATTATAAAGGCAAAAAAAGCGCAGAAGGAACTTACATTTATATAATCAGCGGCAATACAGGCAACAAAGAAATCCGGGTAAAAGGTTTTGTAACACTGATAAGGTAAAAGTTTACGGTAGGCCAACAAAAAGGCAATGCGACAAAATTAAATGCAAATAACTTGTTGAAAATATTGCTGAACCTCATATTGAAAGAATTGTTACATTCACAAATAAGAGCAAACTGTCAAGTCTTTCTCTGATAATTTTAAAAAAAATCTTCGTATGGTAAGAAACACTTTTGGCAAAATATCATTTTTGTTCATCGCTTTATCAATAGTTGCAATGAATACTGTTATTGCCCAGGACAGCACTCTTGTAATTCCATTATGGAAAAACGGCGCTCCCGGCTTTGAAAATCTGAAGAACCAGCCGGAACAAGCAAAGGACTGGTGGGTAAGAAATATTAATAACCCATCTGTCACTGTTTTTCTTCCTCCAAAAGAAATAGCAACCGGAACTGCAGTGGTGGTGTGCCCCGGTGGTGGGTTTACCAATTTGGTATTTAATGCAGAAGGGAAAGATGCGGCCAAATTTCTAAACAGCCTTGGCGTGGCTGCGTTTGTTTTAAAATACCGTTTGTTCAGAATGGAGAACTCTCCATATAAACAGGAGAATGCCGCGCAGGATATTTTCCGTGCCATGCGTTTGGTAAAAAGTCGTGCGAAAGAATTTAATATTGATACGTCAAAGCTGGGTGTGATGGGCTTTTCAGCAGGCGGTGAACTGGCAGGCTGGGTTTCTTATAAATTTGTTGAGAATCATTTTGCAAGTGACGATGCGATTGACCAATTAAGCGCACGCCCGTCTTTTGAAATACTAATTTATCCGGGGCCTCTGGCAGTTCCTGATTCGGTGCCGTCCAATGCGCCGCCTGCATTTATGGTTGCTTCCAATGGTGATGATTGTTGCTCCGAACCCATCATTAAATTGATGGAAATGCATCGCAAAGCTAAAGTACCTGTTGAAATGCATTTGTATGAAAAAGGCGCGCACGCATTTAACATGGGCTACCGGTCAGAATTTGTAACGCTGCAACACTGGCCTCAGCGCCTTGCCGACTGGATGAAGGATACCGGTTTGTTGAAGAAGGAATAAAAAAAAGCGAATCAGTATTATTTTAAAAAAATAAAGCAAAATAAAAATCTTCTCAATTTCTTGCTTTACTATTTGCGCTTAGAGTTTTTTATAATCGGTAATAGTAATGGCAAATGCGCCGCAACGCGTAGTATTAATCCAGTTAACTTCTACATAGACGGGAAAAGTAACATTGGCCGGCAATTTAAATATTGAGGGATTATCAATGGGAATATTTTCCTGGAAAGTTGTATCTGTAAAATGGAAATACAACCCCCCACAACCACACGGACATGCGGAAACGCACGGGCATTGGAGGAAATTTATACCAGTTATAACACCGGCATTTCGATAAAGTTTTTTATTATCCTTTTTGCATGAACAGAATGCAACAGAAAAAATAAGCAATATCAAAGTAAGTTTTATCATCGTATACAGGAGACAATCATCTACTGGTAAACGTTGCTTTGGAATGAACTATGAGCTATCATTAGTTCGGTTTACTGATGTTGCAATACAATCAACTTAGCTGTCGGAAGGCAAGTTAGTAAAGATGATTTTTATTTTCTACCGGTAGCCGCCCAAAAAATTCCTGCATACACATGATTCAAAAATGCAGGATCGCTAAAATCAGATGGCATGTGGCCAAGGGCGGTATAAAAAGCACGTCCGCCATCAAAATTGTGATACCAGGCAATTGGATGAAACTTTCCCATTCCCTCTCCTTTTTTGGTGCCCCAGTCTGCTTTAGGATTATAGCTCGATTCATCTACAGCCAAAATATAATTTAGCCCGGAAATTTTTTCTGGTCCAAACTGGTACCATTCATCGGTCCACAATTTGTTTCCTTCAAAACCTTGCAAGCCGGGGAAAGTTTTATCAACCACATTTAAAACTGCAGTCTGGATAACCGGGTGAATATGAAACATTCTGCCCACCAGTTTGGTATACCAGTCCCAACCATATTCTGTATCAGAGGCGCTATGAATACCTACGAAACCCTTACCTGATTCAATAAAACGCTCCATTACTTTTTGCTGGGCAGAATCAAAGATGTCGCCGGTTGTATTTAAAAAAATCACCATCTGGAATTGCTTGAGAAATTGATCGGTGAACCCGTTTGGATCTTCAAATAAAACCACGTCAAAAAAATTCTTTCTGCCCAGTTCCTGTAAAGCCAATACGCCTGCATGTATAGATTCGTGATGCCACCCCCGGGTGGTAGTTACCAACAGGGCTTTAAATTGTTTTTGAGCAGTTGCATTAAAAGAAAAGCATACCTGGATCAATAAAATAACAAAAAGTGTTTTTACAATTTTCATGTCTTGGTTTATTTAAGAATTTGAAGATAATTATTTTGAAGGTATAAAATACAAACAGGGAAACCAACTAATCTCTCTAACCTCAATAAATTTGCTCATCATAAGGCAGTGATGCTTTTGCCACCATTTTTTTGTTTAATAAAAAAGGATTTCTCCAGCCAACATAGGCAGCAAGCAAGCCCATTAAAATTAAAAGCGACAAGCCCTTTGAAAGACTGGCTTTTTCAGCGATAAAGCCAATAACAGAAGGGCCGGTAAGAAATCCAATCAGGCCACCGGTAGTTACCATCGCAAAACCTTCTACCGTACTTACCCCCGGAATATTAGCAGAGGTCCTGAATAAAATAGGGACTATACCGGAACAACCCAAACCAACCATTATATATCCTGCAATAGCCACCATTACCGCAGGCGCTGTTACCACTACGGCAAATCCGGCTGCAGCCAATAACGCTCCTGCAACTACCACAGTTTTACTTCCCACTTTTGTTAGCAGCATATCGCCATTTAACCTTCCTACCGTCATGGCCACAGAAAACCCTGCATACCCAAGGCTTATTAATGCTTTGGGTGCCAACAGTACTTCTTTAAAATAAATAGCACTCCAGTCGGCCACACAACCTTCGGCCATAAAACTAACCATGCAAATAAACGAGATGCCGAGTATGGTGGCTGAAGGCAATTTAAATTTCGACCTTGAATGAATGATATTCGTATTTGCCAATAAATAGACCTTATTGGAAAGCTGTACCATAATAATGCAAAACGCTACCAACACAATTTGCCAGCCTGGGGGAATATGAACCAGGAATAACAATGCCGCAATTCCTGCGCTTACGGCACCTCCCATGCTATACATTGCATGACAGGTGGCCATAAAAAGCCTGTTGTGTTTTTTTTCCAACAAATTAACTGTGGCGTTGGCAGACATTCCATTTAAAAAACTAATGGTACCAAAACAATATAAACAAATCCAGAACATAAGCCTGTTTACAGAATTGATCTGCAGGATCATGATGAAGGATAAAATAATATAACCGCTAAACATCCACCTGCCCACCGGTATTTTACTGAATATTCTTGTAGATAATAACATACCCGTAATAGCTCCCAAAGGTGAAAGCAGCAAGGACAGCCCAAGACTTCCATCAGAAAAGCCAAGCCTTTCTTTAATACCGGGCAATGAAGCCACCCAAATACCAAATAAAAGGCTGGTAGCAGAAAACAGGAAACCCACTGCAAAAGCAGGTTTAAATTTTATAAAAGAATAAAAATTTCTGATCATGATAAAATGAGAAAATGATCTTGAAATAATATTTAATAGTTAGTTAAGCAAAAAAAATTCTATTAAAAAGAAAAATCTGCATTATTTATTGGTTTACTGGCAGTATAATAAGTGCCTTGATTTTTTTAAGTTTTTCCATTAGACACTCAACAACCACCTTCTAAGAAGGTGGGTTGAAAGCATCGGGCGTAGCCCTCTTTACGTGTCCGGTGGTGGCGAGAACAAATCGAAATTTCGAGTCTGGCTTTCTTCCTTTTTGTCCTCTCCTTCTTGATACCTTACGTATCTTTTTATTATCTCTTCGTCAATTCCAACCGTGGTCACAAAATATCCTCTTGACCAAAAATGATTTCCCCAATATGGCTTCTGCTTCAAATGAGGGTAAGTCCTAAATATTTTAATCGCCAACTTCCCTTTTAAAACCCCTAACAAATCCGAGACTGATACTTTCGGTGGAATTGAACTTATCAAGTGAATGTGGTCCGGTTGCACGTTCATCTCTATTATTTCCACTCCTTTCCATTCACATAACATTCGTAAATCCTTCTCAACTAAATTTTTTACCTCCCCAAATAGTACTCTATAACGATATTTCGGTGTCCAAACTATATGGTAATCGCATTTATACACTACATGCGATAGCTTCCTATATTTATTCTCTGACATCTAACAAAATTAAGGCATAGCCCTCAGTACATTACCACCGCCCAAGGCGGTGGTTTTTTAAGAGGAAATAAACGAAGCAGCTAATATTCAATTCATCAATAAAGAGAGAGAAAAAGTTGCGCAGCTTACCCGCCAATTGCCTTTAAAACCTGCGAAAGTTCACGAACTTCGCAAACTATTAAAAGAAGATTTTTACAACAGGAAAAGAATGGATCAACCTTCACTAAAAATAAAAGCAGAAGATGATTTCCTGGAACTGTTAGGCAGTTGGCATGATTGTGTAGTGCTGAATAACCAAATAGAAACATCAATTTTAAAAGCTAAAATCGATCCCGCAGAATTAGCTGAATTATTAAAAATAAACGCTGTGGTTTCTTTGCAATCTGAAAATTTATTCAACGAAATAAATGCTACCCTTGAAAAAGGCGTTTTCTAAACTTCCTGAATTACGAAATAAAAATCAGTCTTTTTTATTGCCTTACTGTTTTCAACAACCACTAAATATCCAGCGGTTTCATTTTCGGAACCAGTACTTGCATGATTACCCATGCAATAAGATAAGCGCTGGCACAAATACCAAACATGATGTAATAGGCTGTTTCTATATGGCCAATGGAACGATAATGAACAAACATATTTTTCTGAACCAACAACACGAGAAGAAGTCCGCCAAGTCCCCCAAACATGCCGCCGATACCTGTTACAGAAGCAGTAGTGGATTTTGGAAACATATCACTAACCGTAGTGAAGATATTGGCGCTCCATGCCTGGTGTGCTGCCGCTGCCAACCCAATTATTAGAACGGCAAACCACATGTTGTAACTTCCTGCAACCTGCGCAAATAAAATAGGAACCACAAGGACAGCAAAAATCAACATTGACATTTTACGCGCCTTGAAAACAGGCGAACCGTTTTTAATCATAACCAATGGAAGCCAGCCGCCTCCTACACTTCCGATAGTTGAAAGCATGTACACCATTGCAACCGGTACGGCAATTTGAGTTAGAGTCAGATGGTATTGACTTTGTAAAAAATCAGGCAGCCAAAATAAATAAAACCACCAAACAGGATCGGTCAAAAATTTACCAATGGCAAACGCCCATGTCTGGCGATAGGTTAATAATTTAGCCCATGAAATATTTTTTCCCGCCTCTTCTTTTTCTGCCGTTTCTTCTTTGTCGCTATTGATGTATTCAAATTCTTCTTTGGAAAGCCTTTTTTCTTTAGAAGGAACCTGGTACAAGACCAACCATAAGACCAGCCAAATAAAACCGATTAAACCGGTAAGGATAAAAGCCCATTTCCAGCCCCAGGCAACCGCAATAAACGGAACAGTTAATGGAGCTATAACGGCGCCTACATTGGAACCTGAATTAAATATCCCCGTTGCCAATGCACGCTCTTTTTTCGGGAACCATTCAGCGGTTGTTTTAATCGCTGATGGAAAATTTCCTGATTCGGTAAGTCCCAAAAATGAACGAACTACTGCAAATCCTAAAACACTGGATGCAAAGGCATGGCAAATAGCGGCAATGCTCCATAATCCGGTGGTAAGTGCATAACCAATTTTGGTACCCAACTTATCTATAACGCGGCCGGCGCCCACCATTCCAAAAGCATAGAAAAACTGGAAAGCGATTT
>DAHXOZ010000139.1:5018-9178 GCA_027364635.1 bacterium | reverse complement strand
CTGTCAGAAGGAATCCCAATAGATTTCCCAAGGATTTTATGTTCGAAATGAACAAAAAAGAGTTTGAAAATTGGAGGTCGCATTTTGCGTCCTCCAAAGAAGATAAGAAAGGGTTACGTTATGCTCCATTCTGTTTCACAGAGCAAGGCGTTACAATGCTATCCTGTATTTTAAGCAGTGACAGGGCTATTGATGTAAATATTCAAATCATAAGAATCTTTACAAAAATGAAGGAAATGTTACTTACGAATAAAGATATATTATTGAAAATGGAAAAGATCGAAAGGAAACTTACGGAACATGATGAAGATATAAAGTTGATTTTTGAATACTTGAAGCAGTTATTAAATCCACCTCAGGAGCCAAGACAAAGAATAGGATTTAAACCTTAAAAAAGATGTTCCATTCTGAAAATAAATTCTTTAATTGAACTTCTTAATAATCAATTACCTGCTCTTCTATCAACTCGGGCATTTCCCTGAATTCATATTGCTGGTTTCTTAATTGTGGCTCAAAACCTGCTTCGCGTATGGCTTCCTGAATCCCATTTGCCGTAAAACGATGTGGCGCTCCTGCAGCGCTTACCACATTTTCTTCTATCATAATGCTTCCGAAATCGTTCGCGCCCGCATGTAAGCAAAGTTGTGCAACTTGTTTACCCACGGTGAGCCAGCTTGCCTGTATATTTTTTACATTCGGCAGCATAATCCGACTCATGGCAATCATACGAATGTATTCTTCAGGAGTAGTAAGATTATGAACACCTCTTATTTTTGCCAGCAAAGTATCCACATCCTGGAATGTCCATGGAATAAAGTTTAAAAATCCGACAGCGCCTTCCGGTTTTTTTGCCTGAACGTCTCTTAATTTAACCAAATGTTCAAAACGTTCTTCAATCGTTTCTACATGTCCAAACATCATTGTAGCGGAAGTGGTAAGACCTAATTTGTGCGCTTCCATCATAACATCCAGCCATTCCTGCGAGCCACATTTTCCTTTACTAATTAGGCGTCTAACCCTATCCGTGAGTATTTCAGCACCGGGGCCGGGTAATGAATCAAGTCCGGCTTCTTTCAACGCTTTTAAAACTTCGTGATGGGTGGATTTTGAAATTTTAGTAATGTGTGCTACTTCCGGAGGCCCCAGCGCGTGGAGCTTTAACTTCGGAAATAATTTCTTTAATTCTTTAAAAAGGGTAACGTAATAATTCAAATCTAAATCAGGATGATGTCCACCCTGCAGCAATAATTGTTCACCACCGTATTTAAAAGTTTCTTCAATTTTTCTTTTATACGTTTCTATGTCGGTTACATAAGACTCTTTGTGGCCGGGTATCCTGTAAAAATTGCAAAACTTGCAATTGGCAATGCAAACGTTAGTCGTGTTCACATTTCTATCAATAATCCATGTAACTTTCCCATGTGGTACTTGTATTTTTCTGAGTTCATCAGCTACAACCATCAATTCAGCCAACGCAGCATTTTTAAATAAATAAGTGCCTTCTTCTACAGTTAGAAACTCAAAACGTAAAGCTTTTTGTAATAATTGTGATGTCTTCATGTGTTTTAATTTCCGTTTGAGGGTATCGGAAGCCCTCAATAATAATTTAAGCAAAAATACAAGCATAAATCTTAAATTTAGTTTTTAACCGATATGAGAACTTTCTTTTATTTATTATTCACACTTTCCAGTTTCACCTTATTCGGGCAGGAAATGTATTGGGATATGCCTGCCAGGTTTCTCACTTCATTTCATTTTAAACAATTGAACGGAGGCGTGATTCTTGTAAAAGCGAAGTTTGATAACATTTCTGATTCATTTAATTTTATATTAGATACAGGAAGCGGGGGTATTTCTTTAGACTCTACTACAACTGCCAAATATTCAATACCTCATATTCCTTCGGGTAGATATATTTATGGAATAGCCGGCGTGCGCAAAGTTGATTATGCTCCTAAACAAACTTTGGAATTTCCAGGACTTAAAGTTGACAGTCTTGATTTTTATATTAATAATTATGAAGTGCTGACAAGTGTTTATGGAATAAAAATAGACGGAATAATTGGATATAGTTTCTTATCGCGATATATAGTAAAGGTAGATTTTGACAGTTCGAAAATAAGTGTTTTTAAACCGGGATACATTACCTATCCACCACATGGGTTATTATTACATCCTTCTTTCCAGGGATTGCCAATCGTTCCTGCCTCGATAAAGGATTCGAAAGAATTTACTAATCATTACTTTTTTGATACAGGCGCGGGTTTGTGCCTTTTAATAAGCAGTCATTTTAATGAAGACAGCTCAGTATTATTAAAAAAAAGAAAACCGGTGGAAATAGAAGTACAGGGCATGGGCGGGAAAAAAAGAATGCGGCTTTCATTAGTAAAACAACTGAAGATCGGCAATTATAAATTCAGGAAAGTACCTACCTATTTATTTGAAGATGACTTCAACGTTCTTGCCTATCCCCAAAGAGTGGGTTTGTTGGGTGATGATATTTTACGTCACTTTAATTTAATAATTAATTATCCCCGGAAGGAAATTCACCTAACTCCTAACAGTCATTTTGGGGATTCTTTTGATTATTCTTATACAGGAATGACACTATATAGTTTAGATGGAGAAGTCTTTATTGATGATATTGTTAAAGGCTCGCCTGCTGATAAAAGCGGCCTTAAAAACGGGGATGTTGTTATGGCTATTGATAATAATTTTACCGGGAACCTTGAAGTTTACAAAAATCTTTTACAGAAATCAGGCTATAGGATTGGTATTCTCATTATGCGGGATAATAAGCCTTCTCTTATTTATATGCGGATAGGAAGAATAAGATAATCCATTACAGTAAACCAACTTTTATCGCCAATTTTTAATTTCGGTGATCAGCGCTTTTTTATGTTTTGTTTATTTCAGGATTTTTATCCATTTGGGAAATGATTTTGTTTACTGCAATTTTGCAGCTATGATTAAGTTTGAAAAGTTTGTTTTAAATAATGGTTTGAGGGTTATCGTACACGAAGATAAAAGTACTCCTATGGCTGTGGTGGATGTGATGTATGATGTAGGCGCACGTGATGAAGACGAAGACCACACAGGATTTGCGCATTTGTTTGAACACCTGATGTTTGGTGGAAGTTTGCACATTGAATCTTATGATGAGCCCTTGCAAATGGCAGGTGGCGAAAACAATGCGTACACGTCAAGCGATCTTACGAATTACTTTTGCCAATTGCCGGCAGAAAATATCGAAACCGCTTTCTGGCTGGAAAGTGACCGGATGCTTTCACTTGCTTTTAATGAAAATTCGCTGGAAGTACAAAGAAAAGTGGTGATTGAAGAATTTAAAGAACACTATATCAACAAACCTTATGGTGATGTATGGCATAAACTCAGAGACCTTAGTTATAAAGTTCATCCTTATAAATGGATGACCATCGGAAAGAAACTAAGCCATATTGAAAATGCCACCTTGCAGGAAGTTAAAGATTTTTTTCATAAACATTATACACCTTCCAACGCTATACTTACCGTAGCGGGAAATGTTTCTGTTGATCAGATAAAGCGTCTTGCAGAAAAATGGTTCGGAGATATTCCTGCAGGCAATAAATATGAACGTAAAATTAAACAGGAACCTGTTCAAAAAGAGCCGCGAATGATGGAAGTTACAGCGCCTGTTCCGTTAGATGCCTTATTTAAATGCTGGCACATTTCAGGAAGGCTGGACAAAAGATATTATACCGCAGAAATAATTACTGAAATATTAGGTGGCGGCACTTCCTCAAGATTATTTCAAAGCCTGGTGAAAGAAAAACAATTATTCAGTAGCATTGATTGCTCACAAACGGGAAGTATTGATCCGGGCCTTCTTTCCATAAACGGAAGGCTGTCAAAAGGCGTTACAATTGAAGCGGGAGAAAATGCTATTTTTTCAGAATTGGAAAAAATAAAATCAGAAATGATCAGCGTGGCGGAATTGGAAAAAGTAAAAAATAAGACAGAAAGCATGATTGCTTTTGAAGACATAAGTTTGATGAACAGGGCTAACAGCCTTGCTAATTATGAATTATTGGGCGATGCCAGTTTAATGAATACAGAATTAGAAAAGTATCACGCGATAACAAGAGAAGAGGTTTTAGAGGAATGCCGCAATATTTTTG
>DAHXOZ010000139.1:0-4918 GCA_027364635.1 bacterium | reverse complement strand
TTTAATGAATACAGAATTAGAAAAGTATCACGCGATAACAAGAGAAGAGGTTTTAGAGGAATGCCGCAATATTTTTGCAAATAGCAACAGCAGTACCCTTTATTACCGATCCTCAGTTAAAGAATAATTATTTCACCCTTTTGATATAATCGTATTAAAATATTCAGATGCCCAACAGAACGATAGCTCCACCGATAAAAGATGCAATAGATTATAAGATAGCATTAAAGCCATACACGAAATTTTTATTGTCAAATGGTGCCCCTGTTTATTATATTAACGATGGTGCCGAAGAAGTTTCGATGATTGAGTTTGTTTTTGATGCAGGCAATAGCTTTGAAAATAAAAATGCAATTGCTGCTGCTACCAATCATTTGATCAAAAACGGAACAAAGAATAAAAATGCTTTTGAAATAACAGAATACTTTGAATATTATGGGGCTTATCTGAACCGCAAATGTGGTAATGAAACGGCATCCATTACCTTACATTGTCTTTCAAAGCATTTAAAGGAATTACTTCCGGTAATAAGAGAGTTAATTACTGAATCAATTTTTCCGGAAAGTGAATTGGAAATTTTTAAGCAAAACAGCATACAACATCTTTCTGTTAATTTGCTGAAATGCGATTTTGTAGCCAGCCGGCTTATCGATGAATATTTGTACGGGCCTCAGCATCCTTATGGAAAAGTAAGCAAAAAAGAAGATATTGAAGTAATTCAAAGGGAAGAACTTACTTCTTTTTTTGATACTTATTATTTAAAATCAAAGTGCCGTATTTTTTCTGCAGGTAAGCTTCCTGCTGATTTTGAACAATTGCTGGAAACGCAATTTGGTGACCTTGCCCTCAACAAAGACGTTATAACGTCAACGTATAAGCGCGCACCATCAAGTCAAAAGAAACATTTCATCAGCAATGATGAAAAAGGGGTGCAGGGCGCTATTCGTATTGGACGCCCTTTTCCAAACCGAAAACATCCTGACTTTAAAAAATCGATTGTGCTTAATACGTTGTTTGGGGGGTATTTCGGTTCAAGGTTAATGGGCAATATTCGTGAAGAAAAGGGATACACTTATGGCATCCACAGTTATCTTGAAAATCATATCCAGGAAAGTTCATGGGTGATAAGTACGGAAGCCGGAAAGGAAGTTTGTGAAGCAACGATAGAGGAAGTGTATAAAGAAATGAAATTGCTGAGAGACGAACCTGTGAATGAGGAAGAACTTTTGTTGGTAAAAAATTATATGATGGGTTTAAACCTGGGTCATATTGATGGACCTTTCGAGGTTATTTCCCGGTGGAAAAATTTGATTTTGAACGATCTTGATGAAAATTATTTTCACGATTCTATCAGGGTAATTAAAGAAGTTACTTCAGAAGAGTTACAAGAGCTTGCCAATAAATACTTAAGACCCGAAGATTTTTATGAATTGCTTGTAATATGAGTTAATTTTAAGAAAATTATTTTTCATGAAATTCATAATCAGGCTATTGCTTACCGCTGTAATCGCTTATGGATTATCAATGCTTTTGAAACCTCATATTGTCATTGATTCATATTCCACCGCACTAATTTTCGTAATCGTATTGGCCATATTAAATGCAATCGTTAAGCCATTACTTATTATTTTAACGCTGCCCATCACTATTCTTACATTAGGCATTTTTCTTTTAATCATCAACGTTTTTATGGTAATTCTTGCCGATAAATTTGTTTCAGGAATCCACATTGATGGTTTTCTATGGGCGTTTATTTTTGGGGTATTACTTTCTTTTGCCTCGTCTGCGATTAGTAATTTGCAAAAGAGATAGAAGAACTGCTTTAATTTTTTATCAATTATTCTTGCAGTAAACAAACTTATTTTGCCAAAAGTCTTTTATTTATTTACAAATTATGGCTGATCCGGCTGAATCGGGAATTGGTACAAATGAAATATTTTGTTCGGCACAAAACTTTTCAACTGCTTTGCGCGCACCAGGGTAATTATCATTGTTAAAGTCATGAATAAAAATGTATCCTCCGGTAACCAAAGATGGATAAAAAAATTTAAGACCTTCATAAATGGGTTCGTATAGGTCAGCATCAAGACTTACAAAAACAAATTCATCTTTTATGTTTGCCGCTGATTCAGGAAAAAAACCTTTAACCGGGATACAATTTTTTACGTAAGGCATCAATTCTAATACTGATTTTACTGAGGTATCTGAAAAGTTTTGTGAGCCTGAAGAAAATCCTTTTTTCTTTTCTGTATTAACATCTCTCTCATCGAAACCTTCAAATGTATCAAAGAGATATAATTTTCTTTCCTTAAAATACAAATTGATAAATCGTGCAAATTTTCCCTTATAAACTCCCAGTTCAGCTACATTACCTGTCAAATTTTTCTTATTAATCTCATTACTGATTAATTCTAAAGTGGAAAGTCTAACATAATCAAAATAATTTTTGTTCAAATGCCTTGGTCTTTTTAAATATTCAAGTGAGCTGCTTAAAAATATATGCTGATTTTGAAAACTTTTACCTAATAAAAAATTAATTGCCCTGGCCACTGATTTGAACATACAGTTATGCGATTATAATAGTTAATAAAATAAATTAAATGTTAGAATATTTACACAATATATTCAAATTGATTAAAACTTAAAGGCTGCCATAGGCTGTGAACTATGCAGGAAGTTATTTAATCGGTTAAGTTTGTATTAAAGATTAATATCTTTCTGGAAATCTTTTGTTGGCAGTAAACAAACTTATTTTCACAAAAGCTAATTTGTATAAATGAAAACCTGAAATTTGCACCATGCAGTTCAACAGAAATAATTTATCCGATGAAATACTGACAGACCTTTTTAAAGAAATTCTTTTGCCCCGGATGATAGAAGAGAAAATGCTCTTATTACTCCGCCAGGGAAAGGTTTCAAAATGGTTTAGCGGCATAGGGCAGGAGGCAATTTCTGTTGGTGCCACTTTAGCGCTTCAACCTGATGAGTGGATTATGCCTTTGCATAGAAACCTTGGTGTTTTTACTTCCAGGAAAATCCCTTTACCGGATTTAATAAAACAATGGCAAGGTTCATTAGATGCTTTTTCCAAAGGACGGGAGCGCAGTTTTCATTTTGGTAGTAAGGAACATTTTATCTGTGGAATGATTTCTCATCTTGGTCCACAACTCTCGGTAGCCGATGGCGTGGCGCTTGCTTATAAATTAAAAAACCAGGAAAAGATTTCTCTTGTATTTACGGGCGAAGGTGGCACCAGTGAAGGCGAATTTCATGAAGCGCTGAATGTAGCTGCTGTTTGGGATTTGCCAGTAATTTTTATAATTGAAAACAATGGATACGCACTCAGTACTCCTGTGCGGGAACAATATCGTTGCGAAAATTTGGTTGATAAGGCAAAAGGTTATGGAATAGAAGGCGTGCAAATTGATGGTAATAATATTCTTACGGTTTATGATACGGTAAAAGGAGTTAGGGAATATTGCATTAAAAACCAAAAGCCTTATTTAATAGAATGTATGACCTTCAGGATGCGCGGGCATGAGGAAGCGAGCGGCGTAAAATATGTTCCTAAAGAAATGTTTGAAAGATGGATTGAAAAGGATCCTATAAAAAACTATGAAAGATTTTTGGTAGAAGAAAATATTTTAACCAACCCGCAGATTGCAGAGATTCGGGATGAAATAAGGAATTACGTAGATAAAAGTACTGTCGAAGAAATTACTCATCCATCTCCCGTTTCAAATTCTGAAATATATAAAAGAGAAACCGAAGAGGTTTATGCAAAAAGAATGGATTCTTTTGATACGGATAAAAAAAGATTCCTGGAGAAAAAGGAGGCTTTTCCAAATAATGAAGAGCGCGGAAATCGTTTTGTTGATGCGATCAGGGAAGCTTTGCGGCAATCGATGATTGCTCATCCTGAATTGATTTTGATGGGACAGGATATTGCAGAATATGGTGGCGCTTTTAAGGTAACGCAAGGGTTAGTAAATGAATTCGGGAAAGAGAGAGTTCGTAATACACCCTTGTGTGAGAGTGCAATTGTGGGCACTTCACTTGGGCTTTCTTTGGAAGGATATAAGAGTGTAATGGAAATGCAATTTGCGGATTTTGTTTCAGTAGGTTTTAATCAAATTGTAAATAATCTTGCTAAGATCTATTATCGTTGGGGGCAAAATGCAGAGGTGGTAATTCGCATGCCTACGGGCGCAGGAGTAAGCGCAGGGCCGTTTCACAGTCAGAGTAATGAAGCGTGGTTTGTACATACACCGGGATTAAAAGTGGTTTATCCTTCTACGCCTGAAGATGCAAAAGGATTATTGATTGCTGCGATAAATGATCCCAACCCGGTACTATTTTTTGAACATAAAGCCTTGTACAGAAGTTTGAGTGCGGATTTCCCTGAAGACTATTATGAAGTGGAAATTGGAAAAGCACGTGAAGTGCGTTCAGGCATTGACGTTAGTATTATTACGTATGGAATGGGAGTTATTTGGGCGAGCGATTATGCTGAGAAGCATCCGGGTATTTCAATTGATATTCTTGATTTAAGAACTTTGTTGCCACTGGATTATAAGGCGATCAGGAATTCAGTGAACAGGACCGGTAAAGTTTTAATTCTTCATGAAGATACACTTATCGGTGGTATTGGCGGTGAAGTAGCTGCCTGGATTTCTCAAAATTGTTTTGAATTTTTAGATGCTCCGGTTATGCGTTGTGCATCTCTTGATACGCCGGTTCCCTTTAATTCACAACTCGAAAAAAACTTTTTAGCTAATTCAAGATTAGATGAAATGATGAACAAGTTGATACACTACTAATATCAACACAACAAATTTTTCTGTAATTAAATCATTTATCAGAACTTTCGTTTTTTAATTTATCCCAAAATTTTTAAAATGTATTTTAAAACCAGTAC
>DAHXOZ010000138.1 GCA_027364635.1 bacterium | reverse complement strand
TGTGAAGTAAATTGCAGAGAAAGGCTGAATGCTGGAGGCAATAGGCAATAATCAATAAACCGTCTTCCTCTTACCGCTTTCAAAGTCTTTAAAGATAAAAGCACCCAATCTGTCGAGTGACGCAAAGAAAGCCTTACCGTTATTCGTTTCTGTAAATTCGGTTACAAATCTTTGAAGATACGGATCGCTGGCAATCATAAATGTGGTGATAGGAATTTTAAGTTTTTTACATTGAGCTGCAAGATTCAGGCAACGATTTAAAATTCTTCTGTCAACTCCAAAACTATTTTTATAATAACGCTTGCCCACTTTTAAACAAGTCGGTTTCCCATCAGTGATCATAAAAATTTGTTTGTTGGGATTTTTTCTTCTTCTTAAAATATCCATTGCCAGTTCGAGGCCCGCAACTGTATTGGTATGATAAGGGCCAACCTGCAAATAAGGAAGATCTTTTATTTCCACAGTCCACGCATCATTTCCAAAAACAACAATATCCAATGTATCTTTTGGATATTTTGTGGTGATGAGTTCGCTCAAGGCCATCGCCACTTTTTTTGCGGGAGTAATTCTGTCTTCTCCATACAAAATCATGCTGTGCGAAATATCGATCATCAACACGGTAGAGGTTTGCGCTTTAAAATCAGTTTCACGAATTTCGAGGTCGTCTTCGTGCATCATGAAACTTTCGGTGCCATGATTAATTTGTGCATTGCGAATAGATGATGTAAAATCAATTTGCTCTAAAGTATCTCCAAATTGAAAAGGCCTTGTTTCAGGATTGATCTCATCGCCACCACCCGGTTTGAAGGTATTGTGATTGCCCGACCTTGTTTTCTTAAGCTTACCAAATATTTCTTCAAGGCTGCGTTTCCTGATTCCCTGCTCGGTTTTAGGCGTAATTTTTATTTCTCCGTTCTGTTTATTCTCATCTATATAGCCTTTGTCTTTAAGATCTTCAATAAAATCCCCCATGCCATATTCATCATTGGTAAGATTGTATTCTTTATCGAGTTCTGTAAGCCAGCTAAGGGCTTCACCTACGTCGCCACTTGTGTAAGTAAGCAGTTGCATGAAAATATTCAACAGGTTTTCAAATGTTGATTTACTATTTTCATCCGGGTCGAATTTTGAAAAATGATTGAATCGCATTTATTTGAATTAATTCTTTTTTACCTAAAATAAAATTTACCGGTTTTTGTTCGTTCACTCCTTGCCTTTTGCCTATTGCCTATTGCCTCCAGCATTCAGCCTTTCTCTGCAATTTACTTCACAAAGATTTTTTTTAATAAACTGCATTGTTAAAAATAAAAAATCCCGGCTGGTTTGAAGAACCGGGATTTTTTATTTTGATTATAAAAGATAAAATCTATTGCGTTTTATCGTGTGGCTGTTTTTCCGTTTTAGGCAGCGGAAGACTTTTTATTGTCTTGTTTGTACTTTCAGGAGAACTTACCTGTACCGGAGGTTTTGTGAAATACTGCTCCATTCCCTGTAACTGTTGTAACATCTGGGTTACAATCTGGTTGTCATAAGCAAGGTATTGCTGCCTGTTTTCATCCAGGCTATTGAAATACATAACCTGCTGTTCCAGATCAGTGCGCAAAGCATCTGACACTTTTTTAGCCAAAGTAGTATCACCGGCTCTGTAAGCTGCTAATAGAAACTGTCCTGAAATCTGATCCTGTTGCTCCCTTCGTGAAGCCATTCCATAAGGAAAATCCTGTTGCAACATATTTTTATCACATTTTTCAAGCAGATCACGCGCTTCTTTTAATTTTCCATTTTCTGCCAAATTGCCTGCTACCTGTGCATATTGCATTCTTAAGGTATTAAGATGGCGACGGTTTTCTTCGTCAAAATAAGTACCCGGTTTATTGGCACCGCCAAAAGCAAATTTATTCATCATCACATCATAAGCCCATTTACGGTTCACGTCAGCATTCTTAATAGGAACCAACCTGTACGTTAGCCCGTCGGTTCTTAAATATTGCTGAAAGCCGAGGTCTCCGTATGGAGAGGTAAAATAAATCGGGCGCTTCCATTTATTCGCAGCAATAATATTAAGTATAGCACTTTCATTTTTTAACAACGCATTCTTTGGAATGGTAAAATCGAGTTGGGTCAATACAGAGTCATCCGGATTTACCGTTCCGTTCTCTCTTACCAAAGCTGTATCTACAGGCACTTCCACATTCTTTGTTGGGAAAATATTGAGAAAATCGTCGCCGTTTTGGTACATTCGGGATGGATCATCACTACCGGCATAATCTTTCATCATCGTGTAAAGATCCAACGGTTTATTCTGATCTACTTTGGCACCGGGCAGGTCAGGAAAGAAATAAATCGCATCCCTGTTGCTTCCTATAATTTGTTCCGGTGTCCATATAATCGGGATAGGATCGCTTTTATTGATCTTGTATCGCAGTTGATTCAGGTACCAGTCGGTTCCAAGCAAACTGGAATTGATTACCCTTACGTCTCTTCGTATGCCAAGCACTTCCTGGTCGAACCACAAAGGATATGTATCATTATCTCCAAACGTAATAAGAATGGCATTAGGAGCGCAACTTTCCAAATAATCTTTTGCTATATCTCTTGCCAAAGTTTTCTGGCTCCTGTCATGATCATTCCATTCCTGGCTGCCCATTATTACTGGCACCGCCAGAAGACATAATCCTGCTGCAACATAACCAGATGTTTTAGAACTCATATATTTATCAAAAAGTTCTTTTACATACATTACACCTAATCCTATCCAGACCGCAAAAGCATAGAAAGATCCAACATAAGCATAATCCCTTTCACGAGGTTGATTTCCTGCCTGGTTCAAATAAATTACAATGGCAATTCCTGTGAAGAAGAATAGTAATCCTACCACCAACCCATTTTCTTTATCTTTTTTATATTGATAAATAAGACCAAGCAAACCAAGGATCAACGGCAAAGCAAATAATCTGTTGTGTGATTTATTTATTTTCAGGCTTTCCGGCATTTTACTCTGATCGCCCAACCGCGCATTATCCCAAAAAGGAATACCTGTGATCCAGTTTCCATCCCGCACATTTCCCATGTCTACTCCTTGCAGGTCGTTTTGTTTTCCTGCAAAATTCCACATGAAATACCGGATATACATCCAGTTGAGCTGGTAGCTGAAAAAGAAACTTATATTATCCGCCATTGTTGGCTTTGAGTAGTATTTGCCTGTTTTAGGATCTTTGCCAATTCCTGCAAAGTTGGCGTAATAATCGGCATGACCCTGGTCGTTACTATTGTCCCACATTCTCGGAAAAAAATGAAGGTCTGAAGGAGCATATTCTGTTACTACTTTTTTACCTTTTTTTACATATTTATTTTTACCTTTTACATAAACATCTTCGTAAGTCTGGTTGGTAGGTTCGTCTGTAAAATCCTGGCCTTTTATTATTGGCCAATCTCCATATTGTTCGCGGCTAAGATATCCTTCAAGGCTTAAAGGATTATCCACATTAAACATATCAATTGCAGGATCAGCCAGTGAGCGGATCATCGTAGTAAAATAAGTAGAAAAGCCCAGCAATACAAAGGCAAAACTCCACATGGCCAACCTTAAGAAATTCCAGTTCTTCCTCTTTGCCAACCTTAGCATCAGGTAAATAACAAAAGCAATTAAAACAAAGAAAAAAGTAAATCCCGTAAAGAATGGCAGGTCAAAACTATTGGTAAAGAGGATATCAAAATCAGAAGCCAGCTTGATACTCCATTGTATCATCGGAACCTGCACAATACCTGTAACTGCACAGGCAGCAAGGAACGCCCAAAAAGTTCCCCATTTGGTTACCTTGTAACGTTTAAAATAATACACCATTACAATAGCAGGAATAGTAAGGATAGGCAACAAATGCACACCTACCGCCAGTCCTATCATATAAAAAATCAAAATGAGCCACTTGTCTGCTGGTGTAAAATTACCCTTAACGCCTCTTAATTTTTCTTCAGTAACCGCCTGTTCCCATTTAAGAACCAACCAAAAAACAATTGCTGTAAAGAAAGAGGAACTAGCATACACTTCTGACTCAACAGCGCTGTACCAAAATGAATCGCTGAAAGTATAAGCTAATGCCCCTACCACCCCTGCCGCCATTATTACAAAAATCTGGTTATTGGTAAGTGGGGTAGAATTATTTTTTTCATAAATTCTCCGTGCGAAGTGAGTGATCGTCCAGAATAAAAATAAAATACAAAAACCACTCATTAAAGCACTCATCGTATTCAATCCAAGAATCGCATTATTGGGATTTGAAAACGGAATCATGAACAACCTGCCAAGCATGATAAATAATGGAGCGCCCGGCGGATGGGGTATTTGAAGTTTATACGCGCTGGAAGCAAATTCACCGCAATCCCAAAAACTGCCTGTAGCTTCCATAGTTTTCAAATAAACGAAGCTGGCAATAATACAAATGGCCCACCCGGTAATGTTGTTGATACGTTTATAACTCATATTATGGATTTATCGAAAGAAGGGACAAATATAAAGCTATGATTGCTACAATTCAATTCACTTATTTTTTTTTACACAAAGGATTGTTAATTTGTTTTCATTGTTGTTTCGTGTTAACCAAAGGAGTTAAAGACCGATACGCGGCCACAATAAATTTTATTTGTGTGTTTTCTTACTCTAATTTTGATTTTTAATATTCGATAAGCTAAAGCTATAACTGGTATCAATTTATTGTTTAGATCATCAAAATTACCGCGTAAACTTCATTGAAAAAAGCCTTTGTCCAACTTCATTTTGCAGTTTTACTGGCGGGTTTTACCGCTATCTTAGGAAAACTGATCCAATTAAATGAAGCGTTACTCACTTCGTACAGGATGCTGTTGAGCGCTATTATTCTTGCAGCATTTTTGTTGTACAAAAAACAATTACAAAAACTTTCATGGAAAAACACACTGAGGCTTTTTGGGGTTGGGGCCATCATTTCGCTGCATTGGGTAACTTTTTATGGAAGTATTAAATATTCTAATGTTTCGGTTTCAGTCACCTGCTTATCAACGATCGGTTTTTTTACATCTTTTTTTGAGCCGGTGATTATGAGGAGGAAAGTTGATTTTGTAGAAGTGTTTCTTGGCCTGGTAGCTGTTGCCGGCGTTTATCTCATCTTCAATTTTTATCCTGAATATAAAATGGGGATCGTTTTTGGAATCATTTCTGCGATGCTTGCCTGCATCTTCCCCATCCTTAATAAAAAATTGCTACATGATTTTTCGCCAAATACCGTTACACTTTATGAAATGAGCGGCGGTTTTATCGCGCTTTGTTTCATATTGCCTGTTTACCTTCACTTTTTTCCTGCAGCTTATTATTGGCCCACTTCCAGCGATTGGTTATGGTTGATCATCCTGTCAGGAGTTTGCACGGTTTTCGCCTTTAATCTTAGTCTGAAAGCTTTAAAACATATTACGGCATTCACCACTAATCTTACTTACAATTTTGAACCGGTATATTCTATTATCCTTGCCTTTATTATTTTTAAAGAAAATAAATTTTTAGGACCGGGATTTTATTTTGGCTTTGCGCTGATCCTGCTTGCAGTTACGCTTCAGATGATGAGAGTTTACCAGGAAAAGAAAACCCGTAAACTGTAAGCTGATTTTTAGAGGTAATGTATTTTGTAAGATACTTTTGCAAACGCTTCAAACATTTTGGTAACGCCGCAATATTTTTCCTGCGATAGTTTCACTGCCTTTTCTACTTTCGGTTCATCCTCTTTCTCCACTTTAATGGAATAATTAATGGTCACTTCATCATAGATAGCCGCTTCAGCTTCTGTAAGATGTGCATCTACTTTTATCGAAAGATCGGAAAAATTCACCCGCATTTTTTTTAATATGCCTACTACATCCAACCCTGTACAGCCAGCCAAAGAAGCCAGCATCAATGCTTTCGGCCGGGTACCCAGGTTCTTTCCACCCCGTGATTCTTCGGTGTCAATTTCAATCTTGTGTCCATTAATATCAGCAGTAAAATTCATACCGCCCTTAAAAACTGCATTTATCGAAGAAGTTGCCATTTTATTGTTTATTAAAAAATGAAAGCGCCAAAATTACTTCATTTATAAATGAGATTTTATCGCTTCAGAAATTTGAGAAGAACTCATTGCACCGGATTGGCGCCATAAAACTTTTCCTTCTTTAAAAAGAATCAACGTAGGCACGCCCTGAATGCGGAATTGTTGCGCCGTTGCAGGGTTTTTATCAATATCTATTTTAATAACTCGTAATTTTCCGGTATTGTTTTGAGCAAACTTTTTTAATTCCGGAGCCATCATTTTGCATGGTCCACACCAGGTTGCGTGAAAATCAACCAGAACCGGTTGAGTACTTTTTATTACATCTCCAAATGTTTCCATACCAATTATTCAACACAAATTGTGCCTGTTTAAAAAATTTATTGTGGGAAATCCAGCGCCAGCAAAAGTGACGTTTTAAAAATAAAAATCTGTCAAATTTGTTGTTTTACTGTTGGCAACTGCCTGAATGGCTTTACAATTCGTTAATTCTGTTATTCGTATCATTTTTTTCTGAAAAAGCCGATATTTATTTTTCAGGTAATTATTTGTTTATTACCTTTGCCGTCCGAAAAAAAGATCATTATGGCCAGAGTATGTCAGGTAACAGGAAAAAGACCGATTACAGGTAATACTGTTTCGCATTCAAACATTAAAACCCGCAGAAGGTTTCTTCCCAATCTGCAGAAGAAAAGATATTTTCTGGCAGAAGAAGATAAATGGATCACTTTGAAGCTATCTTCTGAAGCTATCCGTACCATCAATAAAAACGGGCTATATTCTGTAGTAAAGGAAATGCGCGCTAATGGCGTAAAGATCTAAATAATATTTTAAAAATTTGTTATGGCAAAGAAAGGAAACAGGGTTCAGGTAATTTTAGAATGCACAGAGCATAAGGCTTCAGGTTTGCCTGGCACCAGCCGTTATATTACCAAAAAAAATAAAAAGAACACCCCTGAACGTTTGGAATTGAAAAAATTCAATCCCATTTTGAAAAAAGTAACTGTTCATAAAGAAATTAAATAATCATGGCAAAAGCAGCAAAAACCGCGATAAAAACAAAAGACCAGAAAGCAGCAGCAGATGCAAAAAACTGGACTAAAGTAGTACGCACAGTTCGCAGTCCTAAAACAGGATCTTACACTTTTAAAGAATCAATTGTCCATAAAGACAATATCAAAGAGCATTTGGGAAGTTAACTGTGTCTGTTTAAATTTTTATTAAAGCTATCCTGCATTATCGCGGATAGCTTTATTTATTTTTACCATTTTATAATTATTTATCATGGGATTATTCGATAAAATATTCGGAAAAAAAGAACAGAAAGAAAGTCTTGACCAAGGATTGCAAAAAACCAAAGAAGGCTTTTTTGATAAGATCACAAAAGCAATAGCAGGAAAAAGTACAGTAGATGAAGAGGTTTTGGATGATCTTGAAAATGCCCTTGTAAGTGCTGATGTAGGCGTAGACACCACCGTTAAAATTATTGACGGAATCGAAAAAAGAGTAGCAAAAGATAAATACGTCAACACCAATGAACTGAATAAAATTTTAAAAGAAGAAATACAATCTATCCTTGTAGATGCACCACAAGACACTTCTTATATTAATTACGAACTTCCTTCCGGCCACAAACCTCATGTAATTTTAGTGGTTGGCGTAAATGGCGTTGGCAAAACCACTACCATCGGAAAACTCGCTCACAATTTTTCATTGGCAGGAAAATCAGTTCTACTCGGCGCGGCTGATACTTTTCGGGCTGCTGCAGTTGACCAGTTGAACATCTGGAGCGAAAGAACAAATGTTCCGATAGTAAAACATGCCATGGGTTCTGATCCCAGCGCTGTTGCTTTTGATGCGGTACAAAGTGCTGTTGCTAAAAATATTGATGTAGTAATTATTGATACCGCCGGGAGATTGCACAACAAAATCCATTTGATGGATGAATTGAATAAAATAAAAAGATCGATTAACAAAGTGCTGCCAAATGCTCCTCATGAAGTAATGCTGGTTTTGGACGGAAGTACAGGCCAAAATGCGTTGGAACAGGCGCGCCACTTCACAGCAACTACTGAAGTAACGGCTCTTACCATTACAAAACTCGATGGAACAGCCAAAGGAGGTGTAGTGTTGGCGATTGCAGATCAGTTTAAAATCCCGGTAAAGTTTATCGGTGTGGGCGAAAAAGCTACCGATCTTTTGGTATTTGACAAAAAAGAATTTGTAGAAAGTTTGTTTGGGGGAGTAAAAAGTTAATTGGGGCCTCATCCCAACCCTTCTCCAAAGGAGAAGGACACGCTTTATAAATTAGTGAAAATTCGTGTAATTCGTGGCAAAAAAAATCTGTGAAAATCTGTGTAATCAGTGGCAAAAAATGAAGACGAAAAACAAAAAAGATAAAGTAAATATCATCACACTCGGCTGTAGTAAAAATATGGTCGACAGCGAAGTGCTGAGTGGACAATTAGCTGCGGCAGATATTAATGTGCTGCATGAAAGCAAAAAACTCGATCATAATATCGTGGTGATAAATACCTGTGGTTTTATCGATAAGGCGAAGGAAGAAAGCATCAACACTATTTTGGAACAGGTTGAACTAAAGAAACGCGGAAAGCTGGATAAAGTCTATGTTACAGGCTGCCTCAGCGAACGTTACAAACAAAATCTTGAAGATGAAATTCCGGAAGTAGATGCTTTTTTCGGAACAATGGAATTGCCTTTTTTACTAAAAAAATTTGAAGTAGATTATAAAGCAGAATTGATTGGTGAAAGATTATTGAGCACGCCTAACCATTATGCCTACCTGAAAATAAGCGAAGGGTGCAATCGTACCTGCGCCTTTTGTGCCATACCATTAATGCGTGGCAATCACGTTAGCCGGCCAATAGAATCTTTGGTACAAGAAGCAAAAAATTTGGTTTCGCGCGGCGTAAAAGAAATTATGCTGATCGCGCAGGAACTTACTTATTACGGTTTGGATATTTATAAAAAACGAGAATTACCTCGTTTACTGCATGCCCTGGCAGATATTCCCGGATTGGAATGGATCAGGTTGCATTATGCGTATCCATCAAAATTCCCGATGGAAATTATTGACGCCATGAGGGAAAGAGAAAACATTTGCAACTACCTCGATATGCCTTTGCAGCACGCCAGCAACAGGATGTTGAAATCAATGAAAAGGCAGATCACGCGGGAAGAAATGGAAGACATTATTGGTGAAATAAAAAATAAAATTCCCGGCATTTGCCTGAGAACCACGCTCATTGCAGGTTTCCCGGG
>DAHXOZ010000137.1 GCA_027364635.1 bacterium | reverse complement strand
TGTTTCAGCCGATTCGCAAAATTTTATCGGCACAATACTTCATTTTCACAATACTTCATTTTCACATTTTCACATTTTCCTTGGTATTCTCCATTTACCCATCATGGTTCTTCATTGGCTAATTAGCTAATTGGCTAATTGGCTCATTATCAAATTGGCTAATTATCGAATTGGCTAATTAATTATTCACTTCTCAAACTCGCCACCGGATTCGCTATCGCCGCTTTTATCGCCTGGAAAGTTATGGTGATCAATGCTATCAAAACCGCAATGCCCCCGGCTATTACAAAAAACCACCAACTGATATTTATCCGGTAGGCGAAGTCCTGCAACCATTTATTCATAGCAAACCAGGCAACGGGAGTGGCAATCACAATGGCAACCAATACCAGTTTTAAAAAATCTTTTGACAGTAATTCTACAATACCGGTTACGCTCGCACCCAACACTTTCCGGATTCCTATCTCTTTAGTACGTTGCTCAGCCGAAAAAGTTACAAGCCCGAATAAACCGAGGCAGGCAATAAAAATCGTAAGGCCTGCAAAGATGGCGAGCAAAGTGCCCATTTTCTGTTCCGCAGCATAGGTTTGTTGAACTCTTTCATCCAAAAAAGAATAATTCATCGGGCCCTCAGGCGATAAAGTAGCCCAGCTTTTTTTCATGGCCGATAGCAATCCGGCCATATCTTTTGTTTTTGCTTTAACGATCATCGAGCCTGCACCGTTCCCTAAAACCATTACCAGCGGAGCAATCAGTTCGTGCATTGATTTAAAATGAAAATCTTTCACCACGCCAATGACGTGGTAACTGGTTAGTTTTCCTGAATTATCTTTTCTTGAAACAACTTTGTCGAGTGCGTCTTTGTCCCAACCCAGCGCCCTGGCGGCTGTTTGGTTTAAAATGATGGCAGAAGAATCCGTTCCGAATTTGTCTGAAAAATAACGGCCATAAGCCATTTTCATTCCCAAAGTGTTGAGATAATTATAATCTACATCATACCTCAAAGTCTTCACCACATTAGTAACATTGTTGCCCGGATAAATAAAAAAATTATTTCCATAGCTTGCGCCGGCAGGGATGTATCCTGATATACTTACATTTTCTACCCGCGGATCTTGTTTTAATTTATTATAAAATGCCTGCTGGTTATTTTGCAGCATATATGTTTGAGGCAATACGATTACCTGGCTTTTATCATAGCCTAATTTGATATGTTGAATGTAAACCAATTGCCTGTAAACAACCGTAGTGGCAATGATCAGCACTATCGAAATAAAAAACTGGAACACCACCAATCCGCTCCTGATGCCAATCGTTTTTTTGACAGAAGTGAATTTTCCTTTCAGCACCTTTACAGGTTTGAACGACGAAAGAAAAAAAGCGGGATAGCTTCCGGCAAAAACGCCGGTGATAATTACTATTGTAAAAAGTGCAGGCGCAATCCATGGATTTTTGCCGGGATTGAATGACAATTCCTTTCCTGAAAGTTGGTTGAAGAAGGGGAGAGCAAGGTTTACAAAAACAATGGCAAGTATCAAAGCAAAAGCCGTTAGTACGATTGATTCGGTTAAAAACTGCCGGATAAGGTCGCTTCTTAATGAACCCAACACTTTCCGTATTCCTACTTCCCTCGCTCTTTTTGAGGCACTCGCTGTAGATAGATTCATGAAATTGATGCAGGCAATCAGGAGCATGAATAAAGCAATCGCACTAAAAATATAAACATAGCGAATATCTCCTTCCGGCGACAAATCATTCGTAAAATCAGAATGAAGATGAATGTCGGTTAAGGGCTGAAGATATAAACCAATGTTGTTTCCTTTTTTCCTGTATTCTGCTAAGGTCATACCAAATCCTTTTTCAAATTGCGGCCCCATATATTTGTTCACGTATTCCGGTAATTTTGCCTGGAGTTTTTTATAATTATATCCCTTCGCCAGAACCAGGTAAGTGTAATAATTGGAGGTCATAAACGAAGACGATTTTGCATCGGGCACATTTTCCATCGAAGCAAAAAAATCAAAATGAAAATGGGAGTTGTCAGGAACTTTATTGATAACGCCTGAAACGGTGAAGTCTGTTGGTGCTCCTTTTATCTTCAAAGCTTTTCCCAGCGGATCTTCATTACCAAAATATTTTTCGGCCATTGCTTTGGTAATTACGATCGTGTTCGGTTGGCGAAGCGCAGTAGCTGCATCGCCCTCAATTAACGGAAGCGTAAAAACCTCAAAGAAGTTAGGGTCAACAAAAGCGAATGAATTTTCTTCAAAACTTTTATCGCCATAGCTTACAAACTGCTGTCCGCCTGTTTGTATCCGTGTTGCTTGTTTTACTTCAGGATAATCTGCCAGCAGCGATTTTGCTACAGGCGGCATCACATTGGCTTCTTTTATTTTTTGACCATCAATATCTGCCCGAAAAACAACGCGCACTATTTGATTGGCTTTTTTATTATACCGGTCGTAGCTTAGTTCGTTTTTCACAAACAAAGTGATGATTAAACACGTTGCAATACCAATAGCCAGTCCAAAAATATTAATGAAAGAAAAGGCTTTGTTTCTCCAAAGACTTCTGAAAGCAATTTTGAAATAATTTTTTATCATGCTATCCATTTTTTTTAATCAATCTTCTATTTACGGGTAATGCTAACCGTTATCTTTTATAGTAAACCCACCAATTGATCAAATTCCTGTTTTCTTCATTTTCATATCTTCACATTTTCATATTTTCCCTTTTGTCTTTATTCACTTCCTCAAATAGTCCACGTTTGCAACGGACGGCGCGAAATGAGTAGACACACAGCCCCGTAAAAGTTACCTGTTCTCTTCATTTTCACATTTTCACATTATCATATTGGCTAATCAGCTAATTAGCCAATTATTCACTTCTCAAACTTTTTACAGGGTTAGCCATCGCTGCTTTTACCGCCTGGAAGCTTACAGTTGCCAGGGCTATCACAATTACGAGTACACTTCCTGCAGTAAACAATGCCCAACTTAAAGTGATCCGGTACGGATAATTTTCAAGCCATTTATTTGCGGCTAACCATGCCAGTGGTATTGAAATTAAAAGAGAAATGCAAACGAGTTTTAAAAAATCGGTAGATAGGATTGTTACAATGTTGTTCACAGAAGCGCCCAGTACTTTGCGTATGCCAATTTCTTTCGTACGCTTTTCTGCAGAAAGCACCGACAAACCAAATAAACCAATACACGAAATAAAAATAGTGAGTATGGCGCCGAACAAAAGAATTTGCTTCCATTTAGCTTCCTCTGCATATTGCTCGCGGTTTTGCGAATCTTTAAATTCGTAAGAGTAAGGGCTCATGGGGTAAAACTGCATAAAGGTTTTTTGAAGCGCTTTTAAAGTTGATGTAGTAGTGGCCGGATTTATTTTGATATAATAACTCCCATAACGATTGTTATTTTTCATCGTGAACATCTGCGGCCCGATCTTTTCGCTCAGCGAAGCAAAATGATAGTCTTTTACCACACCTATCACATGATAAATTTCATTGTTGTTATAAAAGAAATTTACAGTTTGTCCAATTGGATCTTTCCACCCCGCCTGTTTTACAAAACTTTCGTTTACGATTATTGAATTCGTAGAATCGGAAGGATGAGCCGCAGAAAAATTGCGGCCTTTAAGCATTTTTATTTTTAATAACGGGATGTAATTTTCATCAACCGTTTCGTATTGAAACTGGATAGAAGAATCATTGGCAATTTTTGCCATCGTTCCCCACATGCCGCCATTTTTTGCACTCACTCCAAGAACACCCGGCAAGTTCATAACCTGGTCTTTAAATACACTTGCTTCCTGGTGATTGCGAATATCTGCATTAACCACCACGAGGTTTTTATCGTCATACCCCAACTTTGTTTTGGTTAAAAAATTGAATTGCGAATAAATGGTCATTGTTCCTATGATCAAAAATGAGGCAAGTGTAAACTGCACAACGACCAAAGATTTTTGCAAATAATTTTTGCCTTTGATATTAAACCGGCTGTATAAAGTATCAACGGGTTTATAACCCGAAAGCACGAGAGCAGGGTAGAAGCCGGCAAGAATACTCGTAATTAAAAAGAGTAAAACATAAGTCACGACTAATTTCGCATCAAACAAATATGAAAAGGAAAGCGCTTTGTTGGAAAGTTCATTAAACACGGGCAAAATCAATTTCACCAGCAGGAGTGCAAATCCAAAAGCAATCGTGCAAAGAAGAAATGACTCACCCATAAACTGCCAGATCAATTGTTTGCGGTCGCCACCAATCACTTTACGAATGCCGATTTCCTTTGCACGTTTTACAGACCGGGCAACCGTAAGATTGATAAAATTGATGCAGGCAATCAACAGAACAAACAAGGCAATTCCAGAAAGAATGTAAGAATAGATCGGGTTGCTTGCATGAATCAAACCGTTTTGTGGCGGCAGTTCTGTATTCAGATGCATATCGGTAAAAGGTTGCAATCCGTAAGTTCCCATGCCGCTTTCATCGCCAAGGCCGTATAACTTAACCATCTTTTGAAAAGTTGATGATGCATCACTTACATAGAATTTCTGCATTTGGTTTTGGACAGTTTGCAGATTGGCGTTTGGATTAACAACGACAAAAGTGTTGAGGAAGAAATTAAACCAGTTGTCGCTATTTTTTGCATCATCCTCGCTTTCTTTAAAGGGAATCAAAACGTCAAATTGAATGGAAGAATTTTGCGGAATGGGCTTTGTAACTGCAGTCACATTGTAAGGGACAAAGGTGCTGTCCTGTTTTACCATTACAAATTTCCCTACGGCATCTTTTGTTCCAAATCTTTTTATTGCTTCAGCTTCGCTCAAAACAATTGAATGAGGTTCTTTGAGGCAACTCTTTGTATCTCCATATAAAAGTGGAAATGTAAACACTTTAAAAAAGTTTGAATCAACATACAGTAATTTCTGCGACTGGATTTCAGTACCGCTCCTGATATCTTCATTTCCGCTTTGAATACGGACGAAAGAAGCAATGCCAGGGACATTCTGTGTAAAGCGTGGCCCCTGCAAAAAGCCGGTGTTGCCGCCTTTGTGAACTTCATTACCACGCTTTTGTACCGATACAACCCGGTAAATGTTATTTACATTTTTATGAAATCTGTCGTAACTTACTTCATCTTTTACATACAACATTATAAGCATGGCACAAGCAAGTCCCATGCTTAACCCGGCAATATTGATGAAAGAATAAATTTTGTGTCTCGTTAAATTTCGCCATGCGGTTTTAAAATAATTTTTTATCATCTTTATTCTCGTTTATAGATAACTGTTATATGTAGTTAAACAACAAATAATTCCTATTTCTGTTTCCTTCATTTTCACATTAGCACATTGGCTAATTAGCGAATCAGCTAATTACTCACTTCTTAAACTATCCACAGGGTTGGTCAACGATATTTTTATTGAATGATACCCCACCGTACAAAGAGCGATGAAAGCAGTAAAAATTGCTGCTGCTACAAATACATACAAATGAACCGGTATGCGAAAAGCAAAATCCTGTAACCACGTGTTGGAAGCCCACCATGCAAACGGTGCAGCAATAAAAATTGCAACGGCCACTAATTCCAAAAAATTCTTTGAAATAAGGAATGTGATGCTGCTCACATTAGCGCCAAGCACTCTTCTAATTCCAATTTCTTTGGAACGTTGAACAGTCGTAAATGCAGTGAGGCCGAATAATCCAAGGCACGCCAAAATAATGGCAAGGGCTGCTGCGATTGAAAATAACGAAGAAGTTTTTTGTTCTGATACATACAATTTATTATAATCATCATCCAGGAAATGATAAGTAAAAGGCCGGTCTGAAATGCGATCATTCCACACTGCTTCCAGTTTTCCAAGCGTGGATTTTATGTTGTTCCCGGTAATCCTGAGAATAAAATTGCGCGAATAATCACTTCCAAGAAAAATCAACATCGGTCCAATCGGTTCATGCAGGCTTTGGAAATTAAAATCTTTCACCACTCCTACCACAGGACCGGAAACGCCTTTGCTGATACTTTTCCCAACTGCTTCCTGTGGTGTCCAACCGATTTTCTTTGCCAGCGTTTCATTGATGATATAAGGCTGGTGGAAATTTTCATAATTGTTGGACGTATCCATCATCCCAAAATCTGACGGAAGAAAATCGCGGCCCGCCACCAATTTCATTTTCATTGTTTTGGTAAAATCAAGATCAACGGGCATTGCATTTACTGAAATATCATGTTTGCCGTTTTCATCTGTTGTCGTTATACCATCGCCCCAACCCACGTTTTCAGGAGTATCATAAGAAGCAGTAACCGCCTGCACGCCTGGCACTTGCTCAAAAGCATCTTTCAGGTTCTTAAAATTTTTCAACATATTTACTCCGATCGGAAGCACCACAATATGATCTTTGTCGTACCCGAGATCTTTATTTTGCATAAAATGCATTTGCTGCAGAATAATGACCGTATAAATAATCAGGAAAACTGAAATTGCGAATTGAGCTACTATCAAGGCTTTGCGCAAAAAATTATTTCCTCCCGTAAAATTGAATCCTTTTTTAAGCACACCCATTACCTGCGTTCCTGATAAAACAAGAGCAGGGTAGAGGCCGGCAAAAAAACTAACCACTACTGTAAAAGCCAATAAGAATAAGACAGGCAATGGTTTCAGCAAAACAGAAGTGGAAAAGTTTTGCCCGGTAACAGTATTAAAAAAGGGAACCAGGAATATGCTGAGAAAAAATGCGAGTATGGCAGCGACAAAAGTTATCACCGACGACTCGCTTATAAATTGAATAAAGATTTGTTTTTTTGAAGCGCCCATTACTTTACGCATTCCAATTTCATTCGAGCGGCCTGCAGATTGGGCTGTTGCCAGGTTGGTATAATTGGCACAGGCAATAATTAAAATCAACAAAGCAATCAAACCCAACATATACAGTTTGGTTATACTTCCGTTCGGTTCAAAACCTGCAAGTGAAGAATATAAGTGGACTTTCGTTAAAGGTTCCAAATGGTAAGTGAGATAATCATTTCCTTCCAAACGTGCTTCTTTCCGTACTTCCGCCCTTTGCATATAATTGCTGATCTGTTTTTGAAGCGGTGCAATATCTTTTTGACTGTGCAATAAAAAATAAGTGATCCAATTGGCTGTCCACCATTGTTCCTCTTTTACCTGGTTGCCCAGGTTTGAAAATTGAGTAACGAAGTCAAATTTTATTTGGGAATTCTGTGGTGCATCTTCACATACGGCAGAAACACGTAAATCCTTTCCGCCGCTGGTGAGCGTTTTACCAACAGCATCGTCGTTACCGAAATATTTTTTTGCCATTGATTCTGTAATCACGATTTTATCGGGCGCATTCAAAGCTGTAGACGCATTGCCTTCAATCATTTTAAAAGAAAATATTTTGAAGAAGGCAGGGTCAGCGTAAAGTATCCGTGGTTCATCAAAAGTTTTATTGGAGCTTTTTATCACATTATGACTGATAAAAGTGCGCACATAATTTTCAATTGCAGGGAAAGATCTCGTAAACTGCGGGCCCGGCTTAGTGCCTGTAGTAGCTACTTTATTCACAGTGCCTGCCTGGCGAAACTCCATTGTTGCGCGCACAATTCTGGCGGCATTTACATTAAATTTATCATAGCTTAACTCATGCAAAATATAAACCCCAATCAAAAGACATGAAGCCAACCCAATCGCTAATCCAAAAATGTTTATGGAAGAATATAATTTGTTTTTTGTAAGATTTCGAAGGGCCGTTTTCAGATAATTTTTAATCATAATATTTTTCGTTTACGCATTTCAGTTACAATATGTTTATAATTACAGTAAACCAACAAATTGATCAAATTCGCACATTTGGCTTTATTCACTTCTTAAACTTTCAACCGGATTGGCAACTGCCGCTTTTATTGCCTGGAAACTGATAGTTACCAATGCAATAAGAAGTGCAATGATGGTAGTGATCGCAAAAACCATCCAACTGATATGAATCCTGTACGCAAATTCCTGCAACCATTTGTTCATTACATACCATGCAATAGGAGATGCAATAACTATGGAAATGCCCACCAGCTTTATAAAATCTTTTGACAATAGAGTCACAATACTGCTTACACTTGCACCTAAAACTTTTCGTACACCGATTTCTTTGATTCGTTGTTCGGCACTAAAAGTAGCAAGGCCGAATAAACCAAGGCATGAAATTAAAATAGCAATGATGGTAAAGTATCCAACGATGGCTGACAGTTTATTTTCCGCATCATAATTTTTTTGAAAATCCTTATCTAAAAAACTATACTCAAAAGGTTCATTCGGATTTAAGTTATGCCAGGTGGTATTAAGGGTTTTCAATAATGGAGCTACGTCGCCGGGCTTTGCATGAACCACCATATAATTAAACTTTTGATCGCTGCTCAACCCATAACCATAAGGAGTTATGGGCAAGTGCAGGTCTTCAAAATGGAAATCTTTAACCACACCAATAATCTCATACGTTAGCTTTTTTCCCCTGTATTCAAAATAAACATTCTTGCCAACTGCATCTGCAGGCGAAGCAAATCCTATATCTTTTATCGCTGTTTGATTTAAAATAATTCTGTTGCTGGTATCCGAAGGGAAATCAGGCGAAAACAATCGCCCGGCGACGGGCTTAATACCGAGCGTTTTCAGGTAATCATAATCAACCGTATTGGTGCGCGTTCTTTTAGAATCGGTCATGGTTTGCCCGTCTTTATAAAATCCGTTATCACTGGGATTAAAAATTCCGGGATTGTAATAAGAGGCGCCCACGCTTTCTACCTGCGATAGTTTGCTGATCTCGCTTTTAAATGAGGTATACATATTTTTTGCATTGCCGCTTCGCAAAGGAATTACGATTTGTCTTTGTTTATCAAAACCAAGATTGGCTGAACGCAGATAATTCATTTGTTTTGAAATAACCACAGAAGCAAGAATAAGGATTACTGAAATGATGAACTGAAAAACAACCAATCCTTTGCGCAAGGATACAGCCGCTAAAGAGTTGGTAAATTTTCCTTTTAAAACTTTTACGGGTTTGAAAGATGATAAATAAAATGCAGGATAACTTCCTGCGATTAAACCGGTAATAACCGATAACAAAAAGAAACCGCCGATCACTCCCGGATTATTTATAAAAGACAATGAAAGATCTTTTCCTGAAATGGAATTAAACGCAGGCAACAAAGCAACCGTGATGATATAAGCGCATACAAAAGCCAGGATGCTCATCAGTAAAGACTCTCCAAGGAATTGCCAAACAAGTGATTTTTTTTCGGCACCTAACACTTTGCGAATTCCCACTTCAGCAG
>DAHXOZ010000136.1 GCA_027364635.1 bacterium | reverse complement strand
CCGGTTTCTTTATGGCTGGCAAAAATTTTTGCAGTTACATAACAGAGTTGTTTTAATTTTTCAAAAAATTTTATACCCTTTTTAAGTACTTTGTTTTATGGATTACCTGGAGCAGTCATTTAGCGTGAATTTTGATTACAAGGTTTATTTTACCAGCGGCATTTTTGAAATTTCTAACAAGGATTTTGAAAATTTCTTAAGAGAACGAACTGTTCCCTTAACTACTCAAAAGATTCTTTTTGTTATTGATGAGGGGGTTCTTAATAAGCACCCGGAATTAACGAATGCAATCCGGTCTTATTTTAAAAATAATGATTCCATCTCATTGGTTAAAGAGATGGTTGTGATACCGGGAGGGGAGAAAGCAAAGAATAATTCTGTGTATTTTGATTCGATAATTAAATCCATTGATGTAAATGCAATTGACCGCCATTCTTACGTGGCAGCCATTGGTGGTGGTTCGGTTCTGGATCTTATTGGGTATGCTTCGGCAGTCGCGCACAGGGGTATAAAACATATACGTATTCCCACTACGGTTTTATCGCAAAATGATTCAGGAGTCGGAGTGAAAAACGGAATCAATTATAACTGTAAAAAAAATTTTATTGGCAATTTCGCACCTCCTGTTGCGGTATTTAATGATGATCTTTTTTTAGAAACACTAAGTGAAAGAGACTGGCGTTCGGGGATTGCCGAAGCAATAAAAGTAGGATTGATCAAAGATGCTGATTTCTATTACTGGATTGAGGAAAACGTGGAAAAATTAATGAGTAGGGATCGTGAAACAATGAATTATTTAATCCGCCGTTGTGCCGCCTTGCACCTTCAGCATATTGCTTCGGGCGATCCATTTGAACTTGGCTCTTCCCGACCGCTGGATTTTGGCCACTGGAGTGCGCACAAGCTGGAACAATTATCAGAATTTAAAATTTTACATGGAGAAGCTGTGGCAATGGGAATTGCATTGGATACAATTTATTCGGCTTTATCAGGCCGCTTATTGATGGAAAAAGCTGAAAGAATAATCCAGCTTTTATTAAATACAGGTTTTGAAATTACCAATCCTTTGTTTGAGGTTCTGGATGAAAACAGTGACATATTAAAAGGATTACAGGAATTTCGGGAACACCTGGGAGGACAATTAACTGTGATGTTACTGGCTGATATTGGTATCGGCGAAGAAGTTCACGATCTGAATTTTTCTTTGCTAAAAGTTGCTTCACAAAAGCTGTCGGAATATCAACATTCAATGATAGATAAAATAAAAAATTAAAGAAAAAGTATGTTTACTGTAGCCGGCCATTTAACGTACTGCACTAATATTCACCAGGGAGAAAACTGGAAGGATCATTTTAATTCTATAAAAGATAATTTCCCTTCTATAAAAGAAAAGATCTCACCCAATAATGCTATGGGCATTGGATTACGATTATCCAATGAAGCAAGTATCGAACTGATCAAAAAAGAAAATCTTTCAGAATTTAAAGAATGGCTCAAAGCACAAGATGCTTATGTTTTTACCATGAACGGTTTTCCTTATGGAGGATTTCATAATACCATTGTAAAAGACCAGGTGCACACGCCCGACTGGACAACTTCTGAAAGAGTGGATTACACAATTCGTTTATTCCATATTTTATTAGCTTTATTGCCTGCTGACATGGATGGTGGTGTATCAACTTCTCCATTGAGCTACAGGCTTTGGTTTGATACAAAAGAAAGCCTGGATGATTGCAGGGAAACGGCTACCAAAAATGTAATTCATGTGATTGAAAATCTTATACTGATTCATAAATCCACAGGAAAATTACTGCATCTCGATATAGAGCCGGAGCCCGATGGATTATTGGAGACAGGAGAAGAATTTTTAGATTGGTTTGAGAATGACTTAATTCGTTTAGGCGTCCCAGTTATAAAAGAAAAACTTAAGATTTCAGGACAACATGCTGAAGATTTAATAAAAGAACATTTGCGTTTATGCTACGACGTGTGCCATTTTGCAATCGGATATGAACCTCATAAAAAAATCATCAACGAGGTGTTGAAAAGGGGAATAAAAATTGGTAAAATTCAGATTAGTGCAGCCTTAAAATCGAAAATGGATTTAAACAACAGAAATAGCCTTAAGAAAAGTTTTGAAAATTTCAACGAGCCTACTTACCTGCACCAGGTAGTGGCAAAAACGATTGGTGGAAAATTATTACGATATCCTGATCTGCCGCAAGCGATACAACAAATACATAATCCAGATTTTGCAGAATGGCGTGCCCATTTTCATGTACCCATATTTACCGAAAAATTTGATTTACTATCTTCCACACAAGATGAAATAAAAGAAGTGCTGTCACTTCAAAAAAGTAATCCTTTTACCAACCATCTTGAAGTGGAAACTTATACCTGGGACGTACTTCCATCAGAATTAAAATTGCCCATTCAGGATTCTATTACCAGGGAAATGAAATGGGTAACACAAATGCTGGATAATTGATTTGTTTAAAATAGAAAGAACTGTAAATGAAAAAAACTGTTGTAATTGATGTAGTAGGCCTTTCTTCATCGTTAATAGGAGCACATACTCCTTTTTTACAAAAATATATTCTTGCAAAAAATATTTCCTTGATAACCCCGATGCTTCCTGCAGTTACCACTTCAGTACAGTCAACTTATATCACAGGCAAATGGCCTTCGGAGCATGGCATTGTTGGCAATGGCTGGTATGACAGGGAAGATAATGAAGTAAAATTTTGGAAGCAATCGAACAAACTGGTTCATGCAGAAAAGATTTGGGAAAAAGCAAAAAAAGCGGATCCTTCTTTTACCTGTTCTAAAATGTTCTGGTGGTACAATATGTATTCATCAGCAGATTTTGCAGTTACGCCGAGGCCCAATTACCTGGCAGATGGAAGAAAAATGCCCGACTGTTATTCTCATCCTGCAGAGTTGCGGGACAGACTTCAAAAAGAACTGGGCCAATTCCCTTTGTTCCAATTCTGGGGGCCGGGCGCTAACATTAAATCTACTCAATGGATAGCTAATGCTTCGATCTTAACGGATGAATGGCACAACCCAACTCTTTCCTTAATTTATCTTCCACATCTTGATTATTGCCTTCAGAAATTCGGTCCTGACCTAAGCAAGATTTCCAAAGACCTGGATGAGATAGATAAGGTAATTGAGCAACTGGTGAATTATTATGAAAAGAAAGATGCGGAAATTATTATCCTTTCTGAATATGGCATAGGCGCGGTCAACAATCCCATACATTTAAATCGTTTGTTCAGGGAAAATGATTTATTGCAAATTCGTGTAGAAAGAGGTCTGGAGTTATTGGATCCGGGTGCTTCAAAAGCCTTTGTGGTAGCGGATCATCAAATAGCTCATGTTTATATTAATGATGCTTCTGTAACCAGTAAGGTAAAATCTCTTTTGGAAAAAGTGCCGGGGATAGAGCTTATTTTAGATAAACCGGCGCAGAGCAATTATCATATTAATCATGAACGTAGTGGCGACCTGGTATTAATGGCTGATCAGCAAAGTTGGTTTACTTATTATTTTTGGCTGGACGATGCCGTTGCTCCTGATTATGCGCGGGTAGTGGATATTCATAAAAAACCCGGATATGATCCGGTTGAAATGTTTATGACTTCCAAACTAAGGGCAGGTTATAAACTGTTGAGGAAGAAAGCCGGATTTCGATATGTGATGGATGTAATTCCTTTAGACGCAACGCTGGTAAAAGGTTCGCACGGAAGAACAGGAACTCCTGTAGCGCTTCACCCAATTATTATTACCAATAATCCTTTAAGCAAAAATATTTTTGCTACGGAGGTTCAACAGGTTATTTGGAATAGCATTTTTTGACTTTTAATATGAGTTTCTCGTCCGGTAATTCTTTTTCGAAGGCTTCAGGATGAAAGTTATTGTTCAAATCATATTTGAGTATGAATAATATTCAATTACAATAACAGAAGCTTTGCAACGTTTTTATTGGGTGATGCTGATTAATTGATTCTTTAATCCGGCACATTAAACTCTATAATATGAAAACCATTTTAAAACTTTTTTTAGTTGTCTTAGGATTCTTAACCATTTTATCAGGTTGTAGCGGCTCAAAGTATGCCTCAGGCGCACAGCATAACCGCGGCGTAAATAACAGCCATTACAGCGGGTATTAAATTATTTTTGCTATTGTTTGCTAAATAAAAATCCTTCGAATTTGTTAGTTTACTGATAACAGAAAGATGGAACAGCGCAATTCTTTATCTTGCCGCCAAAAAAGTTGCCTGCACCTCTTCGTTTTATATTTCACCAACAAACACTTTGGCTTTCATCGGCCCGTTGCATTTTTTGGGAAGAAGAAAGTGCGCTTATTCTTTCTGACCTGCATCTCGGGAAATCAGGGCACTTCAGAAAATCCGGCATTGGTATTCCACAAAATATTTTTAAAGAAGACTTGCAAAAACTATTTTCGCAGATTCAGTTTTTTAAACCAAAAATTGTATTAATTGCCGGCGATATGTTTCATAGTGATGAAAATAAAGAAGCCAATTTTTTCCTGAAATGGAGAAATGACATGCCGCAAACGAATTTTTATTTGATCAGAGGCAACCATGATATTTTGCCGGCGGGCTTTTACCAAAAAGCCAATATCACCGTCTTTGAAAATAAGTTAACGATAAAAGATTTTTGTTTCACTCATGATGCCGCGGTTTGTGATGATAAATTATTTACTTTTTCAGGGCATATACATCCGGGTATCAAAATGAACGGAGCCGGAAATCAAAGCATCATGCTTCCCTGTTTTTATTTTGGTAAAAAGCACGCAGTGTTGCCCGCTTTCAGCGCCTTTACAGGATTAGCAAAAATAAAACCTTCCCCTAAAGATCATGTTTTTGCTTTGGTCGAAAACTCGGTTATTAAAATCCAATAGAATATCCCAAACAATAAACAAACAAATTCTACAGATTTTAATTCTGGCTAAAATCAATTCTTATAACATTACCCATCATTCTTTTCGCGGATGATTTCTTTTACTTTTTGGATTTTAGTGTCCACACCATTCAGAATATCGCGCCAGTTGGGCCCCACAAAAATATCCGGTAAAACACCCGTTCCTTTTATAGGAACATGCTTGTATTGCACCAACCTGAAAAAAGGAAGCCGTACTCTTATTTTAGTATTCGGAAGTGTAATGTCAGGAATCATAATTCCCGAATTTCCATACCATCCCCCGCCGGTCTCTTCTCCTACCAGCTTAATATTTTCCTGGCCTTTCACATCATTGCAAAAAATGGAGGATGCAGAAAAAGTAAGCCCGTTAGTAAGAATATAAATGTTACCATTAAAATGATTTTTGCGTTTCGGTTTAAAAGTATGACGTTCCCAATATCCAAAGTGATACCTGCCGTCTTTCTCTTTGTGGGTTACAAAAAGCAAACCGATGTTATTGAAAAATCCATGAGATATATAGCGGGTATAGGGCGCTAAAGTGTTGCTGACAGCGTCTGCAGTATCCGACACTTTAAAAGGTGTATTTCGTAAATATTTGGTAAGAAAAACAGATTTTATGATATCGCCGCCGCCGTTGGCTCTTATGTCAATTACTAAATTCTTCGTTTTTTTTCTTCGCATTTCACGGAAAGAACGGCGAAAAAAGCTTTTCAGATGGCCTTTTGAAAAACTGTTTACGGTCATTAATGCCAAAGAAGAATCGTATTGTAATGAGCGTGAGAATTTTAGTTTTTCCTGGTGAGTGTATTTTATTTCCTGTCTTTTTTTAATTGTCTTTTTCTTTTTTGTTGTGTCGGAAGCCGGCTTAAAATAGGGGACTACTACATTTTTGGAATTGCCTGAAGTATCTGTATAACTCACCTGGTAACTTTTATATAATCCGAATATGTTGCGATGAAAATAAGGGAAATCAGAACTGAGGCGGATATAATTCACGTTTTCAGAATAGCCGTCTTCAACCAAAAAATGAAACATATAATTGATCATTTCTTCATTTTTCATTCCGTTGATAGAAGTGATAAATGAACCGTTATTGATGAGGCGATTCTTGCGGTTAAGGTTCCCGATCACCATCATGGTATCTTTCCAAACTTTTAAATACAACGGAAAAGAAGGAATGATTTTATTTTTTATAAAATGATTCCAACCTTTGCTCATGTTGAAACTGGTATGCCCGCAATGAATTACAGAAGTGAGTGGCGCAATAATTTTCCACCCAAACTGGAGTTCTGTCATAGAATCCTGTATGGCATTATATCCGGCATCAAAATAATAATCCATACTGTCTTTGGAAGTATACCAATAAATAGAGGGATGTTTCTGTTCGAGGATATTACGCAATAAAGTATAATCTTCCTGTAATTGCTTCTTAGGATATTTCTTATTCGGGTTATAATTTTTTGAGACCGAGCAGGAAAAAAATAACGGTAAAAAAAACAAAAGATAATTTCGCCTCATGATTTATAATCCTAATAAAATTGTTACGATAAAAATGGTTTGATAATTAAAAATCATTTAAGCGCATTCCATCCCTGTGCAGTTAGCGGATGTGTGTTACCACCTTTGGTAATAATTACGGAACCTTTTTCATTTTCAGTGATATATCCAATAATACTGATGTTAGGATTCTCAGATATCTTTTCAAAATCATTTTGATCTACAGTGAAAAGTAATTCATAATCTTCACCGCCGCTTAAGGCGCAGGCCGTAGGATCTACTTCAAGTTTATAAGCAAACTGGCGGGCCATCTCATTCACCGGAATTTTTTCTTCGTACAACACACAACCAACTTCGCTTTTTTTACAGATGTGCAAAAGTTCACTGCTTAATCCATCACTGATATCGATCATTGAAGTGGGTTGTATTTCTTTTTCCGCAAAAAAATCTATAATGTCTCTCCTTGCTTCCGGTTTTAAAATTCTTCCAACAATATAATCCTGGTTTTCAAGATCGGGCTGAACGCCTTTGGTTTCAAGAAAAATTTTCTTTTCTCTTTCGAGTAAGGTCAATCCCAGGAATGCGCCTCCGAGTTCGCCGCTTACGCAAATAAGATCATCTTTCTTAGCGCCGCTTCGTGTAACAAATTTATTGGGCGGTACTTCGCCTATGGCAGTTACGCAAATGATAAACCCTTTTTGTGAAGAAGTAGTATCGCCGCCCACCAAATCGACATTGTATTTATCACATGCCGCATACACGCCTTCATAAAATTCATTCAACGCTTCTACGCTGAAACGGTTGCTGAAGGCAAGACTCATGGTAATTTGTGCCGGAGAAGCGTTCATCGCATATACGTCGCTGAGGTTTACAATCACACTTTTATAGCCAAGATGCTTTAAAGGAGTGTACATCAAATCAAAATGAATTCCTTCTACCAGCATATCGGTTGTTACCACGGTTTGCTTTCCAAAATGATCCATAACGGCCGCATCATCGCCCACTGCCAATATAGTTGACGCATTTCTTATTTCATTATTTTTTGTAAGGTGATCAATCAGCCCAAACTCGCCAAGAGTGGATACTTCAGTTCTTTCCGGATTCATTTTTATCTTTTAAACATTGAAACTATAGTAAACAAAGTTAATTCCAATTTTTTGAAGCGATAAAAATTAGAAATTGCGCCAATTTGTTTGTTTACTAATAACAGAAAAGGCCCCATGCATTTGCATGAAGCCTGTCCAACTAAACATCCAAAAATTTTCAGATGTACATAATGAAGGTAAAGTTCTCGGGGATTTTTTGTTCACGATCATTTTGATGTAAAGCGGTTCCTTTATTTAGTTTTTCGAGCTTTTGATCGATTTCCTGTTTTTCCTTTTGTAATGAATCTTTCATTTTCCTGAGTTCATTTTCATGAACTGCTTTTAACGAATCCACTTTTTGTTCCATAGTCTGAATTTGCTTTTCCTGTGTCTTCTTTACAGAATCAATATTTTGATTATAGCGATAGCCACCATTGTTCTGGCCCGGGTTTACATTGTTGTCCTGGGAACTATTCCAATCACTGTTATTTTCATCCGAACGGCGCCCATCTAAAGTGTAAAGTCCATCTTCTTTCATCACGTATTGCACTCCTTTTTCATAATTAAAATCCCCGTTGTTATCATTGTAGTCGTACCAATCATAGTTATCCCTCCAAAAACCATTGATCCTCACCGTGTTCCAATGCTCAAAATTTCTATTGATTTTAATATAATGGCCAACGGGCACCGCAATGGTGACTTCCACATATTGGTTCCTGAATTTATCGGTCGTATTGATTGGTATCGACCTGTCCATCATCAACAATGAATCATTCTGCGAAATGTTGAAATGAATAAGCGAGGCTAATGTATCCGCGTTCCTCCTTGTGCTTCCGTTGCAAAGTTTCACTTCGCTAATTTCAAAACTATCGGAAGCGGATTTAGTAATTCTTATTCTTACATTGGTAATATAAGCGGTATCGTCATCTATTCCAAAAGTGGCAAAGGGTTCCAGCCTGAACCAACTATTATACCTGTTGTAAGTGTTGTTTTGAAACGGCATCACCTCAAGGCTGCTTACATGCGGATTGGTTAGTTCAATATTTTGCACATTCATCGAGTTTACACTTCTGAAATCGCGGCCGATGGAAATCAATAATCCAACAAAAGAGGCAATTCCTACAATCCAAAGACCTACAAATGACCAGCGCATTAATTTATTGCTCTTTTTAATACGCGCAAATCTCCTGATGATAAAGGTGATAATTCCTATAACAGGTACTGCAATAAAGAAAATCAATGTGCCCCATGCAAAAATGGTTTGCCAGCCATTAGTCAGCACAAAATCTTTTAAAGGAAATAAGCCTATCGCAACAGTTGCAATAGCAAATAAAGCGACAATGATTGCCAGTGCCACACAGCCCAAAATAAAGTACACAAATATTTTAACAAGTGTAGCGATAACGTTTCCAATTGCCCCGGAAGAACGATGAGCTGCGTAATGAATATCCTTGCCAAGATCCGTTCCTTTTTCTTTTGCTGCAGCGCCGGCTTCCATTCCCATTTTACCCACTTTTTCGCCTACCTCTTTTCCCATTTTACCTACTCTTTCACCTACTTCCTGCATTTCTTTTAAGACTGAATTTTTAATAGAATTCAAATCGATCTTTTCTCCTTTCATTTCAAGTTTTTCGCTCGTTGTTGTTGCTTCAGGAATTACCAGCCACAAAATAATATAGATAAGAAACGAGCCGGGGCTAAAAGTAAAGCTGACGAAATGAGGAAATGTAAGCGGACCGAAATGTCCCCACCGAAAAAAGAACGAGATAAACGGAATCAAAAATATAGCTCTTGGAATCCATGGATTGATATTAAAATGCAGGAAGTAGGTGAAAGAGTAGGTAAAATGGGAAAAGAGGTAGGCGAAAAAGTGG
>DAHXOZ010000135.1 GCA_027364635.1 bacterium | reverse complement strand
GATTAAAATTCGGACCTGCTTCGAGCAGACAAACTTTTAAACCGGCATTGGCCAAAACATACGCTGCCATTCCGCCACCGGCGCCTGATCCGATAATAATTGCATCATATTTTTTTGGCTGAACTTTTACTTGAAAATCTCCCATATCAATAAAGTGGATTTTAAAAATCAGGCATGAAAGTAGGAATTCTTAAGTAAAATAAAAGCAATTTTTTTGACCAAAGGATTAATATGACGGGATGTTTACTCAAAAACCAAAACAGGAATCTTCCAAGTTTGTTGCTTTACTATAGCATGAAAATAGAGTGGCTGTTGAACAAAAGAAGAAAACAGAAATTCAATTTATTTGTTGGTTTACTACTCCTTTTGCAAAAAAACTTTTTGAGAAATTACATTGCGCTCTTGATTTATCACTGATTATATATTTGTCGCCACTCATGTCTTACAAAATACTAAATCATTTCGAACCTAGTTGAGGGTGCTTCCGATCCCAACACCTGTCCATTATTCTTAAATTTGAAACATTACCCAAGGAATTTACCGGATCATAAACAATCTGTTTTTCTATATCCACCTGTTTTTATACGCAATTTTTATCGCCTGTGCTTTTGATTTTACGTGCAGCTTCTGATAAATGTTGGCGATGTGTGTTCTTGCAGTTGCAGGACTGATAAACAATTTTTCTGCTATCTCCCGGTATTCAAGACCTTCAACAAGTGAAACCAGCACATCGTATTCGCGGCGACTTAGCAAACCGGGCTCTACCTTGCCGTGGTTATCATCGGTTGTTCCTGTTTTTAACAAGCCTAAAGTTTTTCTTGCAATGGCGGGTGACATTGGCACGGCATTATAATTCGCCACCTGCATAACCGCATCAATAAGATTAATGGCTTCATCGTCTTTCAGCAAATAGCCATTGGCGCCTGCTTTGATGGCTTCAAAAATTTTTTCGCTGTTATCAAATACAGTAAGCACAATAAATTTTATTTCAGGAAAAAGCGTTGAGGCAATCGCAATCGTTTGAATGCCGTCCATTTCGGGCATTTCAATATCCATTAAAACAATTTCTGGCAAATTCGTTGCCAGGGCATCGTTCATTTTTTTAAGGAAGTCATTACCGTTTGCCGCTTCCATTACGATGTTGATTTCGGTGGAAGATTGCAATTTGTTTTTAATCGCTCTTCTCACTATCGCTTTATCATCTACTATCGCTAATTTAACGGCCATGAAATTTTATTATAAAAATGCAGAAAATTCAAACAATTTTCTATACTGCAAATGAATGATTTTTTTTCAGCAAAACCATCGTGCCGTCTGCACCGGAATCAATGTTTAATTGGTAACCTGCTTCTTCACAACGATGACGCATATTGTACAATCCATTACCGGTAGGTGGCTGGCTAATGTCAAAACCATTGCCATTATCTTTCAAAGAAAAGGAAATTTCACTATTGCTGATGATTTCAATGTTTATGAGCGAAGCGTGGCTATGCCTGAGTACATTATGCAACGCTTCCTGCATCACGCGGAAAACATTGAGCGCTTCACCGGGTGAAAGCTCCATATCGTTTACAATGCTTTCGTGAAATTTGATTTGTATGCCTTTATTATGATGCAAAATTTTTTGGGCATATACTTTAAGACGGTCAGAAAAATCGGTGATAGTGATAATGTCATTGTTTAAAACCCAGATGGTTTCCTGCAAAGAAGCGATAATGTTTTTTGCATTTGCAGAAATGTATTCGGCAGTTTGCTGTACCTCTTCTTTTACTGTCAGTTTATTTAGTTCTTCGGCGCCAGCAGCAAGTGCAGTGGTATAGGCGCCTACATTGTCGTGCAGGTCTCTTGATATGCGCTGCCTTTCACGTTGAATGCTTTGTTGCATTTTTAGCTGCTGCAATTTTCTTTGATATCGTCTTTTGTTATACAAATACATTATTGCCCACAGCATGGCTGCGGCAGCTACTATTACAACTATCTTAAACCATACCGTTTGCCAGAACAGCGGGGTGATAATAACAGTGATGTACTTTATAGAGTTCGTACTTTCACCTGCAACTCCTGCAGCATATTCAAAAGTGTATTTTCCGGGTGGCAAGGCGTATCGTGCATGCCCTGTTCTTCCTGCATTCACCCAGTTATGATCTATACCCTTCATTTTGTAGCGATAATTATACACCTCCGGTTCATACCGGCCAAGCGCAATAAAATCAAACGAGATAACATTTTGTGAGTAAGGAAGTTTGATGCGATGTATGCACCATGCGGCAGTGTCGGTCCGCCATGCGGCGTCCATTACATTAATTCGCTGCAAAAGTACCAGCGGATTTTCACCTGGTATTTTTATTTGTCCTGGATAAAAACTGTTTACACCATTGGTCCCTCCGAAAAACAATTCTCCGTCGCTTGCTTTTGCACTTACGTTGGTATTAAATTCATTGCCCTGCAAGCCATCTGAAGCGTATAGGTTTATGATACGCCCGTTTTTATAAATGCACGAAATACCTTTATTAGTGCTGCACCAGATGTTTTTATTATCATCCTCCTGCACGCTGTAAATACTTTCATCAGCAAGACCGTCTTTTTTTCTATAAACGCGCATCACAGCTCCGTTAACTGAATTAATTTTATACAATCCTTCCTCCGTTCCCAGCCAGACGTCTCCATCGCTGTCCTGGAAAAAACATTTTGTTACTACATTTTCTTTGAGATAAAAAACAGATTTATCCGAAAAATTTCTCCCTTTCATTAAAGAATATTTTCCCGCTCCGCCAATCCATAACTGTCCCTTATCATCCAGCAGTGCGCACAAAACAGTCGTATTGACCAAAGGCCTAAACCGAATTTTTTGAGGAGAATAAAAAGCTTCCACCACGGCCTTTGGCTGCGATAATATTGCAGCCGTATCTCCCATTACTTTAAGGGGGTAATAAGAGGTTTCCAATCCGGTATACAAGGGCAAAAGTCGCATCGTGGCTGTGTTTAAGAGATAAACAGAATATTTGCCGTCGGCAAAAACCAGGTATTTGTTTTGTGCAACTTTCAGAATACAGCTAACCTCTTGGGCGGCTGTGCTTGGCCGAATAGTAAATTGTTTTAAGAGATGACCCGAAGTATCGAAAACCGACAATTGGTTAAAGAGCGAGCCGGTGATAACGAGGTTAGCTTTTTTATCAGGGAAAATGACCCGGGAAAAATTTTTGCGTACATCGGGTACGCCGTAATATTTGATATTGGGTGTTTCGAAATTTATTTTTCTTAAACCGGAAAACGATAATAACCAAAGGTTATTAAAACGGTCGGGCATACAAAATGTGATATAACCCAGGTCAAAGAAATTTTGATTTTGTCGGTTCACCATCCGGTACAAAAATTTGCCGGAATTAGCATTGAAAATATACAGTTGATTATTGACAGCAATTGCAAAAAGATTATTGTATAAATAACACGTCGAGATACATGCAATGCCGGTGGTATCAACATTTGCAGGATAACGGCTCAACAATTCTGTGGAACCGCTTGTAAGACCGGCTTTAAAAATTCCTTTATTTGTAGCGAGCAGCAAAGTATCCTTCTTCAAGGAAAAAAAATCATACACTAACTTTATAATCCCCGGAATATGATACAAGTGCACAATTTTTTTTGTGGTAAAATCTATTTCGGCTATACCCTGGTCGAAGCTAACAAGCAAAGTGCCGGAACTGCTTCTTTTAAAATATTTTACTCCGGGAAGTTTACCTGTTATATTAAATGTGCCGGCAACTTTGTGGGTTGATTTATCAATGGCAATAAATTGATGTTGAGGTGTTGACCAGCACCAAACCGCATTTGCTGTTTCCAGTACAGGCATCACCGGCGAAACCTGGTAGGGCTCCGGTAGATGCATATTTTTCAAATCTCTTTCGGGAGTTTCATATATTACTTCAAACTTGTTGGTAATGCTGTTGTAGGCGCTGATGCCGCTGTGATAGCTTAGCCACAGGTTGCCATTGTGCAGCTTGAAAAAATGCGGATGATTGGTTTCGGGTAAGCCCTGTTGTGGAAGAACGGCTTCAAATTCATTCCCGTTAAACCGCTGCAACCCTGCCCCAAAACTTACCCATACAAAGCCTGCATTATCTTCTGCAATATCCACTATCCGGTTGGCAAGCAGGCCTTCATTTACGCTGAAAGTATGGCTGCTGAATTGCTTAAGCGGCTGTGCCTGCAAGGTGCATTGAACGCATACAAAAACGAGAGCAACAATGAATCTTTTTTGAGTAGGAAAGAAATTTTTTTTCACCTTGAAAAATCCCGGGTTAATCTTATGGTTGATAAATTTCAGGCATTAAAAATATAAAGTTCTGAGCATTAAAAAATCATGCAAATGATGTATTGTGTTTGCTAAGCAGCGCAACGAAATTTGTCTCCTGTAGATAAGCGAAAAAAATACATAAAACCCATCATCTGTTGCCACACTGAAAACAAAAGTCATTGCAGCCAAAAGAATATTTTCTACTGTGCTTAAAATTAAAAACCAAAAATTATGCAAGTGCCAAGACGCATTACGAACCAGTCCAAACTATTTATTTTACTTTTTTTCCCTAACATATTTTTAACGAAGAACCAAATGTTTGAATCGGGGTAACTTTTTTCTTCGCAACAATGGCCAAAACCAGTACACAGCAGTCCGGTGTTTACAATATAGCCCATTGTTATCATCTGGGTAAAGGAGAATTATCCGCTCATCTCAAAAACTATTTTTAAACTAAATATTATTAATACATCATGAAAATCAAAAATAAATTAGGATTAAGCCCATCCTTGTGGATTTGTTTTATTACAGTAATACTCTTGGTTTGCAGCTCCTGTAATCCACAACAAGTTGCAATGATAAAGAGTGGTTATCACATCACGTTTAAATTAAACGGAACTACGGAAGACTTTTCACAGGGCGATACCTGTCAAATTACAAAGGATGCTTCCGGTACACCTGTGATGAATGATCTTTCTATTCGAGGACATAATAGCTTGTTTGATATAGTACATGGGGCGGTGATTGAGTTATATATATCAAGCAGCGACTCCATTTCCACCGGCACTTACACCGATTCATCCAGCAATGGCACTTATGGCCTCTATGCCGATTATATTCCTTACCCGACAATAGCATCACCAGCAAATATTTATATGGCCGGCCATGGTGTCTATATCGACGGAGTTCAAAAAGGAATTCAACTAAGCCATCATTTTACCGTCACTATTACCTCAATAAGTGACGGAACTATTAAAGGAACTTTTAGTGGTGACTTTTATCAATATGATACCGATATAACCCAGGCAAAAATAATGAACATTACCGATGGCGATTTTTATTTGAAAATTCAGTGACTTTGGGATTTGCTAAATCTTTGACTTTTCTGATACTCTGGCGCAAATGTGCGCCAACTCAACCTTTCTTTATAATTCAAGGAAGAGAACGAAGATACTTACGTAAAAATCGGTGCAACAAAAAAATTTGATTTTTTATTTGTAAAGTAATTATTTTCTAATCTAAAACTATATTAATCATGAAACAAAAGGTACTTATTTTTCTCTTCGTCTCTTCGGTTGTTTTTTTCAACAATGTAAAAGGACAAAGTTGCGACCCCTGGATTATTTCAGCTTACAAGCAACTTTACAATCGCAACCCAAATGCGGATGAATGTGATATTCATCATTACAACAATGGTTCATGGAGAAATTATAATGAACTGGTAGGTTATATCAGAGCCTACAGGGGCGATCCGTGGATTTTTAAAATTTATCAGGAAGTGTATTATAGGCAGCCCAATGCATGGGAATTAAATATCCGCAATTATAATAACGGTTCGTGGAATAATTATAATGATTTAAAAAATTACATTATTCAGTTTCAAAATTCTTTGAGCAATAATCATCTTCAAATAAAGATTGCCCCATTGAAAGAGAACCAGTCAATTGCAGGCTTTTTTATTGATGGGAGGCAAGTAGGTGTTGATGTTATTACAGCAGGTGCCGGAAACGTTATTGCCGCTGGTGGTGGTAATGTAATTGCGGCTGGCGGTGGTAACGTCATCGCAGCTGGTGGTGGTAATATTGCAGTGAATTCTGGTATGGCAGGCGTAAATTTTGGTGGCCGATACACCGTTCAATCAGTCGGCACCAAAGTAGTAGCCACTTCAGGAAATGGCGCTTTAATTATCAGGTAAACTATTTTATTAAAATTTTACAAAGCGTAATTTTTTAATAAAACTGTTTCTCAAGGCAGCCCGATATAAAATTGAGCTGTTTTGTGTATGAAACATTTAAACAGAATGATTTATTTATTTAGAATCTTACAATTGAAGTAACTAAACAAGCTGTTTTATTTTAATTAGTGTAACCTTTTTTTAACCCGTTTAAAAAGCACATCAAAATGAAAAAAGTTTTTCTTCTGAATTTTGTACTTCTTATTGCGTTAGTACACCTTACCTCCTGCAAAGCTCAAACAAGTAGCCATGCCGGTCTTACCAAACAAATTGTGGAAGAAACCATCCAGAGCTCTCTATACCCTGCCTCAAATAACTCTGATAATGCTAAAACCACTCTTGCGTTTCACAGTGTCAATATCGCGAAACCCCGGACATTGAAATCTGAAGAGCTTTATGGTTTTGCTGGCGGCACAACTATTTATCCTGTGTTGGTGAAATTCACAAGTACCCTGCGTGTTCAGAATGACCCCAACTTTAATCCGAGTTTTGACATCCACGATATAACCCAGGAGTATTACTTCTATAAAGACGAGTTTGGCAAATGGGCCCTGGACATAGTTTCCAGTTCTGAGAATCGGGATGTTGAAACGCAGAAATAAGGCAGCCATAGTATTTTTTTGACACTACTCTTTTTAGCAACTTTCCCTCTCAGGGACGTTTCACTGATTATTATTGTTGTTGTTGGCGGGTACGGCAACAACAACAATAATTTAAATTACCTGAACTAATTTAAAAAAGTAAAACAGGAATCTTCCAAATTTGTTGCTTTACTATAGCATGAAAATAGAGTGGCTGTTGAACAAACAAAGAAAACATAAAATTCAATTTTTTGTTGGTTTACTAATCCTTGCAGCAAAAACTTTTTGAAAAAAATCATAAGAGAAAACTAATGTGAACCATTTTGTGTCATTAAAAAATCATTTTTTAAAATATGGCTGATTAAGCAAAAAAAAATTTCGAAGAAAAATTGCGGTAAGCATAAAATATGTACATTTAAACTTCAATTCATTATTTAACGTATTGCTTTTTGTATTTTTCTTTGAAAAAAATCATTTGAATTTCAATTGAAAACACCGCTATTTAAAATCCATTTAACCCCAAATCATTTTCGTAAATGAAACTTACCACACGTGTGCAGTTATCTACCATGATGTTTCTTGAATTTTTTATTTGGGGTGCATGGTTTGTTACTTTGGGCACTTTTTTAATTAATAATCTCCATGCAAGCGGTGCAGAAACCGGAGCGGTTTTTTCCACACAATCGTGGGGAGCCATTATTGCACCTTTTATTATTGGTTTGATAGCAGACCGGTATTTTAATGCAGAAAAAATTCTCGGTGTATTACATTTGATTGGAGCCTTTTTATTATACGAGGTTTATACAGCCGGAGCCGTTACTTCCGTTTATCCTCCGTCAGTTTTCTATTATTTGCTATTCTACATGATTTTATACATGCCGACACTGGCGCTCGTCAATTCAATTTCTTTTAATCAAATGAAGGATACCGAAAAGGAATTTCCGCCAATACGTGTTTGGGGCACCATTGGATGGATTGTTGCAGGACTTGCCATCAGTTTTGTTTTTTTATGGGATTCTGCGCAAAGTGTGAGTGCAGGCTTGATGAAAAATACTTTTTTATTGGCCTCGATTGCCTCTTTGATTTTAGGCATATTAAGTTTCACTTTACCAAAAACACCTCCTAAAGTTACTAAAGGCTCGCAGGTAAAAGTATCGGAGATACTCGGTTTGGATGCATTAAAATTATTAAAGGATAAAAATTTCCTCATATTTTTTATTGCCTCCATTTTGATCTGTATTCCGCTGGCATTTTATTATCAATATGCCAATCCATTTCTCCAGGATATCGGCATGACCAATCCAACAGCAAAAATGAGTTTGGGACAATTCTTTGAAATATTTTTCCTGTTGATGCTTCCGTTCTTTTTCAAAAAATTCGGCTTTAAAATAACCATTTTAGCAGGGATGATCGCCTGGGCGGTACGCTATGCATTATTCGCTTACGGAAATGCAGGAGACCTTACATTTATGCTCATAATCGGTATTATTTTACATGGTATTTGTTATGACTTCTTTTTTGTATCAGGCCAGATATATACCAATGCTAAAGCAGGCCCAAAATTTAAAAGTGCCGCACAGGGATTAATCACGCTAGCTACTTATGGTATTGGAATGTTGATAGGTTTTGAAATTGCAGGACTGATTAAAGATGCCTATACCACTACTTCAATTGTAAATGGTGTTTCAACGGTCGTGTCTAACTGGAAGATGATTTGGATCATTCCTTCGGGGATTGCAGTGGTAGTGTTTTTATTATTTGCATTTGCGTTTCACGATAAAAATGAAAAACCGGTAATTCACACTTGATAATAAAATTATGAAAGCAAAACAAAGCAGAAGGACATTACTTAAAAACCTCGCCTTAGGTGCATCAGCAGCAATAGCGGCGCCTGCCATATCTTTTGCCGATAAAGTTTCTTTAAAAGATTACAAACACAATAAGTTGAAAGGCAATATCAATCATTCCGTTTCCAGGTGGACTTTCAATTATCTTTCTTTAGATGAATTGTGCAAAGCCGTAAAAGAAATTGGTTTCAGTGCAATTGACCTTGTTGGACCCAAGGACTGGCCCACATTACAGCAGCATGGCATTTATAGTTCTATGTGTTACACGGCAGGTGATAATAATTTATATAAGGGATTGGATAATCCCATTTATCACGAAAAGCTTATACAGGAATATCTCGACGTAATCCCCATAATGGCTAAAGCTGGTTATAAAAATCTGATTTGTTTTAGTGGCACGCGCGAAGGCATGGATGATGAAACAGGAATGAAAAATTGCCAAATTGCCCTGGAAAAAATATTGCCTTTTGCGGAGAAAAACGGCGTTACAATGGTGATGGAATTACTAAATAGTAAAGTTGATCATAAAGACTATATGTGTAATCATGTAGAATGGGGAGCCGCATTATGCAAGTTGATCGATTCAGAAAATTTTAAATTGCTTTTTGATATTTACCACATGCAGATCCAGGAGGGCGATATTATAAGAAATATCAGGGATTATCATCAGTACATTGCTCATTATCAGGATAAGTGGGTACAAATTCCTGGGCCACATATCCTTTAAAACCGGTTTCAACAATGGCTTTC
>DAHXOZ010000134.1 GCA_027364635.1 bacterium | reverse complement strand
ATCAAGGTATTCTTTAACCAGATGTTCTTCCTGTCCTTTCTGAATAACTGCTACCAGAACGACATTTATCGTAGTCGTTTTGTTGGTAAATTTGGGTGCAAGGATCATTAAAAAAACAGTAAGCCTTGCCATGCTTGGATGGCTTGACAGTTTAGCCGGAATTGTACTTTACATAATTATTTATACTATAATATTCAGTGTTATTTTATTTTTTGCAGAAAAAACGGCGCTGTTAAAACCGGAAACCATAAAAGTTTCAAGGGTTTATGGTTTTGTAGCTCCATGGGGGCCTGCGGTAATTGATCATCTCGGAAAAATAATTCCTGTTTTTAAGGATTTATTCATGCAGCTACAATCCTTTTTTCAAAATTTAGGTGATAAATTAGCATCCTGAAAATCAGTAGAAATATTATTTAGCTGATTTTTTCAGCAGAAACAATTATTTTAGCAATAATTAACAGCATCAAAAATCGCTAGCTAAAAATTCATGGAATATCAATTAAAACAAGACGGGAAGTTTAAATTTATAGAAGAAGGAGAAGGCGAACCGTTGCTATTATTGCATGGCCTGTTTGGTGCATTGAGTAATTTTTCTCACCTGGTTGAATATTTCAGGAAAACACATAAAGTGGTCGTTCCTTTGCTGCCGCTTTTCGATCTCGATCTGTTGCACACAACTGTTGGAGGTCTTCAAAAATTTGTAAAAAGATTTGTAGAGCACAGGGATTATGATCACATTCATTTACTGGGCAATTCGCTGGGTGGCCACGTGGCACTTGTTTTTGTGTTGAAAAACCCTGAAAGAGTAAGGTCGCTGATACTTACCGGAAGTTCCGGGTTATTCGAAAACGGGATGGGCGATAGCTACCCTAAACGCGGAGACAAGGAATACATTCGTAAAAAAACCCAGCTTACTTTTTATGATCCGGCAATGGCAACAGACGAGTTGGTTGACGAATGTTTTGAAATTACCAACAACAGACTTAAAGTTATTAAGATCATTTCATTGGCAAAATCTGCCATTCGCAATAACCTTGGTGACGAATTAAATCAAATACAGCAACCTACCTGTCTTATCTGGGGAAATAATGATACCATTACTCCGCCTTTTGTGGCAAAGGAGTTTAATAAACTGATCCCCAACAGTGAATTGCATTTCATAGATAAATGCGGACATGCTCCCATGATGGAAGTTCCTGATGAATTTAACCGGATTCTTGGGGCTTTTCTTTCAAAATTAAAAATACCTGCTGCAACGATTCTTTGATTTATCTTGTCTTTATCAGAGACTATATTGCAGTAATACTTTAAATTTAAAAAATGACAACTCTGCAACTTGCTGATAATATATATCCGTTATTAAAGCTAAAGGACTCAATAGAAACTGTGCTTCACTTAATGAATGATCATAAAACATCGCACCTTCCTGTAGTTGCTGATGGAAAATTTTTAGGCTTGATAAGTGAAGAAGATCTTGTGGATGAAACAAATAAAGAAACAACACTTGATGTTTATCAAACCAACTTTATAACTGCAGCGGTAAACGCTAAATTTTATTTTTTAAAAGCAGCAACTATTTATAATTTATTTCATACTAATGTGATTCCGGTAATTAATGAAAACAATGAATTACTAGGTACTATTTCATCAAAAGCCTTGATAACTGAGATGGGAAATTTTTGCGGCTCTTCCGAATTTGGGGCAATGATAGTATTGGAAATGGAACGCAGTCGTTTTGCAATTTCCGAAATCAACAGTATAATCGAAAGTGATGGCGCTACAATCCTTCACCTTAATGTAATCCCTCTTCCCGTACCGGATTTGCTGGAAGTGACATTGCAGATTAATAAAAAAGAAGTAGCATCAATCATTGCAACTTTTGAAAGATATGAATATTCTGTAGTCTATTATTCAGGTGAAGAATTATTTGAAAATGAGATCAACATCAATTACAATAATTTAATGAATTACCTCGATATTTAATTACGGATATTTAATTACTAACCGCTGCTGCCAGCAAACCAACAAATAACCTTCTTTTTTATTTTCCTTATTTTGTACTGATAGGTAAACATTCTCTGGCTAATTAATTTAAAAGCAATTATTTTTACACACTAAGGAATGCCCGGACACGGTTTATAAATTCAATCCAAATCATTATGCGAATAGCGATCTATAGTCGTGGATTAGAGTCAGAACAACTGGAAGGGTTGAAAGTTTTGCTTGCTGAATTTTCACATTACAACATTGAACCCGTTATTTACCAGGATTTTTTTAATTTGTTTTACACTTCAATTAACATTAAGGACAAGTATTCCACCTTCAACCGTTCAGACGATCTCGATGAAATAGATTTCATTATTAGCCTGGGAGGTGATGGCACTTTACTGGATGCGGTTACTTTTGTAGGTGATAAGGGAATCCCAATTTTGGGGATTAATTACGGAAGACTTGGTTTTCTTGCAAGTATCGGTAAAGACGAAATATCTTTAGCCCTGAAAGCCCTGGTAAAGCGCACTTTTGTATTGGATAAAAGATCGCTTGTGCACCTGGACGCCAACATGCCTTTGTTTAATGGATTAAGTTATGCACTTAATGAATTTACCATCCATAAAAAGGATACTTCGCCAATGATTAAAATTCATACCTATCTTAATGGAGAATTTTTAAATACCTATTGGGCTGACGGGCTTATTGTAGCTACGCCTACAGGTTCTACAGGCTATTCATTGAGCTGTAACGGGCCGGTGGTTTTTCCTGATTCTGCAAGTTTTGTTATTACCCCGGTTTCTCCACATAATTTAAATATAAGGCCCTTGGTAATACCAGATGATTCAATTATTTCGTTTGAAATTGAAGGAAGAACAGACGGCTTTTTATGTACCCTCGACAGTCGCAGAGAATTAGCCTCCAAAGATGTTTTACTTGCCATACGAAAAGAAGTTTTTAGTATTAATCTTATCAGATTAAATGAAAATAATTTTCTTCAAACCCTCCGAAACAAATTATCCTGGGGGCTTGATAAACGGAATTGATTAATTTTAACGTTATAAGTTAATAAGTGTCGCTTATTTGTTACTTTTAAATAACTTATTTTGTCCGGAAATATGAAAAAGCTACTCATTTTTGTTTTAATAGCTCTTGCTTTTAGTATGTCCAGCCACGCCCAGATGAATGATTATGTTCAGGAAGGCGAGTTTGGAATCACTGCCGGAGCTGCACATTATTTTGGTGATTTGAATCCCCGTGCAAGAATCAACCGTCCAAAAATTGCAATTGGGGGTTTTGTTAGAAAACAATTTGGAAATTATACTTCAGTGCGATTATCTGCTCATTTTGCAAAATTGGGTTACAGCGATATTTATAGTAACAATGAATACCAACAAAGAAGAAATTTGAGTTTTAATACTAATATTTTTGAAATAGCACTGCAGGGAGATTTTAATTTTTTTAAATTTATTCCTACAGATCCGGAACATCGGTTTACACCTTATGCTACATTGGGCGTTGGTTTTTTTACTTATGACCCTTATGCTTATTACCACAACCAAAAAGTGTATCTGCGCCCTTTGCATACAGAAGGAGAGACTTTTTATAAAGGACGAAAAGAATATGGTAGCATGGCCATGTGTTTCCCGATAGGGTTTGGAATTAAGTATGCTATCAATGATAAAGTAAATGTTTCATTTGAAGTTACCCAGCGGTTTACGACTACCGATTATATTGATGATGTAAGCACAACCTATGTAGGCCTTGATAAATTCCCATCAACTGCCGGGGGGAAATCGATCGCCGGTATCATGCAGGATCGTTCTTTTGAGGTAGGTCCTCCTATTGGCATCGAAGGTCGGCAACGTGGCTTTAGCAAACAAAAGGATCAATATGCCATTGCAGAATTTGGAATTTCATTTAATATTACTTCCTATCATTGTCCAACGGTGAATCCTTAAAATATTTTGCTGCATTCTGTTTCACAATTTTCTTACTTTTGTTTGGTCAGGCCACTGAATGCCTGACTTCCTTTTTTTAACAACAAGATGAGTTTGAAAGATAATTTAATAGCCGAAAAACTTCCTCGGCATATTGCCATCATCATGGATGGTAACGGGCGCTGGGCAAAAGAAAAAGGTAAGGACCGGCTTTTTGGTCATTATAACGGTGTTGAAAGTGTGAGAAATATTGTTGAAGGTTGTGCCGAATTGGGAATAGGTTATCTTACTCTTTATGCTTTTAGTACAGAAAATTGGGACAGGCCCAAAGATGAAGTGACAGGTTTAATGGAATTATTGGTAAAAACTATTCGCAGTGAAGTAGCTACACTTAATAAAAACAATATCAGGTTGCACGTAATTGGAAATATTGATATGCTTCCTAAGGATGCCCGGAATGAATTGGATGAAGCCTGCGATGAAACAAAAAACAATTCAGGTCTTAATTTAATAATGGCGCTTAGCTATAGCAGCCGATGGGAAATTTTGAATGCGGTAAAAAATATTGGAAGAGAGGTATCCGATGGAAAAATTACTGCGGATGATATAACAGAGGAAATTTTTCAACAGCATTTATGTACTGCAAATTTTCCTGATCCTGAATTAATGATACGAACCAGCGGTGAATACCGTATCAGTAATTTTCTATTATACCAGCTTGCTTATGCTGAATTATATTTTACTGATACACTCTGGCCTGATTTCCGAAAAGAAAATTTATACAAAGCGCTTTTTGATTATCAAACGCGTGAAAGAAGATTTGGTAAAACAAGTGAACAGGTATGATATGATTCCCTCTTAAAAACTCCGTCAATTTTGCACGTAACCTTTCTGATCATTCGTCTATGTTTTGGTTGATTTAACAAAAACTTTTAATAATTGAAATTATCTTGCCGCCCTATTAAAATCGATTTAATGCATACGATCTACAAGATACTTTTCTTGATAGCAATCTCTTTTACTGCCAGAACTATTGTTTCCGCCCAGATTGTGAAAGATTCTGTATCTCGGGATAATGTAAAAACTGATTCAATTCCTTCTCTTCCTGCCAATAAAAAAGATACCGTTCCCAGCTCTGTAAATGTGGAACTTGAGAATATTTTTAATGCTAAAAATCCAAAAAAATACACTATTTCTCATATTACCGTTACCGGAACAACGTTTGATCCAAACCTGATCATTTCTATTTCCGGGCTTGCAATTGGCGATAAAATTATTCTTCCTGGAGGCGATGCATTTGCTAACGCCATTACTAATTTATGGAAACAAAACCTGGTTTCCAATGTTGAAATTTACCTGACTGATCTAAAAGGGGACGATCTTTCTGTAGAAATCCATGTAACTGACAGACCGGTGCTTTCCAACTTTAAATTTAAGGGGATTACTAAAACTGAAGCGGATGATGTTACAAAAAAACTTGACCTGAAAAAAGGAAGAGTTACAAGGGTTACCGAAGGTTTTAAAGTGACTGCTATATCAACTATTAAGAAATTTTTTGTTGATAAAGGATATAGAAATGTAGATGTGGCAATCAATGAAGTGAAGGATACAAAGGCTACCAATGCAGTAAATCTTCTTTTTATTATCAATAAAAACGGAAAGGTAAGGATCAATAATATTTATTTTGCCGGCAATCACAAGGTTTCCGATTTGAGGCTAAAAAAACAGATGAAGGGAACTAAGGAAAAAAGCAGGCTGACTTTATTTCCTTCTGCAGATTACAATGTTTATGATACCACAAAAACAAACTACCTCACTTTTAATAAATATGTAAAGGAAAATGGATTTCTTTTCCCTTCGAAAACTAAAGAACTTCTTGACCCTTATGTGCGTCTCAAATTCTTAAGTTCTTCTAAGTTTAATGAGAAGAAATATAACGATGATAAAAATAAAATTTTAGATTATTACAATTCACTTGGTTTTCGCGATGCCACCATTGTTGCTGATACTACCTATAATGATAAAGGCGATCTTGATGTGGCAATCAAGCTTACAGAGGGGCCACGCTATTATTTTGGAAATATTACCTGGAAGGGAAATACAAAATATCCTGATTCTATATTGAGTGCTATATTGGGGATTAAGAAAGGTGATGTATATAATGCAGAAACACTAAATAAAAGATTAGGGGTTACTCCTTCGCCTGAAGGGGGAGATATTGCCAGTTTGTATGAAGACGATGGGTATTTATTTTTCCGTATTACTCCTGTAGAAACAGCAGTATATAATGATACAATTGATCATGAAATCCGCATTGTTGAAGGGCCACAGGCAACTATCGGGAAAGTGGGTATCAGTGGAAACGATAAAACGAAAGAATATGTGATTCGCCGTGAATTGCGCACCATTCCCGGTGAGAAGTTTAGCAGGGAAAAAATTATCAGAACCCAGCGGGAGCTTTCGCAGTTAGGCTATTTTGACGCCGAAAAGATTTCTCCGGGTATCGTTCCTCATCCGGAAAACGGTACGGTTGATATTACCTGGAATGTGGTTGAAAAATCTTCTGATCAACTGGAACTTTCGGCAGGATTTGGTGGCGGAATTGGGCTGACGGGTACCCTGGGCGTAACCTTTAATAATTTCTCTATTTACAATATTTTCAAAAAGAAAGCCTGGGATCCTTTACCAGTTGGAGATGGACAAAAGTTAAGTTTAAGGGCACAAAGTAATGGTAAGCAGTTTAGATCCTATAACTTTTCATTTACTGAACCATGGCTTGGCGGTAAAAAAAGAGATCCTTTTACCATAGGGTATTATGATACCAAATATGCAAATGCTTATAACCCACTTACAGGCTATTATGATCGCTCTTATGCAGATTCTTCTTACATAAGAAATACCGGGATAAGTGTTTCACTTGGTAAGCAATTAAAATGGCCGGATGATTACTTTTCAATGGTTTACCAGTTGAATTATCAACGCTATAAGCTAAAAAATTATAACATTTTCCCGGGGTTATTAAATGGAGTTTCCAATAATATAAGTTTTAAAATTACACTGGCAAGAAGTTCAGCAGGCCCAAATCCGATTTTCCCTACAAGTGGATCTAATTTTATACTAAGTACAGAATTAACTCCTCCATATTCACTGTTCAGAAATGGCAAAACATTAAGTGTGGCAGACCAATACAAATGGGTTGAATATCATAAAGAGCGTTTTACAGCACAATGGTATGTGCCTATCGGGCAGGGAAGGGGAGAAAACAAAGACAAGCAGTTTATATTATATGCCGCTGCCAAATATGGGTTCCTTGGAAGGTATGATACCCATGCACCCACGTCTCCGTTCGGGCGCTTTCAATTAGGCGATGCAGGATTAAGTAACAATTACGGATTGCTTGGATACGATATTATTGCTCACAGGGGATATCCTGTTTATGATAATTCTAACCCAAAAATTAACCCCGATCTTAGCCAGGCAACCAACTTTTTTACTATCTTCAATAAATATACATTGGAAATGAGGTATCCGTTTAGTACAAGTGCTAGTAGTACTATTTACGGGTTGGCATTTTTTGAAGCGGCAAACGGATGGTATAGTTTTAAAGATTATAATCCCTTTCAGCTAAGAAGATCAGTAGGTTTGGGAATGCGTTTCTTCCTTCCGATGTTTGGATTACTTGGCTTTGATTATGGAATTGGCCTCGACAGAATTAATTCAACTACGGGCTTAAAAGGTGCGGCTAAATTCACCTTTATGCTTGGCCAGGAGCCGGAATAACTGAACAAGAATGATGAGCCGGAATAAGATTTGCCGTTATTTGTTGTTTTACTGTTAGCTATTATACCAATTAATTGTAAAAATAATTTAGGATGAAAAAGTTGCTTTTTGGTTTCTTATTACTACTTGCATTTGCCGGCAGCGGTCTTGCACAACGCTACGCTGTTATTGATTCCAAATATATTTTAAGCAAGTTGCCAGAATATACTGAAGCTCAGCAAAAGTTAGATCAGTTTAGTAAAATGTGGCAGCAGGAAATTGATCAAAAATCGGCCGAGCTCGATAAGATGTATAAAGATTATGATGCAGAAAAAGTAATGCTGAGTGATGACCTAAAGAAAAAGCGCGAAGATGAGATCTATAATAAAGAAAAAGCACTGCGTGATCTTCAACGGCAAAGATTTGGCTACCAGGGAGATCTTTTTAAAAAACGTGAAGAATTGATAAAACCGATACAGGACAAGGTTTATAACGCTATACAAAAATTGGCAGCAGCAAAATTATATGATTTTATTTTGGATAAAAGTGATGGAATTACCGTTATATTTGCCGACCCAAAATTGGATAAGAGTGATGACGTGCTAAAAGAACTGGGTGTTAAATAATTGTAAAACACAAAATAACGTGCATCCTAAACTAAATTTTTAAACACTTTATAAAAACAAACCACAAAAACAAAAATGAAACAATTTCTAACTATCCTTTTTATTTCTGCAGGAATATTCGGATTTTCAACAAAGACAAACGCTCAAAAGATTGGATACATAAGTGCCGATGAAATAATTCAATTAATGCCTGAGGCTGCAACGGTGCAAAAAGAACTTGACCAATACCAGCAATCTCTTTATCAAAATGCACAAGATAAACAGGCTGCTTTAAATGATGCTATAGCAAAATTTGTAAAGGACTCCTCTACCTTGAGCCCCAGCATGAAGGAAGTTAGAAGAAACGATCTTCAAAAACAAAGCCAGGACCTGGCAGGTGAAAACCAAAGGATCCAGGATGAATTTGCCCAAAAAAGGCAAGAGCTTTCTGCTCCTATACAAAAGAAATTGCAGGACGCAATAGAAGCCGTAGCAAAAGAACACGGTTACACTTACATCATGCCGAAAGAAGCGCTGATTGTAATGCCTCCATCTGATGATATTGGCCCGTTAGTAATTAAAAAACTGGGTTTGAAACAACCTTCTGCTGCAATTACGCCAGCAAAGCCATAAATAATTAAGATTTTTATTTTGCGAAGCCACTCCATAAACCGGGTGGCTTCTTTATTTTTGACAAATGATGACAGCTCCGATTGGCGTTTTTGATTCAGGATATGGCGGGCTTACGGTTTTAAAAGAAATTAAAAACCGGCTCCCTGCCTATGATTTTATTTACCTGGGTGATAATGCCAGAACACCTTATGGATCCCGTTCTTTCGACACAGTTTATGAATATACTTTGCAATCGGTGAAATGGCTTTTTTCAAAAGGATGCCCGCTCATTATTGTTGCCTGTAATACAGCTTCTGCAAAAGCCTTAAGAACTATTCAGCAAAAGTATCTTCCTCATTATGATTCTCAAAAAAGAGTGTTGGGTGTAATAAGGCCCACGGCTGAGGTAATCGGAAATTATTCGAAATCGAAAAAGATTGGAATTTTGGGAACAAAAGGTACCGTAAAATCAGATTCTTATGTTATCGAGATAAAGAAATTTTATCCTGAAATAAAAATTGTCCAGCATGCTTGCCCGATGTGGGTTCCACTGGTGGAAAACAATGAGTACAATTCTGAAGGCGCTGATTATTTTATAAAAAAGGATTTGGATATTTTATTGAATACTGATGCAGGGATTGATACGATTCTTCTTGCCTGTACAC
>DAHXOZ010000133.1 GCA_027364635.1 bacterium | reverse complement strand
TGTCTGAGAAAAGTGGAGTACTCATAATTGATTTATTAAATTGATTATCAACTATTTATAAAGCAAAAAGTATTCCGCTTTTCTTCTTTTCTATCATTATTTTTTACTGTTTTCTTATCCCGAACTCAGGTTTATAGTAAACAAACAAAAACAAGGAAATCTTGTTTTATAAATGGAAAACAGAATGGAAATGACTTTTGAAGGAAAGAAAATTTTTTTAGTAAGCACCTGAAGCAAACGTATTTCCCTGGCTCAGGTCGCCTGTTTCATAACCTTTTTTAAACCAGTACATTCTTTGTGCGGAAGTTCCGTGAGTAAAAGAATCCGGTGTTACCGTTCCCTGGTATTCTTGCTGCAAACGATCATCTCCAATTGCATTCGCGGCATTTAATGCTTCCTGTATATCCTGCGGTTTAATAACATTTTTCATTTGCTGATCGTAATGCGCCCAGATACCGGCATAAAAATCGGCCTGTAATTCAAGCCTCACAGAATATTTATTGTAGTCCTCTTCACTTAACTGTTGTTGAAGTTGCTCCATTTTTTGAGTAACACCCAGCAAATCCTGCACATGATGGCCCACTTCGTGAGCCACAACATAAGCCAGAGCAAATTCACCGGTTGCACCAAACTGATCTCTTAATTGTTGTGCAAAAGAAAGATCAATATATACATTATCATCAGCGGGGCAATAAAAAGGACCAGTTTGAGCGCTTGCATATCCGCAGCCAGAAGTTGTAGTTCCATTGAAAAGAACAAGTGTGGGATCTGTATAGGTTCTTCCCATGTCTTTGAATAATTTCGTCCACACATCTTCTGTATCAGCCAAAACTACTTTTACAAATTCAGCTTCTTTATCCTCAGCCGCCTTTTGTTCCTGCGTCATTTCCTGCTGCTGTGGCGGAACCAATTGTTGAAGATCATTAAGATCACCCCCGCCCAATAAAAATTTTGCGAGTATAAAAATTATTCCAATCACTCCACCGCCAATAGCCAATCCGCCACCGGAAATACCGCGGCGATCATCAACATTGGTACTTTCTCTTCTGCCCTGCCATTGCATAGGTGTGATATTTACAATTTCAAGGTATAAAAAAAATCAAAAAGTTTATTTGCTAATTTTTTTCTTAAAATCTTCTATGGCTTTTTTGCTGAATTCACTTAAAACTAACCGCCCACTTATTGCTGCCCGTTCTTTTAAAAGTGTGTCCCAGTTTTCAGTTCCCTTCCAAAATATTTTTTTCAATTCAGCCATTGCTTCTGTACTGGAATGCGCCAAAGAACTGGCCAATCTGTAAATCGCTTCATCAAGATTTTGTGTAGATTGATGCACTTCAGCAAAAAGTCCTTTGTGTTTTGCCCAATCGGCATTTCTCCAAAGGGTGGCATCAATTGATAACTGGCTAAAAGCCGAACTTCCGATTTTTCTTTCAATCGCCGGCCCAACAACAAATGGCCCGATTCCAAGAGAGAGTTCACTTAATTTCACTTCCGATTCTTTTACAGCGATGGCGTAATCTGCCGCAGCGGCGAGGCCAACACCGCCGCCAACACATTTTCCATGTATGCGTCCGATGATTAACTTCGTGCATTTCCGCATGGCATTAATTACATTGGCAAAGCCCATAAAAAATTCCTGGCCTTCTTTTTCATTTTTAACAGCCATTAATTCGTCAAAACTTGCCCCGGCACAAAAGGCACCTGTTCCGGCACTTTTTAGTACTACCACTTTTGTATCGTGTGTGCCGGCATAATGAATTTCAAGTGCCAAAGCATCGAGGAGTTTTCCTGGTAGGGAATTACTTTGAGGGTGAAAAAATTCAATAGTGGTAATTCCATGTTCTGTGTGAGAGCTAACGTAGGGTTCCATTTTGTACAATTTTATTTTCTTTTTCTTACCATAGTGAGAATTGTGGCTACACCGGCAATTTCTTCGGTATCATCCATTATTTCTACATACCATTTTACTATTCCCTTCGGTATGTCAATTCCTTTTACATTTTTCGCTTTAGGAGTAACTTCCCCACCCGACTTAACGATTTCAGTTGTTTGAGCGGATTTTAATTCCTGTTCAATTTTTTCCTTGCATGTTAATTTAATATAAATGCCGGTTCCGGGATAAACCGGCTTGGTGAACCGTAGTTCTTCAATTCCGTAATTTAACAAGACAGGGTTCTTTTTATAACTATCAACAAATAAGCCAGCAGCAGCACTAATGATAAAATATCCATGCGCCACCTGTTCATCAAACATCGTATCTGAAAAATCGGTATCCTTTAAATGAGCATAAAAATGATCACCGCTTAGTTCAGCAAATTTATCAATATCTTCAGAAGTGATAACCCTTTTTTGGGTTATTAACTGGTCACCAATCTTTAAATCTTCAAAATATTTCTTAAACGGATGAACGATATCTGTATTGCCTTTTGCGCCGGGTTGATATACTTGGGTAATAGCGGTCAACATTGTGGGTGAACCCTGCAATGCTACCCGCTGCATATAATGTTTTATTCCGCGCAAACCTCCCATTTCTTCCCCGCCACCGGCACGTCCGGGTCCTCCATGAACCAACATTGGCAATGGGGAACCATGACCGGTACTTTCTTTTGCGCAATCGCTGTTCAAAACTAAAATTCTTCCGTGATAGGTTCCGGATCCCAGAATAAAATTCTTTGCAAATTGTTCGTTTACTGTAACTACCGAACTACAAAGACTTCCTTTTCCCAACTTTGCCAAATCTATGGCTTCATCCATATTTTTATAAGGCATTATCGTACTCACCGGTCCAAACGCTTCTACATTATGGGCTTCAAACGAGGAAAAAGGGGTTTCGTTTTTTAAAAGTATGGGACTTAAAAAAGCACCTTTTTTATTGTCGGCGTCAATCAATTCTACAATGTCAAGACTTCCATAAATGATTTGTGAAGAGGCCAGCAATTTCTGAACTTGTTCGATTACTTCTTTTTTTTGTGATTGCCCGGCAAGAGCACCCATCCGTACTTTTTCATTTTCAGGATTACCAATAGTGGTTTGTGACAAGGATTTACTGATCGCTTTCCAAACATCTTCCATTTTGTTTTCCGGTACAAAAATCCTGCGGATGGCTGTACATTTTTGGCCGGCTTTCGAAGTCATTTCTTTTCGTATTTCTTTGATAAAAATATCCCATTCCGGCATTTCAGGAGAAACATCATCACCCAGAACAATACAGTTTAAAGAATCTGCCTCCAGGTTGAAAGGTACATTTTCACGAAGCACATTTGGGTTCGACTTCAACATTAAACCTGTTGAAGCGGATCCTGTAAAAGTAATTACATCCTGCGAAGTAACATGATCCAAAATATCGCCGGCGCTTCCGCAAATCAGTTGCAAAGCACCTTCAGGCAAAATCTTAGAAGCAATGATTTCTCTTACAACCGCTTCTGTCAGGTACGAAGTAATGGAAGCGGGTTTTACAACGGCAGCCATACCTGCCAATAAATTTACCGCTATTTTTTCCAACATTCCCCAAACCGGGAAATTAAAAGCATTGATATGCACAGCCACACCTTCTTTTGGTAATAAAATATGCTGGGCCGCAAATGTTCCTCTTTTGCTTAAGCCAATATTTTCTCCATCTAATGCAAATATTTCGTTGGGTAATTTTCTTCGTAAAGATGCATTTGAAAAGAGATTGCCAATACCGCCTTCTATATCAACCCAGCTATCGGCTCGGGTTGCGCCGGTTTTATAACTTACTGAGTAAAAATCTTCCTTATGTTCTAGAAGATGAAGTGCCAGCGCTTTCAACATTCTTCCCCGCTCCTGGAAAGTCATTTTTCTTAAAGCCGGGCTTCCTTTTTTTCTGCCATATTCTAATATAGAGGCAAAATCCAAACCTAATGTTGTTGCAGTTGCAATCAAATCTCCATTTACCGCATTGTATAATTCCTGTCCTGCGCCATCTCCTTCTATCCATTTACCAAGGACAAAATTTCCAAGTTTCATTTAGTAAAGATTTTAATCAAAGTTATTTGAAAATAAATATAGATAGAACTAACAGAAGTAGCAGAAGGTTGTGTTTAAGAAAAACACTAAGAAATAATAGATAAAAATCTATCCAGGGGCTTAAACTATGGATTAGATGTTTGAGGGTAGAAAGTTTCTTGAATAAAAGAAGTTATACGCAATTATCCTTTTTCATCAAGCGGTCTATTTCATCAGTAAGCCGATTGAAAATTTCTTCAATCGTTCCCTCTCCTTTTACCATTACCACTCTATGTACTTTTTGATAATGATCAGCGACTGTTGCGGTCTTTTTATGATATTCCTGGATGCGCGCTCTTATCACCATTTCATTACTGTCGTCTGAACGGCCACTGGTTTCTCCTCGCTTTACCAGACGCTTTATCAATTCCTCTTCACTTACTTCAAGCGCAAGCATCACATCAATGCATGTATTTTTTTTGGCTAATAACTCATCAAGTTCCTCGGCCTGGATTGCTGTTCGCGGAAAACCATCAAATAAAAATCCTGCAACATCACGATTGTTGTCTAAAGCGTCATTTATCATCCCGATCACTACTTCATCCGGTACGAGGTGTCCCTTGTCCATAAATTTTTTTGCTTCTAACCCTAATCGAGTTTTCCTGGAAATTTCACTTCTCAACAGATCACCGGTAGAAAGGTGTTTAAGATGGTATTTGGCAATCAGCTTTTCTGACTGCGTTCCTTTTCCGCTGCCCGGTGGGCCAAATAATATAAGATTGAACATTGGCGTAATAAAATCCTTGTGAGCATCAAATATACTTGATGCTTTTTAAAAATTGACACTGTATGATAAAAAGCAGGAATTTTTTTTACTAAACCGATCTTTTTTTGATTACGTAATTTTACAATCCGGGGCAGCCCTTTTATAATGAAAAGAAAATAACATGGAAAAAGACAAAGTAAATAAAGGTTTCCTGGCCGGCGATAAAAATCCGGCTGAGGTTAAAAACGAAGAATGGGAAAAAGTGTTACCCAAAGAAGTTTATCACATTGCCCGTGAAAAGGGTACTGAAAGGCCAGGAACGGGGAAATATTATCAGCATAATGAGGTGGGTACTTACTATTGTGCAGTATGTGGTAACCCTCTTTTTAAAAGTAATGGCAAGTTTAACAGCAGTTGCGGATGGCCAAGTTTTTTTGAACCGATCTCAAAAGACAGCATTATTTATCTCTCCGATAATTCTTTTGGAATGAGGCGTACCGAAGTGGAATGCGGAAAATGTCATTCTCACCTGGGGCATGTTTTCGAGGATGGGCCGCCGCCCACAGGTTTACGTTATTGTATCAATTCGGTAGTGTTAGGTTTTGAAAAAGAAGATAAATAGGTTTTTAAGACCTTCTTATAAAAGATGGCTCCAGTAAAGCAACAATAAAAGGTAAATATTGCTGTGCTTGTAATTTGCGTAGCTATCTACTCATTCTTAGCTCAATTCTGATTAATATTAAAAAATTTCTATGATTTAATTTTCAAAAGCCATCTTTGCAATAAGAAAAGAAGCGTCAGCATGATAAATAGTAAACCAGTTGAAAAAAATGTGATTTCAAAAAAGATAGATTCACTTTTTATTAATCTTTATTCGGCTTTCCAGTTTATAATTCGGTTTTTTAAAGAGCTTTTTGTACCTCCGTATGAAATAAAAGAAATTATCAAGCAATGTTATGAAGTAGGATATAAATCGTTATTCCTGATTTCACTTACCGGCTTTATAACCGGTCTTGTTTTTACAAAACAATCCAGGCCTTCACTGTCAGAATTTGGGGCTACGTCCTGGCTGCCCAGCCTCGTGGCGATCGCTATTATTCGCGCTTTGGCTCCCCTGGTTACCGCCTTGATCTGCGCCGGAAAAGTAGGATCGAATATTGCTGCAGAATTAGGTTCAATGAAAGTGACTGAACAGATAGACGCCATGGAAGTTTCGGCGGTAAACCCGTTTAAATTTTTAGTAGTGAGCCGGGTTTTGGCAACAACCATTATGATTCCGTTGCTTATGTTTTATACCGGTTTTGTGGCGATGATGGGAGCTTATTTAAATGTTCATCAAAATGAGATGACGAGTTTTATTACTTTTTTTCAGCAGGCTTTTCAAAAAATTTCGTTCCTGGATATATTTTCATCATTGATAAAAAGCATCGTTTATGGTTTTACAATAGGAATTGTAGGATGTTATAAAGGGTTTCATGCAAAGAACGGAACGGAAGGAGTAGGAAAGGCGGCCAATTTATCGGTAGTTCTTTCTATGTTTTTAATTTTTATAGAAGAGATTCTTATTGTGCAAATAACAAATAGTATAAGGTAGTGATGGAACCAGACAATGAAAAGATGGATACCGGCGAACCCCTGATTTCAATAAAAGATCTCTATAAATCTTTTGGTGAAAATGAGGTGCTGCGTGGCGTGAATCTTGAAGTGCACAATAAGGAAAATGTAGTTGTTTTAGGAAGGTCCGGAACAGGCAAATCTGTTTTGATTAAAATAGTTTGTGGTCTTTTAAAACCTGATAGCGGAGAAGTAAATGTATTGGGAAAAGAAGTTGAACTCTTAAAGGATAGAGAATTGCAGCGTCTTCGGCTGGAGATTGGATTTTCTTTTCAGAACAGTGCACTTTACGATAGTATGACGGTAAGAGAAAACCTGGCTTTTCCCTTGGTAAGACATGCAAAAAATTTATCAAAAAAAGAAGTGAAAGAGCGGATTGAAAGGGTTTTGGACGAAGTGGGATTATTGCAAACGATAAATCAAATGCCTTCTGAACTTTCAGGCGGACAGCGGAAAAGAATCGGGATCGCCAGGACGTTGATTTTGAGGCCAAAAATTATGTTGTATGATGAACCGACATCAGGGCTCGATCCCATTACATGTATTGAAATTAATAATTTGATCAACCAGGTAAAACAAGAGTATAATACCACTTCCATCATTATTACGCATGATCTTACCTGTGCAAAAACAACCGGAGATAAGGTAGCTATGTTATATGACGGAACTTTTATTAAGGAAGGTACCTTTGAAGAAGTTTTTTCAAGTGATGACGAGAGAATTCAAAATTTTTATAAATATAATTTTATTCAATAATTATGAGATCGAACGGAAACAGAAGAGCTATCATCGTAGGAATATTTATTTTCCTGGGCCTGGCCATATTTATCTGGACTGTACTCACGCTTGGTTCTCAAAAAAACACCTTTGAGAAATCGATTAAAGTAAAAGCCTATTTCCAAAATGTAAATGGATTGCAAAAAGGAAATAATATTTGGTTTTCAGGAGTGAAAGTAGGTACGATTGAAAATGTGACACTGATTGGAAATAATAAAGTAGAAGTAGATATGAACATCGATGAAAAATCTGTTCCGTATATCCATGAAAACGCAAAGGCAAAACTTTCTTCAGATGGCCTGATAGGAAATAAAATAATCGAAATTTATGGAGGAACTTCCCAGGTGCCACCCATTGCAAATGGCGATGTATTGAACAATGAGGAATTGTTAAGCACTGATGCAATGATGGCCACGCTTTCTAAAAACAATGATAACCTGCTGGCTATTACTGATAACCTGAAAGTAATCAGTAGTAATATGGCGGCGGGAAAAGGCTCTGTAGGCAAGTTATTGAATGATGAAACTTTTGCAGATGAGCTGACGAAAACCGTTGTTATTTTAAGAAATGCCTCAACTAATCTTCAGCAATTATCAGCAAATGTGAGCCATTATACTGCCAGGTTAAATGATTCCGGAACATTGGCAAATGATCTTGTAACGGATACGGTTATCTTTAGCAAATTGCGTTCAACCGTAGGCCAGTTAAAGGAAGTAGCTGATAAATCGAATGAAGTAATCAGCAGCCTGCAGGGTGCAGCCAATACAGTAAACGAAGGTTTAAAAAATCCCAATACGCCTGCAGGAATGTTGTTAGGCGATGAAAAAACAGCCTCAGGTTTAAAAACCACTATGCAAAACCTGCAATCAGCCAGCGTAAAACTTAATGATGACCTGGAAGCGGTTCAACATAACTTTTTGCTTCGTGGTTTTTTTAAAAAGAAGGCAAAGGCAGACAAAGCAAATAGTGATAATTCTTCGAAATAAGACCACCATTTTAGTAGTATTTTCAAAAAAGTTAATTGACAAAAACAAAAAGAATTTTATTTTATTTTTGAGTAAATTGTTTCTATGAAATCGAAAAATATAATTCATTATTTTGTTTTTGCTATTATTCTTATCGGTTTTCAGCAATGCAAGGCTCAGCAATCCAATCCCGAAAACTGGACTAAAGAACAACTAATAGAGCCTGCAGCTCTTGCGAAAACAATTCAAAGCAATAAAAATATTCCGCTTATTTATTGTGTCGGTCCTGGAGTTGTCATTCCTCATTCTATTGATATTGGAATGACAGGGGATAAAAAAAATCTTCAAAAATTAAAAGAGTCCTTAAGTAAAGTTCCCCGCTCTGCCAATATTGTAATTTATTGTGGATGCTGTCCTTTTGAACATTGCCCGAATGTTCGCCCTGCAATTGGCTTATTGGAAGAAATGAAATTTACGAATTATCATTTACTTAATTTGCCTCACAATATTAAAACCGATTGGATTGCCAAAGGATATCCGCAGGTAAATCAATAAATTCAGGAAAAGAATAAGTATGAAGAATGCTAAGCAGTTTTTAGTTTTTTCGGTTGCAATACTTTTAGCAGCCCATAGTTTTGCACAAAATGATGACATGCCTGATTCACGGCGCAAAACAGAGTCCTTTGAAAGATTTCATACAATGGATGTAAGGGCCGAGCTTGCAACATTTACATTGGCCGGCATTGGCGAAGGAGCTCCTACAACACCATTGGAAAAAGTTCCTTATACTTCATTAGGAAAAGATTCTATCGTTTTTGAAGGAAATGGAATAAAGGCCGAAGTCAAAACCGCACCTTTTGACCCTGCAAAACATAAGCTCAATTATGACGACAAATATTTGGTGAGGATTGACCGCAGGCCGTATTATGGTAATTATGGGAAAGTTCCTAAAACTGAAATTAGTAATGTAATGCTAATCATCCGTGGTGATACTATCAATATTCCGCCGACAGCTTACAACGATCTTTTTAATTTGAATTTTACTTACCTGGATAAGGGTCTAGAGCGTACTACTGATGCGGTTTACATCTCAAAAGTAGGGCAAAGGGTTTACCTATATCTTTTTTCAAAAGACAACACGGGCAGTTATGAAGTAACCTGGATCATACAGGATAGAAGATATCTGCGCCGAATTTTGGATTATGGATTTATGTAAGCGTTTAAAAAAGTAAAATATAAATCTGCTGAATTTGTTGCTTTACTCTCAAAACAGAAATCTTTAAAAAGAGTTTATTTACTGCTTTTCAAAATAAAAATCCGATAAGCAGGCAGCCCAGCACAATAAACGGCGCAGGAATTTTGGTAAAGGTGAGCAAAGAAAAAGTTCCGACTATTACAAAAAGATTTACAAAGCTCACCGTATCCAGATCAGTAATGGAAATATCTTTTACGAGATACAAAAATGATCCCCACATAATTTCTGTAGATTTTGCGGCCACTTCCTCCAACCGTGATACTGTTGATCG
>DAHXOZ010000132.1 GCA_027364635.1 bacterium | reverse complement strand
CTACCATCATTTTTGTGGCCGTAAGTGGCGAGGAACAAGGCTTGTACGGTTCAACCTTTATGGCCGATAAAGCGAAAAAAGAAAATTGGAAAATTAGCGCGGTGCTTAACAACGATATCATCGGAAGCAACAACAGCAACGAAACAAACATTATCAATAATACAAAGGTGCGTGTATTCAGCGAAGGAATTCCTGCGACTGCTACAGAAAAAGACCTGGCAAAAATAAGAGCGTTGGGTTTGGAAAACGACAGCAAATCGCGGGAACTGGCGAGATATATAAAAGAAGTCGGAGAACGATATGTTGATAATCTCCACGTGGTATTGGTTTACAGAACGGATCGTTTTTTGCGCGGCGGCGACCATATGCCTTATTTAAAAAATGGATTTACTGCAGTAAGAATTACCGAAATGAATGAAAACTTCAATCACCAGCACCAGGACGTAAGAACTGAAAATGGAATTGAATATGGTGATCTTCCAAAGTTTATGGATTTTGAATACCTGCGGAAAAACACGGCGCTTAATTTGGCTAATCTTGCCAATCTTGCAAAGGCTCCTTCTGTTCCGCATGATGTAATTATTGATGTAAAAAACTTGTCGAACAATTCTTCACTTTCGTGGCAAACGCCTGAAAATGGAAAAGTGAAAGGCTATTACATTTTGATAAGAGAAACTTCAAGCCCGATGTGGCAAAAGAAAATTTTTACTACACAAAATTCCATCACACTTCCCTATTCAAAAGACAATTACTTTTTTGGAGTTCAGTCTGTGAACGAAAGCGGCAATGAAAGTTTACCGGTTATTCCGGCTATAAAAAGGAATTAACTGCTGGCTTTCAACAAATTATTTTAAATTATGTTTTGTTCGATGAAAATTTCTAAATTTGTTAGAGAACTTAAAAGTTATCACCTCCTATTCCACTAGTAAATTTTTAAGCTGAGGGGACAGTACGATTGCTTGATTTTTATTTTTTTAAAACTGTCCGGTTTAATTGTCCCTTCCTTTTAAAAAACCGAAACCAACCTGCTTCAGAAAGTTACCGGATTGGGTGTTCCTGATCATAAGCTACACTATTGAAATCAACCTAATTATTTTACTGGTAATACTTATAAATTTAAAACCAATTTTCTCATCTTTAATAATACAATTATGAAATTAAAAGATCAAAAATCGACTACCAACCGGCGCGATTTCCTGGGAACTCTGGCAATGGGCGCAGGTGCTTTAACTGTGGCTTCACTGGCTTTTCCAGCAAAACTTGCAGCTCATTCTTCAAATTTTAACTTGCCCGGAGAAGATCCTGAAGAATGGTTAAATAAGATCAAAGGCAAGCACCGCATTGTTTTTGATGTGACAGAACCTCAGGGAATAATGCCCCTGGCATGGCCCAGAGTTTTTTTGATGACCAACCAGCAGACCGGTGCAGATCTTAATGAATGCACTGCTGTTGTTATCTTAAGGCACGAAGCCATTCCTTATGCTTTCAACGATAGTGTTTGGGAAAAATACAAACTTGGTGATGCAACCAAGATTAACGATCCTAAAACCGGGGCACCCGCAGCACGTAATATTTTTTGGAAACCGGCTGAAGGAGATTTTGCTGTTCCCGGAATTGGAAATGTGAAGATTGGCATCAATGAACTGATGGCTGACGGTGTAATGTTTGGCGTTTGCTCCGTTGCCATTTTAGTCAATAGTCATGCCATTGCTAAAAAGATGAACATGGATGCCGACACAGTTCATAAGGATATGATGGATGGCATTCTTCCGGGAATACAATTGTTGCCATCAGGCGTATGGGGCGTAGGAAGAGCCCAGGAACATAATTGCAATTATTGTATTGGCGGATAGGATTTAATTTTGAAACCAGAAATGAGCAGAAAAAACTTTTGGACAATAACGGCGGTGTTTATTGTTTTCATTTTTTTGGCTTTTTTATTTTTGCCTAAAAAGAATAAAATAAAAAATACCGCCAAAACTTCTTTTACTGCGTCAACATTATGGAATGCTCCCGATACCAACAGCCTCCCGCATGATTCATCAGGGAACCTGGTCAGGTATGGCAGGGAATTAATAGTACATACGGCGCGGTATTTTGGGCCAAAAGGAAGTGTAGCGCAAATTACCAACGGCATGAATTGTGACAATTGCCATATTGATGGCGGCACAAGAATATTGGCCAACAATTTTTCAATAACGGCGGCTACTTATCCAAAATTTACCAAAAGAAGTAACCAAACCATAAACCTTGTAATGCGTATCAACGGTTGTTTTAAGCGAAGTTTAAACGGACAAGCGCCGGGCGACTCGGGCAGGGAAATGAAAGCAATGGTTGCCTATATTACATGGCTTGGTAAAGACGTAAAAAAAGAAACAAAATCCATTTTCGGCACTTCAACAGAAAAACTTCCATTTTTAAATCGTGCTGCCGACACCATTAAAGGTAAAAATATTTTTCTGTCCCAATGCACTACCTGCCATGGCGAAAATGGCGAGGGAAAATTTCTTGAAGGAAGCAAAGAATATTTATATCCACCTTTATGGGGAAAACATAGTTATAATGTGGGTGCCGGCATTTACCAACTTTCAAAATTTGCAGGTTTTATAAAAAATAATATGCCTTATGGAACCAGCTATAAAAAGCCCTATTTAAGTAATGAGCAGGCGTGGGATGTAGCTGCTTATATCAATTCAAGGCCAAGGCCCGGTTTTAAAGATTTACAAAAAGACTGGCCGGATATTTCGGGCAAACCGGTAGATTATCCCTTTGGCCCTTATATCGACAGATTTTCAGAAAGCCAACATAAATTCGGGCCTTATAATCCTATAATATCTGCTGATAAAAAAATAAATAAAACCCAGGAAGAATAGCGTATCAAATAAAATGTAAAACTTTCTGCATCACTCACCTATTAATAGCAGGCAATTTTATTAACCCTGTTTTCATGGCGGCCACCTTCGAAATCAGTATGAATAAAGATCTCGAGCATTTTTTCTACTTCACTTTCTCTTATAAAACGTGCGGGGATACAAATAATATTGGCGTCATTATGTTTGCGTGAAAGTGCAGCCAATTCCTCTCCCCAGCAAATTGCGGCTCTTATATTCTGGTGCTTGTTGGCAGTTATAGCAACTCCGTTTCCGCTTCCACAAATCAATATACCGAATGCCGCTTCTTTATTCTCCACCGCTTCTGCAACAGGATGGGCAAAGTCCGGATAATCTACAGAATCAGTTGAGAAAGTTCCAAAATCTTTCCAGGTTACATTTTTCCCGTCGAGAAAAGAGATAATGGCTTCTTTATAATCGAAGCCTGCATGATCACAACCAATAGCTACCGGAAGTGATAAATTGAAGGGAGACATAGCTTAACTTTTTATGCGGTAAAGATAAAACATTGATACTTTATAAGGCCGGACATTAACAGTTTTTGGCGTGAAAAAGTAAAAAGATTATTATCAAATGATAGTGCAAAAAATAACGAAAGCCTACTTTCGTGAAAATAAAAAACGCCGGTTTGGCTCAATTAAATTCTAAACATTAATTTTAGCCCCAAAAATTGAATATGAAAATGCTTGAAAATAAAGTGGTAATCGTTACAGGCGGCAGCCGTGGAATTGGCGAAGCGATTGTTTTAAAACTGGCAGAAAGTGGCGCTAACGTGGCTTTTACCTACGTAAGCAGCGATGACAAAGCCAAAGCCCTTGAAGAAAAAGTAAAAGCAATGGGCGGAAAAGCAAAAGCTTACAAGAGCAACGCTGCTGATTTTGCCGATTGTGAAAAGGTGGTAAACGAAGTAATAAATGAATTTGGAACCGTCGATATTTTGGTAAACAATGCCGGCATTTCAAAAGACAATTTATTATTACGCATGTCGCCGGAACAATGGGATGAAGTGATGACTACTAATTTGAAGAGTGTTTTCAATATGACAAAGCAGGTGATTCGACCAATGATGAAAGCGAGGAAAGGAAGCATTATCAACATGAGCTCGATCATCGGTATGCGTGGAAACGCAGGCCAAAGCAGCTATGCAGCCAGCAAAGCCGGAATTATCGGCTTCACCAAATCAGTAGCGGCAGAACTCGGAAGTCGCAACATTCGTTGCAATGCGATTGCACCGGGCTTTGTTGAAACAGATATGACCCATTATTTGAAAGAAGGTGAAGCAGCAAAATCTTTTTTAGAAAAAATACCTTTGGGAAGATTTGGCAGTGCTGAAGAAATTGCCAACGTCACGCTGTTTTTAGCAAGCGAAATGAGTTCTTATATCACGGGACAGGTGATTAGCACGTGCGGCGGTTTGAATATGTAAAACAGGCAATGAAGCAAAAGGCAATAGGCAATAAGCAAGAGTCAAGAGGCAAATATGGAGACTACGATTTAATTCGTAATTCGTAATTTTTAATTCGTAATTAAAAAACATGGAAGCATACAAAAAACTTTTAAACAACAATAAAGAATGGGCTTCGGCACAGGTAAAAGAAGACCCGGAATATTTTACAAGGCTGGCCGGTTTACAGTCACCTGAAATTTTGTGGATCGGATGTAGCGATAGTCGGGTGCCTGCAGATAGAATCACAGGAACGCATCCCGGTGAAATATTTGTTCACAGAAATATTTCCAACATGGTAGTTCCGACTGATCTTAATTTGTTGAGTGTTCTTCAGTTTGCAGTAGAGATTTTAAAAGTAAGACATGTAATTGTTTGCGGCCATCAGAACTGCGGAGGAATTGCGGCAGCAATGTCAAACAAGAGTTATGGCCTGATGGACCAATGGGTTTGGAACATTAAAAATGTTTACCGCATTCATCGCGATGAAATTGACGCCTGCTCAACAGAAGAAGAAAAACGCAGCCTGCTTACAAAGCTAAATGTGCAGGAACAGGTGATGAACCTTGCAAAGACTTCCATCATTCAAAAAGCATGGAAACAAAGGCAGTTACCGCATTTGCATGGTTGGGTTTATGACGTACGTGATGGAATAATCAATCCCGTTTTTGAAATGACCGCGGGCACTGAAGTGGACCCGATTTTTGAGATCAGCAATATTTAATAGAGTTTTAAGGAAGAAAATTGTTTTAAAGAAGATTGAATTGGTAACTTTAAAATGATTCAAACCTTCAATTATGACATTTCTTCAAAACATAGGCACCTTCTTCTGGAAAATATTCAAATCCATTTTTGTAAGAGAAAAAGATTGTTGCAAATAATATTTGTTTTTTACATTAAAGCAATAAATAATGGCAATTCCTGTTTTATTCAAGATGCCTGAATAGTATAAACAAAGGGCTTTCCAAAGCGATGTGCCAACAGATTAACGTATCTCAATAAATGTTATCCCGATGAAGCTTTCTACTTTTAAATCGCATCCTTTTTCTGAAGCAGTATTGATGATATTCTCCAAATCTTTCCTCGCTTTTTTGAGCTCCGCGATTCTTTGTTCGGAGAAAGAAATATCTACATTAAATCTTTCTTTATTGCTGAACGCCTCCATAGTATGATAATTGATCTTGCTACTGATAAGATCCGAGATCATTTTCAGGGCATCTAATGGAGCAAACTGCCCATCTATTAATTTGAGATTGTGTATTTGATCCATAATTATTGAGATAAGTGTATTTCACTTTTAATATTGATTTTGCCTCCGCTATCCTCAATAAAATTCCTGATATCAAATAAATCTTTTTGCAACCTTTTAATTTTTGCTTCACGGAATTTTATATCCTCTTCATTATTGTTATTGCTGATTTTGCTTTCATGGTATTTTATTTTTACCTGCACCATTTGTGAAATGATTTCCAATGCGTCCTTTGCATTAAAATTCCCTTGTATAAGTTGTATATTCATTTTTGATTTTTTTATTGTCCTTGTCCTAATGAAAAAGCAAGCTTGCCATCAAAGGCATAGAGATTTTCTGTTTTAATGGTATCAATATTTTCTGTTGCAGCATTGGACAGTAATTGAATGATATCTGTTTTAGAAACATGAATTCCATCGTTTGATTCAAACCGGCATCTCCAGTGATCAGTGCAAAAAGTTTCCGGAAAGCCATCAGGATATACTTTAATTCCCCGGTTAGTGATCATAGTGAGTTTAAGTTGATCCGGCTCTATTTTTTTTAATAATGATGCCAGTTCATCCGGACTTGTTCCTCTCCAGTCAACAAACAGATCGACACCCTTCAATTCCTTTTTTGCCGCAGCTTTACGTTTATATTTTGGAAGATTTAATGCTGCACCTTTTGCATACGAAACTTCATTCAATGTTTCGGGCCTATTCCCCAAATTGTTAATTACGACCTGGGCAAATTCCATTGTTCCTACTTTTTGCTTGCTGACCCCTTCTTTAAAAATATCATAGGTATGTACACCATCTTCAATGGTTTTCAACCAGGCATTCTGTACTTTTTCTGCCACATCGGTTTGCCCGATATGATTGAGCATCATTACAGCTCCCTGCAATAAACCGGATGGATTTGCAGAATTTTGACCGGCTCTTCTTGGGGCTGAACCATGTATCGCTTCGAACATAGCACATTCTTCGCCGATATTAGCTGATCCGGCAAGTCCAACTGATCCGGTAATTTGTGCCGCTACATCTGATAAAATATCTCCGTACAAGTTTGGCATTACGATTACATCAAATGCTTCAGGCGTATCCGCCATTTTCGCAGCTCCTATATCAATGATCCAATGTTCGTTTTCTATCTGCGGATATTCTTTTGCAATCTCATCGAACACCCGGTGAAACAATCCATCTGTCTGCTTCATGATGTTATCTTTTGTAAAGCAGGTAACTTTTTTTCTGCTGTACTGCTTTGCATATTCAAATGCATACCGAACAATTTTTTCGCAACCGGGACGGCTGATCAATTTAAGACACTGAACCACTTCGTCAGTTTGCTGGTGTTCAATTCCTCCATACAGATCTTCCTCGTTTTCCCTTATGATAACAATATCCATAACAGGATGTTTGGTACTCACAAAAGGATGAAGGCTTTTACAGGGCCTTACATTGGAATATAAACCAAGAAATTTCCGCGTGGTAACATTTAAACTCTTATATCCACCGCCCTGTGGGGTTGTAATAGGAGCTTTTAGAAATATTTTATTCTTTCGGATAATATCCCAGGATTCTTTGGAAATGCCCGCCGTATTACCGGCTAAGTAAACTTTTTCACCAACTTCAATTTCTTCAATTTCTATTTTAGCTCCTGCTGCCAAAATAATTTTAAGGGTGGCCTCCATAATTTCGGGACCTATTCCATCCCCTTTTGCTACTGTGATTTTTGTCATATGTTTATATTTTAATGCCGCAAAAGTCTATTATGTTGATCATAATATTTCATTTATATTTGTAATGATTAGCATAAATATTATTTATGAATTACACAATTAACCAACTGCGTATTTTTTTAAAAATCACCCAAACCCAAAGTATAACCAAGGCTTCGGAAGAATTACATTTAACACAACCGGCTGTATCTATTCAGCTAAAAAATTTACAAGACCAGTTTGACATTCCATTGACAGAGCTAGTGGGCAGGAAAATATTTATTACAGATTTTGGGAAAGAAATTGCTCTTGCAGCAGAGAATATCCTGAACCAGGTTCATGCTATCAACTACAAAACCTTATCTCATAAGGGTAAATTGTCAGGTCGTTTAAGAATTTCTATTGTATCCACCGGTAAATATGTAATGCCTTACTTTTTAACCGGTTTTTTAAAACAACATGAAGGGGTTGAGTTGATACTTGATGTAACCAACAAATTAATGGTAATGGAGAGCTTAGAAAGGAATGAGGTAGATTTTTCATTGGTATCTGTTTTGCCAACAACTTTACAAATTGAGAAAACCGAACTCATGCAAAACAAATTGTTTGTGGTGAGCGACAACAAACAAAAATTTAAATCCAAACTATATGATAAAAGTGTTTTTGAAAAAATAGATTTGATTTATCGCGAAAAGGGTTCCGGAACACGACAAACAATGGAAAAATTTATACAGAAGAACCATTTGCCGGTACGGAAAAAAATGGAGCTTACTTCTAATGAAGCTGTAAAACAGGCTGTAATTGCAGGGTTGGGGTGCTCCATTATGCCATTGATTGGAATTAAAAACGAATTACAGAATAGAGAATTACAAATAATCCCGGTTAAAGGTTTTCCCATTAAATCAGTTTGGAATCTGATTTGGCTAAAAGGAAAAAATCATTCCCCTGTAGCATCAGCTTTTTTGAATTACGTAAAAAAAGAAAAACAAAACATCATTAAAGAAAAATTTGACTGGTTTGAGAAATATTGAGAGAATTTTTTTATTCAACCCTTAATGGGTGAAAGAAAAAAAGCAGGTGCGTTATTGTGTCTTGAACTTAAGAGTGACGCAAAACAATTATATTAGTGTAATGAAAGCACCAAATTAGAGAATAAATCACTAAATTTTCTTTAACTGTTTAAATATTCATTACATGAAATTAACTATTGGCGCTTTGCTTATCGCTTTTATCATGGCCGGTTGTGCTACAAAAGACAACACAGCTATTACAGCTTCATCTGCGCCCACTCTACCAATCGCAGGAACATGGAAATTGCTTTCAGGAACATTAATTGAAAAAGGGGATACTACCGTTACCGATTACACGAAAGACGTTTCATTCATTAAGATTATAAACAACGATCATTTTGCTTTTCTCACCCACGATACCAAAGGCGCTACCGATTCTTCAAAAACATTTGATGCCGGAGGCGGAAGTTATACTTTAAAAGACAGCAGTTATACTGAACATCTTCAATATTGCCTGGAACGCGAATGGGAAGGCCATGATTTTACATTTACCGTAACTATCAAAAACGACACACTTACCCAAAGTGGAATTGAAAAAGTACCCAACACCGGTACGAGCAGGCTAAACATTGAAAGATATGTGAGGTTGAAAAACTGAATGAAACCAGGGGAAGGCATTAACATCTGTATGGGAATTGCTATTGATCATCCAACTTTAATTCAAAATAAAAATATCAAATAAAAGTTGGTTTACTGCCTCTTAATATCACGCGGAATGCTCTATACCAAAAAAGTTCGGGGGAACTAAAATTATTATTAGCCTCTGTTCTATTTTTTTTAATTACGGCACCTTCAACCATTCTAAATTTTTGGAAAAAAAGCCAACCGATAATTTAATCAACAACTTGTTTTGAGTTGGTATAATAATGGCATTTACCAACTTATCTCTTTTAACGGCGTATAATTGTCCTTCCCACGAATCCCCGTTTTTCTTAAAATTTCTGAGAATATCTGTTCCTGTTTTTGCCTTAGGATTGTCTGAAGAAATGATTTTTCCAAACATGGCTCCATCTTTTTGATAGGTTTCAATCTTCGTATTGTCTACTCCCGTTTGCCATACGCCATCTAAAGATTTTTGTGCGAATATGGAAGTTGATGACAGTATCATCAAAAATATTAAGCCGGTTATTTTCATTGAAATTGCGTTTTCTGATGATTATTTTTCTAGAATCCAAAAGTTGAAGCCCTCGCCGCATCATCATTATAATCAGAAAACGGTTGGGGATTCTCCTTTTTTTCCACTTCATATGAACCGGGAGTAGGTT
>DAHXOZ010000131.1 GCA_027364635.1 bacterium | reverse complement strand
GCCAACTTTCACTTCATTAAATAAATAAGTGCTTCCTAAGCCGCCTTCCAGCAGCACAATTAATAATTCAAAGATATTAGAGCCATCGGGCCAGCTTGCGATTGAATAACTACGCCATCTTTTATTTACTTTTTCATGAATCGGAAGATCAAGTGTTACAAACTGACCTGCTTTAAAATCCAAAGACTCTACATCTTTTACCTGGATAAAAAATCGTTTGGTATTATAAGTTGCATCTTCAATTCGAATAACAGTTCCGGTACGCCAGGGTGCTGCTGCCATGTTAAAATTTTTTTGCGGAAAATACAACTGATATTTTGAATGGAAAATTATTTTTACGCAATCGTAATCAATTTTTTAGAACCGCAACATTAAACCTGCAGAAGGTATGATAACTGTTTTGGTATAATCCTGGCCATACTCAAAATTGCAGTTAATGATGATGGCAACTGCAGAAACATTAAAATTAAAACCCACGGTTGTTGAATTATATTTTAATGAAGTTGCCTGCGTCACAAGCCCGCTATTAGATGTGATAGTTTGCTTATTAAAAATTTGTTGTCCCACGCCGGTGCTGATACGAAAAACTTCGCCTATCAATAGTCCACCTTCCAACTGGTAAACATTATTGTTCGAATTCTGATCGGTTGCTGTTGTTACATAACCTTGGTCTTCAAAAATGTGGCTCACCGTTTTTGCATTGTTCATACCAAAACTGCCAAAACCCGCAAGCATTGTTCTGTGGCCACTTTGGCTTCTTGCAATGGTTAAACCCAACATGCCATTTATTTGCCAGTTAAGCCGGTCATTTTCATATTTATCAAAATTCCTGTTACCGGGTCCATAATAATAGTTGGCAGCCGCACCCAAGGAGATAACGATGCCACTATTTTTTGAATCGCTTTTATCCTGGTTGTTGTTTCTGAAATCGTTTTGTGCTTTTGCCAAATGAATGGAAAAGTAAAAAACTATTATAAAGAGGATGTTCTTTTTCATGTGCATATTTTTTTGTTTTTTATTTACCACATGGATCCGATAGCTATCGGATTGCGCATGAAAATTTTCATCGCGGTTGGTATAAGTTGCTCGAAAATTTTTATGCTCCATTTCATAATAAATAAATTTGTTGGTTCTTACTTTAAGGCGAATGATACGCCCAGTTTGATTACTGATAAACCCACACCGGCATCCAAAGAAACCTGGAACTGATTTGTTACAAAATACTGCGCTCCTGCGCGTGCAATGATGCCCAATCCCGTTGAACGAGCACCTGATTTTACTAAAATAATTTGTGAATTATCATTAGTAAAACTTATTTTATTTTCAGAATGAATATTTGAACTGGTGATTCCCGGCCCGGCTAAAATATATGGTTGCAATCTCGATGAACCATTCAAAAAATAATACCTGCCATAAACGTATAAACCAAAAATATTTTCTGTTAATTTGATATTATTGTTGGTACTGTCGTAAGTGCTGTAATTCTGATCAGAAAATTTGTGGGTACCAAAACCAATCAATAATCCTAATTGAAGATTCTTTTTATAAGGAACTTCATACGCTATTGAAACAACCGGAAAAGTAACTGAGGAAGAATAATTATTCACATTTTTCACCTTCGAAAAACTTCTTAGAAATCCTAGTCCCAGATGCAGGTCGCCGTTTTCAAAATTTATACTTTCTTTTTTCTTACTAATGTTTTCAGTTTTATCATTTGGGATTGAATCCTGTATCGCCGGGCCGATAGTTCTTCCATTAATATAATCCTTAACCTGGTTGCGATAACTGATCACATATACTTCATTGCGTGGTATCGTATAAATAGGGCCATCAGGAATATCTGTTCTTTGGTACGAAATATAATAAGGGCCTACTTCTTTTACCAATCCATATACAAGGTCACCGTTTAGTTTTACAATTACGTCAAAGCCGGCATTCAGTTGAATCGGGTGAGGAATCTGCACGCTTGATGAATCAGTTTGACCATAAACCCTATTTATAGAAACAGACATCAACAGCAAAAAAACAAAAAACAGGAATTTATATTTTGAGGGTAAAAAAACTTTCATTTTTTAGAATTTAATATTTAAGATCTTTAATAGTTCCGTTCATTATGGTCAACTTTTGCGTCGTATCCCTTGAATTACAAACTGACATTTGAAAAGCGCCTGTAATAATTTTCTCATCAGCTTTTTCTTTCTGAATCTGCAAAACATCATTGGATAAATCTTCTGCACAAAGATTGTAAACGGACAAATCATTTTTATTAGTGAGATCAAACAACTGAACCTGTGCTAATCCTCTTTGGGAGTTATACGCTGTTTTGTAAATGCCTACCAGTTGACTGCTGTCCGAAACGTCAAAAGTGATCACCAATTGATAAGTATGACCCGATTGATCCCTACCTGAGCCCTGCAAAGTATAACGATCATATAATTGTGCAGGAAGAGTGGTGTCCTGCGGATATACCACCACTTTAGAAGTATTTGAGATAGAATAATTATCAGCTTTCCATGAATTGGAAGAACTAAAATCAAACTGCAAAAGCGGCGTACGTATTATTTGAACAGTAGTTTGATCAGTCGAACAACTGAAAAAAACAAGCGTAACAAAAAACAGTAAAAAGCTAAATATTTTGTTCATAGTTAGTTTTAAGAGAATACATTAAAACATTTTTTGAACTACAATAATAATACCGATTATCTATTTAAGCATTTTCTTGTTCAGATAAACCGATTTATAAGCGTAAAAATAGTTTTAAAATAACACTTTAAAGTATATCATCTGTCCTAAAAATGAATCATTGGATTAGAAGAATAATAGAATGAAATTATCTAAAATTTGTCCGTTTACTACCGCTCTAAAAAGTTGTTATAAATAAAGATCACCAAGGTCAATTTAAAAATCATAGGTTATTTTTGCAACGTTCAGAAAAAGCCGAGGAATGAATCTTGATGTGTTGATGAGTAGTTATTTTAATGATGCCCGTATTTTTAAAATTGCGGATAAGATCGTTTTGCCCGAACCACAACATATTCACCTTTCAGGCCTCGTTGGCAGCGCTTCACAATTTATTTTTTCTGCGGTTTTTAACCACCCTGTTTCTTCCAAAGTAAATCACCTGGTAATTTTAAGAGACGCCGAAGAAGCCGCGTATTTTCACAATACGATTGAGAATTTAACCAGTGCGCTTGATGTTTTTTATTTCCCCTCTTCTTTTAAAAATAAAAAGAACTTCCACCAGTTAAACAGCAGCCATGTAATGCTGAGAACGGAAGCCTTGACAAAATTAAGCGCCGGAGGAAACAAAAAAGTATTGGTTACCTACCCTGAAGCGCTATTTGAAAAAGTGGTTTTATCAAAATCACTTTCAGAAAACATTATTTCTTTTAAGACAGGGGAAAATTTAAAAGTAGATGAATTGCTTTCCCGTTTTGTAGATCATGGTTTCAGTCGCACTGATTTTGTTTATGAACCGGGCCAATTTGCTGTTCGTGGAGGCATTCTTGATATTTACTCTTATGGAAATGAAAAGCCGTATCGGATAGAATTATTTGGTAACGAAATTGACAGCATCCGTTTGTTTGATCCGGAAACACAATTGAGCGAACGAAAGCTTCAGCAGGTAAATATTATTCCGAATGTAGAAACACAATTTTCGAGTGGGGAAAAAGTTTCCTTATTGAATTTTTTACCTGAAAATACCGTGGTTTGGAGCGAAGATTGGGAATTTATAAAACAAGTAATTGAGCAGCAGGAAGAAGATTTGAAAGCGGCAATTGACAATCCTCCAAAAGCCGCCGCGAATGAAGAAAATGAATTGAATGAAATAAAAGAAATTTCAGAAAAGGATTTTGTACATGCAGCTATTTTAGAAAAACAAATTGAAGAGAGACATACTATCGAGTTTGGAAAAAACAGTTTCTTTTCAAAGAATCATGAAATCAATTTTTCAATTCAACAACAACCGGCGTTCAACAGGCAATTCAATTTGTTGATTGAAAACCTGAAAACATTTGAAACAAAAAAATACAATATTTTCATTTTTGCTGAAAACCCGAAGCAATTAGAAAGATTGCATTCAATTTTCAGGGATCAGAACACAGAAATAAATTTTGTTCCGGTTCCGGTTTCCATCCACGAAGGATTTATTGATAACGATCTGAAACTGGTTTGTTATACCGATCATGAAATTTTTCAACGCTACCATAAATACAAAGTAAAACAGGCTTTCAGCAAGAATAAAGCGCTTACGCTAAAGATGCTTCGCGAGTTGCAGCCCGGAGATTATGTAACACATATAGATCATGGAGTAGGCGTTTTTAGTGGCCTGCAAAAGATTGAAGCCAATGGTGTGATGCAGGAGGCTGTCAGGATTATTTACAAAGACAAAGATCTTTTGTATGTAAATATTTCTTCTCTGCATAAGATCAGTAAGTACAGTGGCAAAGAAGGAACGGTTCCGAAGATGAATAAATTGGGAAGCGATGTTTGGAATAAATTAAAAGATAAAACAAAGAGGCAGGTAAAAGATATCGCCACTGATTTGATAAAATTATATGCGGAAAGGAAGAGCCACAAAGGCTTTGCACATGCACCGGATAATTATCTGCAAACAGAACTGGAAGCTTCGTTTCTTTATGAAGATACGCCTGATCAAAGCAAAGCCGTTACGGATGTAAAAGCTGATATGGAAAAGGAATCGCCGATGGACCGTTTGGTTTGTGGTGATGTGGGATTTGGTAAAACTGAAGTTGCCATAAGAGCTGCCTTCAAAACCAATCTCGACGGCAAACAAGCGGCTGTATTGGTTCCTACAACCATCCTGGCATACCAGCATTATAAAACATTCAGTGAACGTTTGAGTGATTTCCCTGTAACTGTTGACTATATAAACCGTTTCAAATCTTCAAAAGAAAAAAAGGAAACACTGGAAAAACTGAAGGAAGGAAAAATAGATATCATCATAGGAACACATGCCTTATTGGGTAAAGATGTAAAGTTTAAAGATCTCGGTTTGATGGTGATCGATGAAGAACAAAAATTTGGTGTGGCTGCAAAAGAAAAATTAAAGCAGATCAGAACTACAGTCGATTCTCTTACACTAACTGCAACGCCTATCCCAAGAACTTTACAATTTAGTTTGATGGGCGCACGCGATCTTAGTATCATCAATACCCCTCCACCAAATCGTCAACCGATCCAAACGGAAGTTCATGTATTTGACCAGGATTTTATCAGGGATGCCATCTATTACGAAGTTGAAAGAGGCGGACAGGTTTTCTTTATTCATAATCGCGTTCATGGTTTGCAGGAAATGAAAACTTTGATACAGGGATTATGTCCTGATCTTAGCATTGCGCATGCGCATGGACAATTGGAAGGTGGACAATTGGAAGAAACGATTCTTGATTTTATGGATCGAAAATATGACGTTCTCATTTGTACAAACATCGTTGAAAGTGGCGTTGATATTCCGAACGTAAATACGATTATCGTCAACAACGCTCACCATTTTGGTTTAAGTGATCTTCACCAGCTTCGCGGAAGAGTGGGAAGAAGTAATAAAAAAGCCTTTTGTTATTTGCTCGCTCCGCCGATGAGTACTTTAACGACGGACAGCCGTAAACGACTTACCACTTTAGAACAATACAGCGACCTCGGAAGCGGCTTCCAGATTGCCATGCGTGACCTGGATATTCGTGGTGCAGGAAATATGCTGGGTGGCGAACAAAGTGGTTTTATTGCCGAAATAGGTTTTGAAATGTATCAGAAAATTCTCGATGAAGCCATCCGCGAATTGAAGCGAAATGAGTTCAAAGAATTATTCAGAGAAGAGATTCAAAAGCAGGATGATTTTGTATCAGATTGTACCATTGATACAGATCTTGAAATTTTAATACCTGATAGTTACGTTGAAAGTATTACGGAAAGATTGAGTCTTTATTCAAGGCTGGACAATTGCGAAAATGAAAAAGAACTGGAAGCACTGCATAAGGAAATGATCGATCGTTTTGGTCCCGTTCCACCGGAAGTTGAAGACCTTTTTACAACAGTTCGGTGCCGTAAAATTGCTGTAGAACTGGGATTTGAAAAACTGATCCTGAAAAATGAAACTGTCAAATGTTTCTTTGTAGCGAACCCCGATTCACCGTTCTTCACCAGCAAGACTTTTGAAAAAATTCTCGATTTTATCCAAACAAAAACCAACAAAGCCAAACTGAAACAGGTAGGAAGAAATGGAATATTGATCGTGAGAGAAATCAAAACAATGAAGGAGCTTTTACGTTTTTTTCAACAAATGTTGCATAATACCTTGGCTTTAGAAGTAAGCTAACTCATATCTTTTATTAATATTTTTTGCTATTTAAATTTTCATATATTTATGTAATCAAATAAATATATGAAAAGAGTTTCTTTTTGGGCTCTTCAGCATAAGGTTGCCGCCCGCATCCTCATCGTGGCTGGCTATTTGTTTTTAAATATCGCCGGCTTTATTTCTGGGGATTTGCTTTATTCAATGAACGTGGAATTTTCGCTTGCTTTCTTTTACATTACCAGCCTGGTTGTAATTATAGGTTTACTTATTTATCCGCAAAGACCAAAAAATAATAAACCGAATAATTTTTACCTAAGACGAAAGGCAACGGATGTTTTATTTTTGGCTGCCACCTTTCTTTTAATAATCTATTCAGCCAATTCATATAATCAAGGCAAATCTCTCAATCCTCTTAATCGTGTTTTTGCTGTTTCTGTGATAAAACCGGCTAATTCTTTTAATGAAGCAGAAAATACTTTTTCGATTCAAAAGAAAAATCGAGTCTCACAAAAACATTCCTTACGGACTTTCATTAAAGCAGTAAGAAAAAAGTATAAACAGTCAACGAAGGGACAAAAGGCCTTTTACATATTTTTACTGGTTGTTGCCGCAATCGTAGCAATATTTTTGATCAGCGCTCTTGCATGTAATATTATCTGTTCGGGTGCTGAAGCCTTGGGATATATAGTACTTATATTAGGAATCGGAGGAATCATTTTCGGACTTGTTAAACTGATTCAAAGAATAAAACGCGGGCCTCCCCAAAAAAAATAAGATGTTCCGATATTCAAAAAAAAATAATCGCGTGTATTTATTACAGTTATATCGAAATATTATTTTCTTTCAGAACATTTTCTATACGGAGGTTCAGCGTTTCAAAATCAGTAAATCCTTCTGCTATTAAATAAAACTTACTATCCGTTAATTGAATAAAAACGGCCGGAAAGCCGGTAACATTTAATTGTTTGCATAAAGCGAATTCATAATGCGCCTGCTCTTTGTATTCTTCGTCATCCAGCTTTTCATAAAATTCTTCAGCAGGAATATTATATTTATCCAATAACAAACGGTACGCTTCATCATCAGTAAGATCGCGCCCTTCAAAGTGAAGTGCATACTGAAGATCGGCTGCAAAACTCACCTGCTTATCGGGATAATAATCTTTAAAAACACATAAGGCAATCGCCGGTTTTTCTGAATTGGGAAACCAGTCACTTACATCCGGATGTTTGATATGCCACAAATAATCTTCCCCAAATTTAATTCCCGTTATTTCTTCTACACGCTTGTAAGCGCCTTCAATATATTTAGCAGTTGCGCCTATAGAAACCGGTTCTTCCGGTAAAATCATTCCGCCGGAAAGCACTTCAAAATCAAATACATTTTTGTATTTGGAATGGATCTTTTTCATCACTTCGCTAAATCCATAACACCATCCACAGTAAGCATCGTAACAGTAAATTAATGTTTTCATGAGAATTAAATTGGTACAAAAAATCTCCCGAATTTCGGAAACATTTATGGAACAACGCTAAAATAATTATTGAAGCTATTTGTTCGTTTACTAATCTACCGCAATTACATTTGCAACTTATGGCGCAAAAAAAGTTAAAAAGATTTAATGAGATCAAAACATTTCCAAACGTGTTGGAATATCCTGAAAACATAAAAGGTAAATGGAAAGATTTTTTTAATAATGAAAATGAATTGGTTCTTGAACTCGCCTGTGGCAAAGGAGAATATACAACCGGGCTTGCACAATTATATCCGCAAAAAAATTTTATAGGCGTGGATATTAAAGGAAACCGCCTTTGGGTGGGCGCGAAATATGCACAGCAAAATCAGTTGAAAAATGTGGCTTTTTTAAGAACCCAGATCGATAAAATCACTAATTATTTTACAGCAAATGAAGTAGAAGAGATATGGATCACTTTTCCAGATCCCCAACTTCGCGTTTCAAAAGCAAAAAAAAGATTAACGCATCCTAAGTTTTTGCGGCTGTATCAGCAGATCCTAAAACCGGGCGGAAAAATTCATTTGAAAACCGATTCGCCCGATCTGTATGAATTTACAAAACTGGTGGTAAAACTGTACGACCTTCAGCTCATTTCCGATATCGGGGATGTTTATAAAATGGAAATGCGCACAGAGGAATTAGCTATTCAAACCCATTATGAAAAGCTTGACATCGCTAAAAGTAATTGTATTTTTTATATCTGTTTTTCGTTGCCGGAAAATTTATCTGGTAACGATGATGAGCTTACATCTATTTTAAAAGAAGAAAATGGCGAATGAAGAACTTATAGAAGGAATTCATTTTTATTTTGATGAATCAGGCTTAATGGTGCTCACCCAAAAGTATCTTTTGGAAAGAGGATTTTGTTGTGGCAACGGATGCAGGCATTGTCCTTTTGACTATGAAAATGTAGGTAAAAATGGAAGAAATGTGTTATCACCAAAAAAGAAAAATCAAGGTACATCAATTGGTGAAAAGTAAAAATTAACCTGACCAGTAAACAAATAAATATTGAAGATTTTTATTTTGTTATAAAATAAAAAAAGGGAACCTTCCGGCTCCCTTTTTTTGTTTATGAAAATTGATGATTAATAGCTCCACAAATTCTGTTCGTAATCAAATATTTCGTTTTTAATTTTTTCGCCTTCCAGCAACTGAAGTATAGGTCTTCCTTTTAATCCGGTCTGATCCTTTAAATAAGTATCAAATGGATTATCGAGGGTACTTTTAATGATTCTTCCATGAAACATACGCGATTCAAAAAGGTCTTCCCATGTCATTCTTGCTCCATAGTTTTTGCCGTTGTATACATAATACTTGGCAAAAATGGGTCGCATATCCGGATAATACACCCAGAAAAGTTCAGTATCACCAAGATCTACTCCGGAAGCGGTAATCACACGTTTTACAGGGGCTATTCCCAGTATTCTCCAGAACAAACGTGAGCTTTGTTTATCAAATATTACTTCTTCTTTTATTCTGAACTTATAGAAAGAATCAAGGTTTACTTCCTGCATGGTTTCTTTATTTCCAATTACATTTCCCAATGAATCATAAATAGGAACCGAAACAGTTCCACCGGAAATTGCTTTGGCTACCTCTGCTTTTGTCATCGGGGTTGTAAACCGATCGTCAATAGGACTAAAGGCTGTAACACCTCCATTATCCGGTCCATCCTGTATCGCTTTTAAAAGAATTGAAATGAATCTTTGATTGCCATTATCTTCATTAGCTGAATACCTGAAAGGAAGATTTATTTTTTCGCGTGTATCTATTTCACGCCAGATCCTTTCATCATATGCTGCGTCTTCCTG
>DAHXOZ010000130.1 GCA_027364635.1 bacterium | reverse complement strand
ATCTTCGCTTGAAACACCTGTTTGGCGTTGGCATATTAGCAGGCATTGGCTTTACGATATCCATCTTTGTTAGCCTGTTGGCTTTTACTGATACAGAGATAATCAACCAATCAAAAATAGCCGTGCTCACTGCGTCGGTATTATCTGCATTAATTGCTTTTATTTGGCTAAAGGCAATTACAAAGAAAAAACATGTGCTTGTTTCCCCGACATAACTATCCGAACGCATGCTTTCTTAGAACGGGGAAGATTTAACCGCCAATAGTGCTTATTGCAAACTAATGAAAAAACAAAGCGCTATTATTAGCTCTTTATGAAATTTTTTTGAACGAATTAATAGTTCAAGAGTTATATCATATTGTTTGTAATTTATTATTTTTTAAAAGAAAGATAAATTCCACACCTTTGTTTTCTCTATGCATACCGACGATATTAAGGATCAAATCATCTCATTGGTGAGAACTTACACGAACGAGCTGTTTGTTTATACAATGATCAAAGTAGGTCAAAAAGAAATTGCCGAAGATATTATTCAGGAAACCTTTTTATCTGCTTACCAGTCTATTGGCAATTTTCAAAATAAAAGCAGTGCGAAGACATGGCTTTTTTCAATTCTAAAACATAAGATAGCAGACTACTTTCGCTTACAATATAAGAATAGCATAGAAACATCTTCAGATATTATTGAAAAGTACTTCGATCAAAATCATCGTTGGAAACGCGAATACCGGCCATCGAAGTGGACTGAAGACAATCATTTACTGGACGATCCTGCGTTTTCAAAGGTATTAGCAGATTGCTTAAAAAAATTGCCGGGAAAATGGTCTGCCGCCGTACAATTAAAATATCTCGAAGAGGAAGAAAGCCAGGCTATTTGCTCCAGGCTCGGGATCACCGTAGCCAACTTCTGGCAAATCATTCACAGGGCAAAACTTCAATTAAGAAATTGTCTTGATATAAATTGGTTTAAAAATAACTGATGCACTTGTCAGGAACCCTCTGATAATACGACTAATTATCAGAGCAAGTTTTTTTAGGCATACACTCAGCTATCGATAATTGCTGTGAGCATGTCTTTGATCGAAATCTTTATAAACGCTAATTTTAATTTTTTGCTAAATGAATATTGCATCCCAGGAATTTATTGCCGGTCTTAAAAATGGCCAAAGGTTAACTTATGAAATACTATACAAAGAAACTTTTCCTTCAGTAAAAACTTTCATTATAAAAAATAGTGGAACAATTGATGATGCAAAGGATATTTTCCAGGACACATTAATTGTATTGATAGAAAAATTGCGAGCTGATAATTTTGAATTGACAGCTTCATTAAAAACCTATATTATTGCCATCAGCAAAAATCTGTGGTTTAAAAAACTCAGGCACCAATCATATTACCAGAAAACTGAATTTTCAGAAGGGCTTTCAGATAAATTCAATTCAGAAATCTCTTCATCCATAAACGATGAAAAATCTTATTGGGAAAAATTACAAACCTACCTAAGTAACATAACCGCACATTGTAATCATCTGCTACAATCCATGTTTTTTAAAAATAAAAATATTGAAGACATCCAAAAGGAATACGGCTATTCTTCACGGCACAATGCTCAAAACCAGAAGCACAAGTGCATTCAGCAGGTACGGAAAGTAAAGGAGGCACATCAAAAAGAAATCATTAAAAATAATTTTTAGAAGGCGGGTGATTTTTTAAGGTAATTGGTATTAGTAAATATCATTAACATTTAAAAAATACAAGAATGAAAAAATTAATTGATTTAAAACCTATCACCACAGCTATGATTGCGTTCATTGTAATGGCACTTCTTAGTTACCAGCAAACAAGCGCACAAAGTAATGTTGTAACTGTAAAATCCTCCAAAAGTTATGACGCAACTATCGAAGGAATTAAAAAGGCGGTAGCCGGTAGTGGTATGATGGTTATGTCGGAACTTAACCAGGGCAAAATGCTTTCAATGACCGGTCTTTCCATCAAAGCCGAATCGTTATTTATTGGTAATCCTAACGTGGGGAAAGAGGCTTTTGCCGATAATCCTGCTGTGGGATTAGCTATTCCGATAAGGTTGAATGTTTACGAACAAGACGGGGCTACTTATATAAACTACTATAGTCCATCCGCCAACCTGGGAAATTTCACAGGCAATAAAGTTAAAATGATTGCACAGGAATTAGATAAAAAAATGGCAATGCTTACAGGCATGTTTAAGTAAAACTTTTGATGCGCAAAGGATGGGCATTTTATTTAGCCCATCCTTTCAATCTAAAAAAAAGTAATCATGACTATTCAAACGAAGAAATTACTTATTACCCTTTTTCTGCTGGCTTTAGCAGGCATATCTCCTAATCTTTTTCCGGCAGTACAGGCAGGAATGGCTTTCTTTCCGTTGCTGATTGATAAATTTCTTTTTCCATCAGCAGTATTAATTATAGTCTTAATAATCATTGCTAAAATTTTAGCATACAAAGATGTTAACCGCCTTGCGATCAATGGAATCTTTGCGGGTATACTTTCAACAATTGCATTAGAGATTTTTAGGGAATCAGGTTTCAGATTGGGAATGATGCCAGGCGATTTACCAAGATTGATGGGTGTAATAATGCTGAACCAATTTGCCTCTGGCCCGGATATATGGTCTGATTTGGCAGGATGGGCTTATCATTTTTGGAATGGCGCTATGTTTGGTTTAATATTCAGTTTGCTGGTAGGAGAATGCAAATTATGGCATGGATTATTATATGGCTTATTAATTGGAATTGGTTTTATGGTCAGCCCGGTTGTAAAATCATTAGGTATAGGACTTTTTGGAGTGGGGTTTAAAGATGGTTACCAGTTTTCATTAACAGTAGTAATTGCACATGCTGCTTTTGGTTTGGTATTAGCGTTTTTGTTGATGAAGTGGAACAAAGGAATTCCAAATATTTGGGCAAGGTGGAGAAAATAATTTGATCGATAGGGATGATTAAAAAAATAATTTGGTTAGTCCTTGTCAGGAATACTGAATTTCCCGACTAACCAATGCAAGAAGGATTTAAAAAATAATTTTATGAATGTAATTACTTAAATTTTGATTATGAATATAATGAATGCAATGATGTTCTCCTGCATGAAGGCAACCGAACTTATGGAATTGAAAAAAGGTACTCCCTTGAGTTTTATTAAAAATATGCAACTACGCCTGCACGTTGCCTTATGCTCTGGCTGCAGAAATTATATGAAGCAATCTGCATTGATTGATAAACTTCTTGATAAAGACAATTCATCAACTCCACTGACAGAGGATACTAGCAAACTGGAAGCCTCAATTATAGCCAGGTTATAAAGAAAGTTAAACAATGCTGATGTGGACAGAGTCGGGATCGTTGGGCAATATAAATTAAATCGTAAAATTCGTAATACTTTATGAAATCACTAAAAGCACAACATAATTTTTTAGCTGATACGAACGAACAAATAGAAATATTGGAGCATAGCCATTCCGGCGAGTTTCTCCTGGTCCCTTTTCAGCAGAAATTGTCACAATCCAACCTCTATCCATTAAAGCCCACAAAATTGGAAATCTTCCAGGTCAACCTGGGTAAAATGTGTAATCAAACTTGTACTCATTGCCATGTGGATGCAGGTCCTGACAGGAAAGAAATAATGACTAAGGAAACTATGCAGCAATGTCTCAATGTTTTGCAAAACAATCCGTCTCTAAAAACAGTTGATCTTACAGGTGGCGCACCCGAAATGAATCCTGACTTCAGATGGTTTGTAGAAGAAATTAAAAAACTCGATAGGCATGTAATCGTGCGTTGTAATCTTACTATTGTTTTAGCTAATAAGAAATACCATGACCTGCCTGAGTTTTATAAGCAGCATCGTATCGAAGTTACTTCATCACTTCCCTGCTATACGAGGGAAAATACAGATAGGCAGCGCGGCAGAGGCGTATTTGAACACAGTATTAAGGCATTGCAAATGCTGAATGAAGTTGGCTATGGTATCGAAGGAACCGGCTTGATTTTGAATCTTGTTTATAATCCCGGAGGTGCTGCTTTGCCCCCACCCCAGAAGGTTTTGGAATTAGAATATAAGAGAGAATTAGGGCAGATGTACCATCTTAGTTTTAACAACCTGTTTACTATCACCAACCTTCCTGTCAACCGTTTTCTGGATTTCCTGTTGCGAACCGGGAAATATGAAATGTATATGGAAAAACTGGTAAACGCCTACAACTATGTTGCCGCAGCCAATGTAATGTGCCGTAATACCATTTCAGTTGGATGGGATGGATACTTGTATGATTGTGACTTTAACCAGATGCTGGATATAAAAGTTGATGGTGATTCAAACCATATTTCACAGTTCAGTATCAGGAAGATTACCAGCAGGGAAATTATTATGGGACAACATTGTTATGGATGTACTGCAGGTTCTGGCAGCAGTTGCAGCGGAGCCTTAGCATAATATTTAAAAGAAAAAAATGGAAATTTCGTATTTAGCAACAACAAGAAATATTTACAGGGAAGCTGCCGAAAAACCACAAATCGGGTTATGTTGTACCACCACTCCAGTTTGGCAATTACCGGGGCTTAGCACTCCTAAAAGAATGTTAGAAATGAATTACGGCTGCGGCAGTACAGTAAATCCCAGGGACCTTGTCAACGACCCAAAGATTTTGTATGTAGGTATAGGCGGCGGAATGGAATTATTGCAATTTGCCTATTTCAGCCGCCAACATGCAGGAGTAACAGGAGTGGATATTGTAGATGAAATGCTTACAGCTTCAAAAGAAAATCTGGTTGAAGCTGAAAAACAAAACCCCTGGTTTCGTTCCGGATTTGTAAAGTTGCTGAAAGGTGATGCTCTTAACCTTCCTGTTGAAGATAACAGCATAGACGTGGCTGCCCAAAATTGTTTATTCAACATATTCAAACACACTGAATTAAAGAAAGCATTGCAGGAAATGTACAGGGTATTGAAACCACGTGGAAGATTGGTACTCTCAGATCCCGTTTGCGAACAGTATATTCCTGAACATTTAAGAGAGGATGAACATTTAAGAGCATTATGTTTAACCGGTTCGCTTCCTTTGAATGAATACATCAAAATGATTACAGGCATTGGGTTTGGAACCATAGAAATAAGGGCTAAACGACCTTACAGAATTTTAGATCCCAAAAATTATGCAACCGATAAAATAATTTTTATAGAAAGTGTGGAAGTGTGTGCCATCAAAGATCCCATGCCTGCTGACGGGCCTTGTGTGTTTACCGGTAAAACAGCCATTTATTATGGCAATGAAGAAAGTTTTGATGATGAGAATGGGCATGTATTGTTTCCTAACCAACCCTTAGCAGTTTGTGATAAAACAGCAGGTAATTTAAAAGCGTTGAAAAGGAGTGACATTTTTATTTCTGAAAGTACCTACTACTATAATGGAGGAGGATGCTGTTAAGGAAAGAGATAAAACGAAAGTGCCTTTTTACAAAATACTTTTGCCCGAACTTCTCCGTGCATAGTAATGGAAATATAACACTTCCGGCATAACAAATTTGCGGATTACAATAACCAATAAACCGGTGCGGTAATTGTAATTTATTTAAAAAGATTTTATGAAACTGATTCGAAGGGTTTTTGATTTTAAGGGAGCACCAATCCTTACAGCAGTCTTCATCGTTCTGGTTATCGCGGAGAGTAGTCGGCAGATGCGTAAACGAAAACAACCACGTGCTAAACGACTGATGATTAATTCAGCAGTTGCTATTCCATCTTTTTCACTGTTGCGTTTTTTATTACTCCCGGTGCTTGTGAAACTGGCAACGAAAAACCGGCATTGGAAGATTGGTGCGAACTACCTGTATAATGCTCCACAAGTTTTAAAAGGCCTGACTGCTTTTCTGATGATGGATTATACCAATTACCTGTGGCATATCCTCAATCATAAGGTTCCCTTTCTTTGGCGCTTCCACCTTGTTCATCACTGCGATCCAGACCTGGATGTAACCACTGCCATTCGTTTTCACTTTGGAGAATTAATCAGTTCGGTTTTCTTCAGAAGTGTATTTGTGGTTCTCACCGGAGCCACCGCATTGCAGGTTTTGCTATATGAAATTTTGTTTGAAATCGAAACTCAGTTTCATCATAGTAACTGGAAATTGCCTTTTCACTTAGAGAAAAAATTAAGTAAAATAATCGTCACACCACGCATGCATGGCATCCACCACTCCATAATACACGAAGAGGCAGATAGCAATTATGCAGTTGTTTTTTCAATCTGGGACCGATTACATCATACCGCCAGGTTGAACGTTCCGCAGAACCTGGTGGTAACAGGAGTTCCTTCTTACAGCAACCTTGATGAGCTTACAGCGGTTTATTTGTTGAAACTTCCCTTTACTAAAATAAGAGGCTGGGACGCGATGAATGAAGTAAGAGATGCAAGAACTCTTTTGCCAGGGACAATCAATCTTGCAGAATAAAATAATTCGTTCTCTTAAGAAATAAATTGATAAATGAAATTAAATGAAGAAAGCACTTTTAATTTTTGCCAAGAATCCAACATATGGCCAGGTAAAGACCCGGTTGGCAGCGACTATCGGTAACGATTTTGCACTAGCGGTTTATCAGCATCTTTTACGCTATACCGCGTCCATTACCAAAGATCTTCCTGTTAAAAAAATAGTATTTTATTCTGATTTTATAGAAGAACAAGACATTTGGAATAACAAAGTTTACAATAAGCAATTACAGTTTGGAAATGACCTGGGTGAAAGAATGCAAAATGCCTTCGCTTATGCATTCCAGCAGGGAAACAACCAGGCGGTTATTATCGGAACTGATTGCATGGAACTCACCTCGGCAATCATTATAAATGCTTTTGCCCATTTAAGAAATAATGATGTAGTAACAGGCCCTGCAAGGGACGGAGGCTACTATTTGTTAGCCATGAAACAAATGCATTACCAGCTTTTTCATAATATCAACTGGAGCACCAATGAGGTTTTAAAACAGACATTAGCCATTTGTAAAAATGAAAATCTTCTCGTTTATCAATTACAGGAATTATCAGACATTGATAACGAAAACGATCTAGATGAGAGACTGAAACAAATGCTGCAAATAAAATTAAATGAAGATGATTAGTGTAATAATTCCTGCCTATAACGAAGAAGCACATGTTAAGGCAACTATTCAAAAAATATGGCAATACGATGAAAGCAATTTGATAAAGGAAATTATTATAGCTGATGGAGGAAGCACGGACAATACGACTAACATTGCACAAATAGAAGGTGTGAAAATAGTAATAAGCCCAAAAAAAGGCAGAGCTGCTCAAATGAATTATGGAGCATCTTTTGCCACCGAAAAAATTTTATATTTTCTTCATGCTGATACCATCCCTCCGCGAAATTTTACAAATGATATTGCGCAGGCAATGGAGCGGGGGTTTACTGCCGGTTGCTTTATGTTATCCTTTGATTATGATCATTGGTTCTTAAAAGCTAATTGTTGGTTTACCCGTTTTGATGTAGATGCGATACGATTTGGCGACCAGAGTTTGTTTGTAACGAAAGATGCTTTTTTAAAAGCAGGCCGCTTCTGCGAAAAACACATTGTAATGGAAGACCAACACTTTATAAAACGATTAAAAAAATTAGTTGCTTTTACAATTATCAAAAGGCCGGTAATCACTTCCGCACGAAAATATATTGAGAACGGTATTTACAAAACGCAGGGGATATTCTTTATAATTTATTTGATGTACAAGTTTGGTTATTCACAACAAAAACTGGTTACTACCTATAAAAAACTGATTGTTCAGAACAAGCTTTAGTATGCCAAAATATAAATATGATATCATTGTAATTGGAGCAGGCTCTGGCGGCCTTAGTGTAGGATTGTTTATGGGCAAAGCCGGATTCAAAGTTTTAATGGTTGCCAAAAGTGACAAAGACATTGGCGGTGAATGTCTCAACGATGGATGTGTTCCCAGCAAAGCATTAATTCATGTTTCCCGGATTGTACACAGCGCTACATTAGCCGGTGAGTTTGGCTTACAAATAAAAGGCGAGGCAGACATTCAAAAAGCCATTGGCTACGTGTACAGCAAACAACAGGTAATACGTGAACATGAAAATGCGAAATGGTTGCGGGAACAAGGTGTTGATGTGGTTTTGGGTGAAGCAAAGTTTTCGGGAACGAATGAAATTTCTGTAGATAGCGAAAAGTTTACTGCCAAAAAAATTGTACTTGCAATAGGTTCAAAGCCACGTAAATTAAAAATACCCGGAGTAGAACTGGTTACCTATTTTGATAATGAAAACATCTTTCATATTAACCAGTTACCAAAACGTTTACTGGTAGTTGGCGGTGGCCCCATCGGTATTGAAATAGCTCAGGCGTTGAGCCGCCTCGGCACACAAATAACCATTGTTGAACATGGAAGCAGAATTTTAGCCCATGATGATGAAACAATGGCGGATATCCTTTTAAAGCAGTTGCAACAGGAAAATATAAAATTTCATTTCAATGTTTCGATAGAGAAGTTTACATCTGCCAATAAAGCTATTATTAAACAAAAAGATGGCGATACATTCACCGAGAATTTCGATGCTGTTTTTGCAGGCATCGGGAGAGAGTTGATTTTTGAACCACTACATTTAAACAGTGCGGGGATAGAAGTAAGAGATAATAAAATTGTAAGAGATCGGCAACTACGCACAACCAATAAAGATATATTCGTTTGCGGTGACATTGCAGGTGATTTGCTCTTTTCACATGCAGCCGAATTTCATGCCCGCATCATTCTCAATAATTTATTTTCCCCTTTTAAGAAGAAACTTTCTAATGACCATATGTCATGGGTTACGTTTACAGATCCCGAACTGGCAAAATTTGGAGTAAATGAAAAACAGTTGCAAGGCCGTAACATCGGTTACATAAAAGTGGAAGAAAGTTTTGAAGATGATGACCGGGCGGTAACAGATAATTACCGGTATGGAAGAATAATTTTGTTCATCAGTAAGAAAAGCTGGTTCAAAAAGCAAAAGATATTGGGTGGCACAATGATCGCCCCTCATGCAGGCGAACTCATACAGGAATTGATACTGGCAAATTCCGGCAATCTATCTATTGAGGCTATCTTCAATAAAATTTATCCCTACCCGGTTGCATCGAGAATCAATCAAAAAATTATTATCCGGTATAAAGAGAAAAGCCTTACTGATTTTATCAAAAAACTTTTACAAACGGCGTTCAAAATATTCAGCTAATGGAATGGTGGGAAACATTTAAAGAATGGTTCTTGAGTTTGGGAGGGAAGTACGGCGTAAATCCATACATTTTTGGAGGTATTTATGTTGGCGCTATTCCTTTCTTTTTTCTTTCGCTGTCATGGACCATCCGCAATCTAAAAAAGAGAAAGCCAATTGTTTTACCTGTTTTGCTGACCGGAACTTTTTTTATTTCAGCCTATCTGTACCTTATTATAGCTGGCAAAAATATTCAGCTTTGGGTATATGTTTTTGTTGTAGTGATGATTGGTTATGGTATTTATTCTACTATAAAAAAGATCAAAAAGCAAACCACTTAAAAAAACAGATTTGCAGATTGTTTCGCGATGTTTAAACAAGTAATTCATTTGAAATATAAAATTCTAAGTGGAATTACGATCCGTATGGTTTTTATATCTTATCAACCGCCAGCCTGTAATATGGATCTTCCATTACGTTTACTTCAATAATTTCATCCGCATTTTTCAACAGCAACCGGCAATCATCACTCAAATGCCGTAAGTGCAATTTCTTTCCTGCATTTTTATATCGTTCTGTCAATTTATTTAATGCTTCAATACCGCTCATATCCACTACTTTGCTTTCGCGAAAATCTATGAT
>DAHXOZ010000012.1 GCA_027364635.1 bacterium | reverse complement strand
CAAGTTTATTACTCATATTGATTATAAATTGCCTGTTCTTTTTTCAGAAAATCAGCATTTGAAAGATGATTTTTCTTTTTTTAAAAAGCCATATATCTCTCTTCCTAAAAATGAATCAAGAATTAGGGGAAGATTGAAACAATTTTCTTATGATATTAATAAAAGATATTCTGAATACGTGATTAAGGCAGGCAATTATGACCTTTTTCACCCCACTTACTATGATACATACTTTTTGAAAAGCCTGAAAAAGCCCTACATCATTACCGTTCATGATTTGATTGAATTCAAATTTAAAGATCAGTATAAGTCATTTTCGCGTATGAATGAAATGGAGACAATAATTAAAAATGCCAATCGAATAATTTCTATTAGTGAGAACACAAAAAAAGACCTGGTAGAGATATTGAAAATTCCTCGTGAAAAAATTGATGTAGTTTACCATGGGTTCAATAAGGGTCAAAGAACCAATATGAGTAATAAACTTGGAAAGTATATTTTGTTTGTGGGAGTAAGAAGAGGTTATAAAAATTTTTCCCGTCTTGCCAAAGCATTCAGCGAATTGAGAAGAGAAGATAATGAGTTAAAACTTATCTGCACTGGACAACCTTTTATCAAGGAAGAACTGGAAGAACTAAAATCACTTGACATTTCAGAATGTACTTTTTTATTTGGAGTTAATGAACAGCAGTTAAATGAACTGTATGCCAATGCCTTAGTTTTTGTTTATCCAAGTTTATATGAAGGATTTGGCATGCCAATTTTAGAAGCATTTTCAAATGAATGCCCCGTCTGTCTGAGTAATACCAGTTCTCTTCCTGAGGTGGCAGGTAATGCAGGTGAATATTTTGACCCTTATGATACCGAATCAATAAAGCATGCCATCCAAAAAGTAATTAAAGATGAAGAATTGGCAAAAAGAATGAAAGAAGCCGGGATAAAAAGGCTGGAAAACTTTTCTTGGAAGAAATGTAGTGAGGAGACAGTAAATTCATACAAAAAAACACTTTCTTGAAAGCGCTTGATACTCTAATAATGGAGAATTCGAATTTAGAAGAAATAGAGGATTTTTCACAAAAGAAATTAATTGCACTTAATTTCTTTTTTCTTGGATTTATTGTCTACACTTTAAGCTATGTCATTAAGGGAAATCCGCATATTCCAGTCAAAATTGGAGAATTATTTCAATTCATTGGCATCCTTGTATTTATACCATCGGCTTCTTATCTAATTCGCTATAGAATCAAAAATAATTATCTGAAAATTATATTCAGCTTTTATTTGATTTGGTCGGTAATTACAATTTTCAGAGGTATTCATTTAAATTATGACAGTATTAAAGCCATGTTAGTGGATGCCAATTTCGGGATATTCATATATATAGCGCCTCTTATTATTTTATTTCCCCAAAAATTCATATTTTATAAAAAGCTCTTCGACGTGATTATGATTTTGGCTATATCCTTTCTTCTTTTTGATGTATTATTCATTAAGCAATTACTTGACCGATCATCGGCAACACAGGATGTAATCGAATATCTTGCAAAATTTTTAAGTATTCCCTGCGGGTACATCCTCCTAACTTATAAGTATCATCCAAGAAACAGAAAATTACTGGCATTTGGAGTGATGATCATTTCTCTCTTATTTGCTCTTTATAAGGCCAGAAGGGGATTATCATTAATTTGTGGATCCATATTGATGTTCTCCTATTTTTTATACCTGGTAAATACAAAAAGGGTTGTAATAACCATTTATTTGTCTGTTTTATTGGTAGTGGGTGGCGCATATTATGAAAGCAGTATTTATAATATAAATAACAACAAACTTTTCAGTTTCATTGCAAAGAGAGGAGAAGAAGACACAAGAACACCGGTAGAATTATATTTTTACTCTGATTTTAAAACCAATGACTGGATTATTGGAAGAGGTATTAATGGAGAGTATTATTGTCCTAATATCGATGAAGACCAACTGACGGATTACAGATCTTATATAGAAACAGGTTATCTGGAATTTATTTTGAAGGGAGGGATGATTTTTTTAGGCCTCTATTTATTAATTCTTATCCCTGCACTTTTTTTAGGGTTATTTTATTCGAAAAACATTCTTTCAAAAGCAGCTGCAATATGGATTATTGTATCTTTAATAGCTTTATACCCCTCCACAGTAAATACCTTTACCTTAAATTTTTTATTGGTTTGGATTTCAGCAGGCATTTGTTATTCTTCCGAATTAAGAAATCTTTCGGATAACCAAATAAAGACTTTTCTCGCATCTGCAAATTGATAAAACTATCTTTTACATTCTTGATTAAACTTCATTTAAATGATTCCAGGTATAAGTGTGGTTATTCCAACATATAACAGAGAAAAATTTATCGGGGAAGCAATTAGAAGTGTGCTTGAACAGGATTATGATGGAAAAATTGAAATAATAATTTCAGATGATGGGTCAACAGATAAAACCCTTGAAATTGCAGCTTCCTTTGGAAATAGAGTGGTTATTTTAAAAAAACCTGAAAATTGCCTTAATCAGGGAGTTGCCGGTACCCGAAACAGAGGAATCAAGGCCTGCACACAAGAATATATTTCCTTTTTAGACTCAGATGACTTCTACTTGCCCGGCAATCTAAAACAGTTAGCTAATAAATTAATTACTAATACAACTTTCGGGTTTGTTTTTTGTCGAATGTTAGAGGTTAAAGATCAAAATGGGGAAAATATTTTTAAACCCTGGACTCATAAAAGTATTTACAAAAATGATATAAGAAATCCTGTTGTTTCAAGAATCAAAATAGTGCATACTAACAGTTTCTTATTTCGCAAAATGGTTTTTGATGAGGTTGGTTACTTTAATGAATCTTATTCGAACGGTGAAGATGGCGATTTGTGGATGCGAATTAGTGAAATTTATAAAGGAACCTTCTCAGACCATTATGGTGCTGTCTATCGTAGTCATCATGATTCTGGTCAACTGACTAAAAATTCCGATACCGAAATTAAAAAATGTTTCATAAAAATATATAATAAAGCTATTTCACGTTATTATAAACTTGGGCTGAAAGACATGATGCGATTATTTCAACTTAAGCAGTGGCTTCTGGTATATAGATATCGGGAAAAGAAGTTATATTATTATTGGCAATATTTATTACTGATAATCCAATATCCCCTTTCATATATTCGTTTATTACCCATAAAATTCAATGAATATATGGAAAACCGTAGTAAGAGTGATTGGAATAGCCTTGATTTTTATTCAAATAAAAAATCAAATGAATCAATAATTACGTTTTCTTAATCTTAAACAACATCATTGATGCAATTTCATAAAAAGATAAAGAATAACGCATTGGTTATAATAGGAGATTTGGGTTATCCTTCGGGAAATGCACTTTCTAATCGGGCTCATTTATATTCAAAGGGGTTAAAAGAAACCGGCGTCTTTCCTTTTATTATTAATACACACTCTTCTCATAAAACAAAACAAAACTTTAGATCTTTTGGCAGATATGAGGGAATTCCATTTTATTATAGCCAAAAAACTGTTGAATATGAAAAAAGATTCTTGACCAGAAATCTGAAAAAGATAAAAGGAATATTTCATACATATTATATTATTAAGCGCTTAAGAAAAAATAACTGTGTTACTGTTCTCTATTACTCAATTCCTTTTTTCTACGAATTTATTTATTTCTTGTTTTTAAAAATCTACAGTATTCCGATTGCCAAAGAATGTAATGAAGCACCGCTATTTATCATAAGAGAAAAAAGGGATAAAAAACTATATACGTTTATTCTAAAGCACATTGAATTAAAGATGTATGACCGAATAATTGTTATTTCAGATTTCCTAAACAAATATTATTCGCGCTTTTTACACCAAAATAAAATTTTACAAATTCCTATATTAGTTGATATGGGTCGTTTTAGAAGTTCATCCAAAAGTTGTCAACAGCACAATGAAAAAATTATTACCTACATCGGTTCTATGGTTGCCAATAAAGATGGTTTAAATAACCTGATTGAGGCAATTTATTACGTTAAGAAACATGTCACTAATTTCAAATTGCAACTTGTAGGAACTGCAAATGAAAATGATTTACAAAAATTAAAAGATAAAGTTTCTTCATTAAATTTAACGGATACCGTCATCTTTCTTGGTTTAAAAAAAAGTTCGGAAATACCTGAGATTCTCTCGAATTCAGATTTGTTAGTTTTGGCACGACCGGATACCAATCAATCAAAAGCAGGATTCCCCACCAAATTAGGTGAATACCTGGCATCCAAAAAACCGGTAGTAATTACAGTTACAGGAGAGATTCCCAAATATTTGAAAGATAAAGAAAATGCTTACCTGGTTGAACCAGATCAAATTGAAAATTTTGCAAAAAAAATTATATACGCTTTAAATGACAAAAATGCTTTCTCAATTGGAGCAGCAGGATATGAAGTAGCTAACAATAATTTTAATTATCATCTTTTTGGAAAAAAATTAGGTGATTTTTTATTTCAATGAAATCAGAGAATTTGATTTTTAATTAGTAACACCAAAGTAATACCAAATACATGTGCGGCATAACAGGAAAAATATATTTTAATCCTTTTAATAAAATTGATCCCAATGAAATAAAGCTAATGGCAGAAAGCATTTATCACAGAGGACCAGACGATGAAGGGTTTTATATTAATAATAATGTTGGATTAGGTTTTCGGCGATTAAGTATTATAGACTTAAAAGCAGGCCACCAACCCTTATCGAATGAAGATGGCAGTATCTGGATCGTATTTAACGGAGAAATTTACAACTATCAGGAGTTACAGGAAAATTTAATAAAGCAAGGACACATTTTCAGAACGAAATCTGATACAGAAACAATTGTTCATTTATATGAACAATATGGAATAGAATGTTTGCAATTTCTGAGAGGCATGTTTGCTTTCAGTATTTGGGATAATAATAAAAAGCAGCTTTTTTGTGCCAGGGACAGGTTTGGTATTAAACCTTTTTACTACTACCAGGATGATAATAAATTTGTATTCGGTTCAGAAATAAAAGCGATCCTAAAATCCACGGATATTGACAATGAGTTATCTTATGATGCCTTAGACTCTTACTTTACTTACGGATATATTACCGGTGATATATCAATTTACAAGAGCATACAAAAACTTCAACCGGCACATTGCCTGCTTTTATCACTGAAAGAAAAGCCATCTATCATAATAAAAAGATATTGGGATATCGAATTTGAACCGGATTTTTCAAAAACAGAAAATCAATGGACAGATGAAATATATGAAAGTCTTTCCGAATCTATCAAATTACATATGATCTCAGATGTTCCTCTTGGTGCTTTTTTGAGCGGAGGAATCGATTCGAGTTCAGTGGTAGCGATGATGGCAAAAAATTCCACACGGCCTATAAAAACCTTTTCAATAGGCTTTAAAGAGCAGGCATTTAATGAATTAAAATATGCACGTGAAATTGCTTTAAAATATGGAACTGAACATCATGAACAAATTGTAGAGCCCGAATCCATAAGTTTATTACCTAAATTAGTAAATGCTTATGATGAACCTTTTGCGGATACATCTGCCATACCCACATATTATGTTTCTAAATTGGCCCGGGAATTTGTAACGGTTGCCCTTTCAGGAGATGGAGGAGATGAATTATTTGCAGGTTATGATACTTATAGCAAATTAAATAAACTTCAATCCTCTCCTTTTCATTCAGGTAGTGCTGCCGTTAATAAAATGATCTGGGGAAATCTCTATAAAATAATTCCTCAATCCGTCACCGGGAAGGGATTGTCTTATCTGTTAGCTCATGATAAAAAGTATGTAGGATCATATGCTTCTTTTTGGGCTAGAGATGAAAGAGGAAAACTTTTATTGAACCATCATCCTAAAATTGATTATACAATCGCTTCAGAAGGCTATAAGATGAAATTACTAAAAGAAGGGAGCAAAAATGATTTTATTTCTAATCTGCAATACCTGGATATGAGGACTTATATGGTAGATGATATCCTCACAAAAGTAGACAGGGCAAGCATGTTAAATTCATTAGAAGTCCGCGTTCCGCTTTTAGATCATAAATTTGCTGAATTGACTTTTAAAATACCGTGGAACCTGAAACTGAAAGAATACGAGCAGAAATATATTTTTAAAAAATCCATGAAGCCTTTATTACCTGTAAACATATTTAATCATGCCAAACAGGGCTTTGGTTTGCCTCTTTCATTTTGGTTCAAAGATGATCTTAAAGAATATGTCAATGACACCTTGCTTTCATCGAACTCCTTTTCTTCTAAATATTTAAATACTTCTTATATTAAAAAGGCAGTTGGAAACAACCAAAATGGAATGCGCAATTTGAGTTTAAAAATCTGGTCGCTAATCTTCTTTGAGGAATGGCTCAAACAAAAGCAGGAATCATGAAAATTCTGTTCTTTATTGATTCACTAAATTCAGGAGGCAAGGAACGAAGATTGACTGAGTTAATGAAACAATTAAATCTGGACTGTCATACAACCTTTATATTAGTGATAATGAATAGAGAAATTCATTACAAGGAAGTTCTTGATCTTAATATTAAAATTCACTATCTGATCAGAAAAACAAAAAAAGACTTATCTGTTTTTAAAAAATTCTATGAAATTTGCAAAGCCTTTAGGCCCGATATAATACACTGCTGGGATGCGATGACTGCTTTCTATTCAATACCTTCATGCAAATTATTAGGCATTAAATTAGTAAATGGATTGGTAGTTGATACCCCTGTAAGAAAAAATATATTTAATAAATACTGGCTTCGAGCCAGGTCAACCTTCCCGTTTTCAGATGTTATCATCGGTAACTCAAATGCGGGTCTGAAAGCATATAAAGCACCCGCTAAAAAATCTTCAACTGTATATAATGGAATGGATTTTTCCCGATTTATAACCATAAAAGAAAAACCTGCCATTCTTAAAGAAATATTTGGTGATTCCACCAATGATTTTTTTATTGTTGGCATGGTAGCTGCATTTGAAGAACGGAAAGATTACAAGACACTAATTAAAGCGGCTATTTTTTTAACTACCCAACATGAAAATATTCGTTTTGTTTTAGTTGGAGATGGAAGTGATTTAGAAAAAATAAAAAACAGTGTACCTCCGTTATTAAAGAATAAAATTCTTTTCTTAGGCAGAAGAACCGATGTTGAGTCGATCATCAATATTTTTGATATTGGAGTTTTACTCACCAATTCAAAAGTACATGGAGAAGGAATCTCAAATTCATTGATTGAATATATGGCTTTGGGGAAACCTGCGATAGCAACAAGGGGGGGTGGAACTAACGAGGTGGTTATAGATAATGAAAATGGTTATTTAATAGATCCTGGCAAGGAAAAGCAATTAATTGAGAAAATAGAAAATTTAATAGAACAAAAAAAAACGCTGGAGAGATTTGGAACTAAAGGATACCAGATGGCCCGGGAAAAATTTGATCTGAAAATTATGACAAGTAATTATATAAAGATTTACCAAAATTTGATAAAGCAAATAAATAATTAATGAATATTCTAGTAACTGGTGCTGCAGGTTTTATCGGATCTCACGTATGCGAAAATTTTATTAAACAGAATAATACGGTAGTTGGTATTGATAACTTTGATCCCTTTTATTCCAGAAAAATAAAAAATTTAAACCTTGAGCAACTCCTTTTAAACAATAAATTCAGGTTTTATGAAACTGATATTCAAAATAAAGAAGCTTTAAATTCCATTTTCTCTTCTAACAAGATTGACATGGTTATTCACCTGGCTGCCAAAGCAGGAGTAAGGCCTTCCATAGATTCTATATCTGAATATTATGAGGTGAATGTAAATGGCACAGTAAACTTACTGGAATCAATGAGGAATAACGGGGTAAGCAAAATGTTATTTGCTTCCTCTTCTTCTATTTATGGCAATAATGTGAAAGTCCCTTTCTCGGAAAATGATCCTGTAGATCACCCGATATCCCCCTATGCATCAACAAAGAAAAGTGGTGAACTTTTGTGCCACGTTTACTGCCACCTATACAATTTTGATATAACCTGCTTACGGTTTTTTACGGTTTTTGGCCCACGGCAAAGACCTGATCTTGCCATCCATAAATTCACAAAATTAATTGATGAAGGAATTCCGCTTCCTTTTTATGGCGATGGAACTACCTCAAGAGATTACACCTATATAGATGATATTGTTAATGGCATCAGCTGTGCATTGAAGACAATTGATGGGTACCGTATTTATAATTTAGGTGAGTCAAGAGTAATCAATTTAAAAAACTTAGTTGAGACGATTGAAAAATTGTTAGGCAAAAAAGCTGTATTAAAATTGTTGCCCTTACAGCCCGGCGATGTAAAAACAACGTATGCAGATATCTCAAAAGCAAGAAAAGAAATTGGATATGCACCAAAATTTGATATTGAATCAGGAATACGTGAATTCATAAACTGGTACACACTAAACAAAGCATTTTTATATGAAGAATAAAGAAATTCTTTTCATGAAGATGGGAAGCTTTTCTCAAATCAATAATAATGTTTACAAATTTTTAGTTGCCGGATTTCCGCATAATGAAATCATAGTTGATGATATTAAAAAATACAAAATAAAGTTTGTTTACTATATAATTAATCTTTATTATTTTGTTACAGAGTATGGTATTGACATCCTTTCCGGAAAAAAAAATTGGAAAGATTCCCTGGCGTGGTTTTTTACCACTTCATATATTTCTCTTCATCTGAATCGCCTCATCCGGGAAAAGCATAAAAACAAAAAATATTTATTCACTTTCCAAACGCAATCTTTGTTCAATGGTAAATTAGAAGGTATTCCTCATTTTGTTTATACTGATCATACTACACAAACCAATAAATTGTATCCTGATATTGATCCCGGGCAATACATGAAATCAGTAAGATTTATCAAAAAAGTAGAAGAGAAAATATATGAAGATGCCACAATGATATTTACCTTCGGCAGTTTAATCACCTGGTCTCTTATTAATCATTATAAAATACCTGAGACCAAAGTGGTAACCGCTTTTGCAGGAAGCAATGTATTAATTGACAGTGAAAAGAATACCGAAAAGTATGCTAAGAAGAATATATTATTTGTAGGTGTGGAATGGGAAAGAAAGGGTGGCCCAATACTCTTGAAGGTATTTGAAAAAATACTGTCAAAACATCCGGATGCCGGTTTAACAATCGTTGGTTGCTCTCCTCAAATTCATTTGCCCAATTGCACGGTGGTGGGGAAAATACCTGTAGAAGAGGTTGCGCAATATTATAATAACGCTTCCGTTTTTTGTCTTCCAACATTGAGAGAGCCTTTTGGTATTGTTTTCACAGAAGCTATGAAATACCGGCTTCCTATTATTGCAAATAATATTGGTTCTATTCCTGATTTAGTAGAGAATGACTATAATGGATATTTGATAAACAATGATCCACAAGAGTATGCAGAGGCAATCTGTAAACTTTTTGAAAACCCTGAAAAATGTAAACAAATGGGTGAAAATGGATTTAACTTATCAGAATCAAAGTTTTCATGGCAACTTGTGGGAGAAAAGATTAAAAAAAATATAGATGAATTTGTATTTCAATTAAATGAAAAGGAAAAAAAACTTATTAATACCAATGAACATAAAAATTAAGGTATAATAAAGAGTACAGAAGATGAAGATTTTATTTGGAATTCCAGTAAATGTACATAAAGAGATAGCAGAAGCTGAGGTAAAAGCTTTTAAAGACATTGGAAATGAAGTAGAAGTGTCCTATTATGGCAATTCAAATGCTGTGGAAGGAATAGTTTCGCGTTTTTTTTTAATTTTAAAGAATGCTATTAATTTAAAAAGAAAACTAAATAAACACAAGAGCGACATCATTTACCTGAACACAGCTTTTGATAAAAAGACGGTTGCTCGAGATTCTATTTCAATTTTTATTTTGAAATTATTTAATAGTAAAATTAAAATTGTTTTAAAAACACACGGAACGATTGAATCAGTAGTCAGCTCAAAAAATATACTTAATAAATATCTTTCCAGGAATGTTGATTTATTCCTTGTTTTATCTCGAGAGGAATTAAATAATTTCAAAAATTCTTCATTTGCTATGAACAATATTCAGGTTACTGCAAATCCGGTTGATTTCACCAATTACCATACTGACTCCAATTTTAAAAGAAGTTTAAACATAGAAGAAACCACTATAACTTTATTATTTGTAGGACGATTTCTGAAACAGAAAGGAATTTTGGATTTAATTTATGCATGTAAATTAGCAAAAGAAAATTCCCTTATCTTCAAATTAATTTGCCTGGGAGATGGCCCGTTATTTGATGAAGTAACTTCACTTGCTAAAAAACTGAACCTGGAAAATGAAATTAATTTTTTGGGACACATTCCCGAACTAGAAACCAAATATTTTTACTCTAACTGTGATATAACAATTTTACCTTCCTATCGGGAAGGGTTTCCTATGGCCATATTTCAGGCAGTTGCTGCAGGTCAAGCTGTAATAACTACTAAAGTAAATGCCTGCGCCGACTATTTTACAGAGTATGAAAATTGCTTATGGGTAGAAAAAGAAAACCCCCGGGACCTTTCGCAAAAAATTATAACCCTTGCAAAAAATGCTGAACTGCGTGCCAAAATCAGAGTAAATAATCTTTTACTCGCTAAGAAATTTACCTCTGAAAGAATCGCAAGAAATTTAAATGAAAAATTTGAAGAGCTTTTAAATGAAAAATATATTTATCAGGCTGAAACCAGCTGATGATTTTGATTTATTAGAATAAAAAAATGGAATTAAAAAAAGAAACGAACATAAAAATATATCATCAGGAAGTCAACCAAAGTATTGAAAAATTTATACTCTGGCTCAGGAAAAATGGGTATTCTTCTTATGATCAATATGACTTTTGGAGCACGGCTTATGGAATAAAAGCAAAAGAAATCTATTACAAAAACAAAATCGCCGGTATACCATTAGTTTCTCCTGTCTTTGTATCTGAAATCTTTTTCCCATCAGTAAGGAAAGTCTTTGTATCTAAAAAAAGATTTCCAATAGCGGATGCACATTTTATCATGGCTTTCCTTAATCTTTATGAAGTAAACTCAAACCAAGAATACTTAGAAGAGGCCAAGAAAATTGCAGTTGAATTACTCAAAAGTTCTGTGAGTGGATTTTCAGGCAATTCATGGGGATACCCGTTTGACTGGATGACAACAAGAGGGTTATGGACGAGTGGAATTCCTTTAATTACTACAACCGGCTATTGTTTTGAAGCTTTTCTGCAACTATTTGACATTACCAATGATAAAAAATATCTTGACACTGCTTATTCAATATTTCTTTTCACGTTGAACGATCTAACCGACACTCAGATAGAAAAAGATATTGCAGCATGTAGCTATTCCCCGATTGATAACAGTCAGATAGTAAATGCAAACGCTTATCGGGCATCTGTCTTAATTGAAGGATTTATTCGTTTCAATAATGAAGAAGCATATAAAAAAGCAACTTTAAATATAAATTTCATATTGAAGAATCAAAATTCTGATGGGTCCTGGAAATACGCAGTTAATGATGAAAGAGATAATTTTGTTGATAATTTCCACACCTGCTTCGTTTTAAAGAATCTTATTAAAATAAACAAATTCAAAAAAGATGAAAGAATTTCAGAAGCCATAAAAAAGGGATATGATTTTTATAAAAACAATCTGATCGATTCAACCGGCAGACCTTTACCATTTGCGAAACTTTCAAGGTTGAATATCGTAAAAAGAGAGTTATATGATTACGCTGAAGGAATTTCACTGGGTTTGCTTATGAAAGAAAAGGATGCTGAAGCCGGTGATATTATGAATAAAATGGTCAAAGATTTAGTTGAAAAGTATCAAAACAAAAACGGAAGTTATATTACCCGCGTTAGTATTTTCAACATTAAAAATAAAATACCTTATTTAAGATGGCCCCAGGCACAATTATTTTTTGCATTAACTAATTATTTAAAAAGCTAATTGAATGTGTGGAATTGCCGGTAGCGTTAATACGCCAACAGACGAGAAGACTCTCGAATTTATCCGACACCGCGGGCCCGACTCTCAAGGGCTTGTTCGCGATACCGTTGGTAGTAACCAGATTTATTTAGGTCATACGAGGCTGTCAATTGTGGATTTAAGTGAAGCAGGCAACCAGCCCATGTATTCTGATTGTGGAAATTATTGTATAATATTTAACGGGGAGATTTATAATCATTTAGAATTAAGGAAAAAATTAACAGGGATAAGATTTAAAGGACATTCTGACACTGAGACCATCCTCTATTATATAAGAGAATATGGAATTGAATCCATTTCAGAATTTAATGGAATTTTTGCTTTTGGATTTTTAGATAAAGTTAAGCAGAAGCTTTACCTGGCAAGAGATCATTTCGGCGTAAAACCATTATATTTTTATTTCGACTCAAATAAACTTGTTTTTGGATCAGAGTTGAAGGTCATCCTTTCTAATAACGCCTACCAAAAAGAAATTGATTTAAATGCAGTAAATACATTTCTATCATTTCGTTATAACCCTGCACCCCAGACGATCTTTAAGAATATTTTTAAATTAAAGGCAGCAAGTTATCTTGCCTATGATTTCAATGGTCAAATAAAAGAAAAAAAATATTGGAATAAGACCCAAAAAATAAATTACCATATAGGGAAAGAAGAGGCAATTGAACAATATCAGTATTTGCTAAAACAGGCGGTTAAAAGACAATTATTGGGTGATGTGCCAATAGGTTTACTTTTAAGCGGAGGGTTGGACTCAGCCGTCTTAGGCTATTTAATGTCACAATTCAATTCAAGCCCCGTTAATACTTTCACTTTAGGATTTGAAGGAAAAGGAGATTTTAATGAAACGGAATATGCCAAAGAAACCGCACAATTTATAAATTCAAATCACCACCAGGTACTTATAAATAAAAAAATTTACCTGGAAACATTTCATGATTCTTTCTACCATGTTGAAGAACCAATTGCTGAGCCTACTATTCCGGCACTTAATTCTGTTTCAGCCTTAGCCCGTCAATATGTTAAAGTAGTAATGAGTGGGCAGGGAATTGATGAGCCAATGGCAGGTTATAAAAGATATTTTGGCGAAAAATTTCTCTCTGCTAATAAAAATCTACTTAAGCTGCTTCCTCTTAATTTATTATCCAAAATTTTTCCAAGAAATCATAGCCTTGCAAGAGGTTTACATGCAATCCAGTATAAAAATGATTTAGAAAGATTTATCGGTATCTTCACTATTTATACCCAAGATTTAAAAAATGAGATTTATAAAAACGAATTAAACCAATTTAAAAACGAATCTTTAAATTATCTTTTTTCTGATTCATTTGATTTGGCTGACAGTTCCAACGGATCATTGTCTAAACTTTTATTCGTTGATACCCGAACAATGTTACCAGATAACTTATTGTTATTTAACGATAAGATCACTATGGCAAATTCGATTGAAAACAGAGTGCCGTATTTAGATATTGATTTGGTAAACTTTATCGAAAGCTTACCCGTATCTTTTAAACTGAAAGGCAAAACAGGAAAATATTTACATCGTGAAGCAGTAAAAAAGTGGATACCCAATTCGATCATTCAAAGAAAAAAAAGAGGTTTTTCTACTCCAGTTGATGAATGGTTCCAGGACGAATTATCGGTAACTCTTGAAGATTTAATTTCCAGCGAAGGTTCTTTCAGTAAAATTTATTTTAATTTGGATGCATTAAAAACAATGATTTCTGATCATCGAAAAAGGAAACATAATTATAAACACGAACTTTTTATACTGCTATCACTTGAGTTATGGTATAAGAATTTCTATAAAAACTTCTAAAATTGAATATTAGTATTTTTGGATTAGGATATGTAGGATGTGTTAGCCTCGGATGCCTGGCAAAAAACGGCCATTATGTTGTGGGAGTGGATGTAAGCCAAACCAAAGTAAACCAGATTAATTCCGGTAAAGCAACCATTATCGAAAAAGATATTGATCACATTATTTCTGAACAAAAGAAGGCTTCAGCCATCGAAGCAACTACTAATGCTAAAGAAGCTGTTTTAAAAACAGAAATCAGCATTATTTGTGTTGGCACTCCGAGCAGTGATAAAGGTCATCTCAATCTTGAATACATTTTTAAAGTTGCTGAAGATATCGCTTTGGCACTTAAAGAAAAAGACGATTTTCACATAATAGCAATCCGATCAACTATATTTCCAGGAACATGCGATAAAGTAGCTCAGCTTATTGAAAAAGAATCAGGAAAAAAAAGAAATACCAGTTTTGCCATTGTTGATAATCCTGAATTTTTGCGTGAAGGAACTGCAGTAAATGATTATTTCAATCCCCCTTTAACCCTTATTGGATCAGACAATAAAACTGCAGCAAATAAGGTGGCAGAATTGTATAAAAATTTGCCTTCAGAAATCATCATAACAGATCTTCAGGTTGCTGAGATCATGAAATATGTAAATAATTCTTACCATGCACTAAAAATTTCCTTTGGAAATGAGATTGGTAATATTTGCTCTGAATTAGGAATAGATTCGCATAAGGTAATGGAGATTTTTTGCAAGGATAAACAGCTCAATATATCGCCCTATTATTTTAAACCAGGATTTGCTTACGGTGGTTCCTGTCTTCCCAAAGATTTAAAAGGCTTACAAACACTTGCACACGATATTTATGTAGATGTACCCGTAATAAGCAGTATTGACAAAACCAACGAAATTCAAATCCAAAGAGCAATCAAGATGATTTATCAGTATGGTAATAAAAAGTTGGGATTTCTTGGATTAAGTTTTAAAGAAGGAACAGATGATCTGCGCAATAGCCCTGCTGTTTCAATCATAGAAGCGTTGATTGGTAAAGGTTGTAATATCTGTATTTATGATAAGAATATTAATCTCTCTTTATTGACAGGAACTAATAAAGAATACATTGACTCCAAAATACCTCATCTTTCCAGTTTGATGCTGGATGATGCCAAAAAAGTAATAGATACGTCGGATGTAATCATTATCAATACCAGGGAAAAAGAGTTTATTCCTTTATTAAAAAACTGCGGCGATAAAATAATTATTGATATGGTTCGTTTGGACGATAGCCTTTTGGAAAGTTCAAATTACAAAGGCATTAACTGGTGAGTCTTATGTTCAAAGGAAAACATATTTTAATAATTGTTGAAAATTTACCGGTACCTTTCGACAGGCGTGTATGGCAGGAAGCTACTACACTTAAAGAAGCCGGTGCAAAAGTCAGCATTATATGCCCTAAAATGAAAGGATACAATCAATCATTTGAGTGTATTAATGAAATTGATATTTACCGTCATCCTCTTCCTTTAGAAGGTAAGGGAGCTTTAGGTTATCTTTTAGAATATTCCGTAGCACTATTCTGGGAATTTTTTTTAAGCTTAAAAATTTTTATCAAAAACAGATTTCAGGTAATTCAAGGTTGTAATCCACCTGATCTTATCTTTATTCCGGCATTATTTTATAAAATTTTTGGTGTAAAATACGTTTTCGATCACCATGATATTAATCCGGAATTATACATTGCAAAATATAATAAGAAGGGACTTTTTTATAAATTTATGTTGTTGGCTGAACGTTTAACTTTTGCCTGTGCAAACTATAGTATCGCAACAAATGAATCTTACAAAGAAATTGCGATAAATCGTGGAAAAATGCCTTCTGAAAAAGTACAAGTTGTAAGAAGTGGCCCAAAATTAGACCGTTTAACTCCAGGACCAGAAAATTTGTCTTATAAAAAAGGGCGCCGTTTTCTTATTGGATACGTGGGGGTTATTGGAGAACAGGAAGGTTTAGACCTTTTACTTCAGTCAGCAAAGATAATTACCGAAAAAAGGCAGGACGTTCAGTTTGCAATTATTGGAGATGGTACAGAATTAGCAAAAATTAAAACCATCACTGCTGATTTGGGGCTACAAGATTTTGTAGACTTTTATGGAAGAGTAGACGATCAGAAAATGGTCGAAATCTTAAATACGGCTGATGTATGTGTTAATCCGGACAAGCCTACAGAGATGAATAATTTATCAACCATGAACAAAATCATGGAATACATGGCGTTGAAAAAACCAATTGTTCAATTTAATCTAAAGGAGGGAAAATTATCTGCCGAAAGGGCTTCTTTATACGCAGAAAATACCTCAACTGAAGATTTCGCAAATAAAATAATGTGGTTACTTGATCACGATAAAGAACGTGTTGAAATGGGAAACTTTGGTTACGACAGGATTATTAATAAACTTTCGTGGACACACGAAAGCCAAAAGTTATTACGTTTATACAAGAGGGTATTTGCCATTTAATTAATTGACTATTTAAAAATACCTAAAAACGAAAACAAACAGTGAACCGTCAGTTTGAACGATACTTGCAAATAACTTTATTGATTCTGGACATAGTTGCTCTGAATATCGTTTTTATAATATTTCAGCTAATATTTACAAATAGTGTACATTTCGCATCGACAGATGCTTATTTCAAATATGTAATCATATCCAACGCTTCCTGGGTAATACTTGCTTTCTTCTTAAGAACCTATGCCAATTCAATAGTCCTGAATTTCGAAGATTTTACTAAACGCACCATACAGGTTTTTTTGATCTGGGTCATAACTATTTTATTTTATTTGTTCTTTTCACGAGAATTGGTGGTTTCCAGGTTCTTTATAATTACCACCACTGCGGCTTTTGGATTAGGGCTGCTCATCAATAAATTTATTTACCTGGGCATCTTTAAATATTTTAAAAACAGCGGTCTTCTTGTTAAAAAGGTAATTATTGTGGGCTATAATGAAACAGCCAAAAAGTTAGCCGCATACTTTGAGCAAGATGGTTTAAATACACAGATAATTGGTTATATAGAAGATGACGAAAACATTGACGAATTATCGCACTATCCTGTTCTGGCTAACATTACAGACACTTTACAAATAGCTAAAGAGCTTAACGCACAGGAGATATTTTCCACAATTACGCCGGAACAAAATAATTATATCTATGATCTGATGTATCAATCAGAAAAAGAATGTATCCGGTTTAAAATAGTTCCAAATCTTAGTGTATTTATTACAAGAGAAGTTCATATAGAATATTTTGGCGAATTGCCCATTCTTTCATTAAGAAAAGAACCTCTTGATGATGCTGGTAACAGAATTAAAAAAAGAGCACTCGATGTTACCATTAGTTTATTTGTTACAATTTTCATTCTTTCATGGCTAATTCCAATTGTCGGTTTATTGATCTTTTTAGAATCAGGCACTCCCATCTTTTTTAAACAATTAAGAACAGGTAAAGATAAAAAACCATTTTATTGCTGGAAATTCAGAAGCATGAAGCAAAATAAGGATGCAGATTTAAAACAAGCTACCCGTAACGACAGCCGCATTACTTTTTTAGGCAGATTTTTGCGAAAAAGCAGCTTAGATGAATTTCCTCAATTTCTTAATGTATTAAAAGGAGAAATGAGTTTGGTGGGACCTCGCCCTCATATGATAAAACACACCACTGATTATTCAAAAATTGTAGATGATTATATGGTAAGACAATTCATAAAACCCGGAATAACCGGTTGGGCTCAAATCAATGGGTTCAGGGGCGAAATTACTAACCCCGAACAAATAAAAATGAGAGTAAATAAAGATTTATGGTATCTCGAAAACTGGACGTTATGGCTGGATATTAAAATTTTATTGTTAACAGTCTTTTTCGTTTTTAAAGGAGATAAGAAAGCTTACTGATTTATTGCTGATAGATGCAATATAGCTATCTATGTTACGTTTATTTAGCACGAAAATCTTTTAAATATCCTACATAAAAAATGGCATTATATATTTGTTTACTGTAAATTATAATGCTTAAAACTAATTATTGATTATAAAAATTTAATTTTTTCAACTTAGGATAACCCATTCACTATAAAAAATAAATAAAATTCTACCAAAACAATGAAAATTTTAATAACTGGAGTTGCAGGATTTATAGGATCAAATTTAGCATCTAGCTTATTGAAGAGAGGCCATACTGTTATCGGAATTGATAATCTTAATTACGGCTTTTTAAGAAATATCAAAAGCCTGGAAGGTAATCCCGATTTTACTTTTATAAGTGGTGACATTGCCAATCCTCTTATTTTAAAAGATGTAAACGCAGATGTAGTGGTGCATCTTGCTTCTCAAAAAATACCGAGATATACAAATGCCTTGCGTACGTTGGAAGAAAATTATCTGATGCTAAGAAACGTAGTTCAAAAGTGCATCCTGGATAAATCAAAAATTATATTCGCGTCCACGTCTGACGTGTATGGTAAAAATCCTAAAATTCCATTTAACGAAAATTCAGATCTTGTAATGGGTCCCACTACAGTAAAACGATGGGCTTATGCGCTATCCAAAATGTATGGTGAACAGTATATTATTGCCAATAAAGACGAATACAATCTTACTTATACTATCACTCGTTTTTTTGGTTCCTATGGTCCACACCAGAACTTAACATGGTGGGGCGGTCCCCAATCCGTTTTTATTGAAAAAGCATTTAAACAGGAACCGATCGACATTCACGGCGATGGCTCACAAACCCGGACTTTTACTTATATTGACGATACTGTTAACGCCTTGGTTTTATGCATAGAAGATAATAATTCCGACAATGAAATTTTTAATACCGGTGGAAAATCCGGGGAGATATCAATAAAAGATCTGGCGATCTTAATCTGGAAATTGGTCAATGGTGAAGATGCTGAACCAAAACTCAATTATATTCCCTACTCCACTTTTGGCAACTATGAAGACGTAATGAGAAGGGTTCCTGATATTTCTAAATTATGTTCAGTCATGAACTTTGTACCTCAATGGGACTTAAAAAGCGGATTAAAAGCAACGATCGAATGGCAAAAGGATTTTATAACAATATAGATTTTCCAAAATAATGGATTCGGAAAAATGGGGAATTATTGGTGGTGGAATTATGGGAATGACTCTCTCTCACCGGCTATCGCAAAAAGGGAAAAATGTTACTTTATTTGAAGCAGCTCCTGAACTTGGAGGACTGGCCTCTTCATGGAAGATGGATGATGTAGAATGGGACAAATTTTATCACGTTATTCTTTTATCAGATTTTAGAACAAGAAATATCTTAAAAGAAATCGGGTTAGAGAATGAAATAAATTGGGTTGAAACCAAAACCGGCTTTTATATAAATCGGAAATTGTATTCGATGTCGGATACCATTGAATTTCTAAAATTTCCCACACTTAATTTAATAGATAAATTTCGCCTGGGGCTAACTATTATTGTAGCATCTAAAATTAAAAACTGGAAAAGCCTTGAAAAAATACCTGTTACCACATGGCTTAAACGTTGGTCGGGTAAAAATACCTTCAATAAAATTTGGCTGCCCTTACTGCGGGCTAAACTTGGAGAAAGCTATAAAAAAACGTCTGCTGTTTTTATTTGGGCAACTATTCAAAGATTGTATGGCGCCCGCCGTAGTGGACTTAAAAAAGAAATGTTTGGGTATGTTTCCGGTGGTTACAAAAGAATCATAAGTTCTTTTAAAGAAACTTTACTTGCAGAAAATGTAGTAATAAAAACAAATCATATTGCTAAAGAAGTAAAAAGATTAAGTACAGGCAAAATAGAAATCACCTTTAAAAGTGGGTTTACTGAGCAATTTGACAAAGTAATTGTTACACTGCCCTCAGGAATTTCCGCACAGCTTTGCCAGGGGCTTACCCAAAGCGAAATTCAAAAATTGAATGATATTGAATATTTAGGAGTTGTTTGTGTTTCAGTTCTTTTAAATAAACCAATAAGCGAATTCTATATCACCAATATAACTGATTCGTGGGTACCCTTCACAGGCGTAATTGAGATGTCAGCTCTTGTAGATAAAAAATACTTTAATGGCAATTCTTTAATTTATTTACCAAAATATGTAACATCGGATGATAAAATATATGACCTTTCTGATGAAGAGATAAAAGAATCATTCATTGAAATATTTAAAAAAATGTACCCATGGATTAAACAGGAAGATATAAAATTTGCAGGTGTGGCAAAAGCAAAAAATGTGATTACCGTTGCAAAACTTAATTATTCAGAAAATCTTCCCGAGGTAAAAACCTCTATACCTGATTTATTTATTGTAAACACTTCTCATATAAAAGATGGCACACTAAATGTGAATGAAACTGTTCGTGTCGCTGAATCAAAACTTGATGAAATTTTAGAAAAAAGTTGATAGGATTATGAGTATAAAAAAAATGCGTGCTTGTATCTCGCTTGACCTTGATGATCAATGGTCGTATATGAAAGTTCATGGTGATGCAGGATGGGAAACCTTTCCATCTTATTTGAATGTTGTTCTTCCAATCGTTTTAGATGTTTTAGATGAACTTGATATTACAATAACATTTTTTATTGTTGGCCAGGATGCTGCTATTGAAAAAAATCACGAGGTATTAAGATCAATAGTTGAAAGAGGACACGAAGTAGGCAATCACTCTTTTCATCATGAATCCTGGTTACAAAGCTATTCAAAAGAAAAAATTGAAGAAGAGATCATTAATGCAGAGGAAGCAATCTTTAAAGCTACAGGACAACGCCCGAAAAGTTTTCGTGGCCCTGGGTTTAGCTGGAGCAATGATCTTTTAATGGTTTTGAAAAAGCGTAATTATATTTTTGACGCCTCGCTTCTTCCTACTTATATTTCTCCGTTAATGAGGCAATATTATTTTTGGAAATCAACCTTATCAAAAGAAGAAAAAGAAAGCCGTAAAGAATTATTCGGATCGTTTAAAGAAGGATTTTATCCATTAAAACCGTTTAAATGGGAATTCAATAACAACCAGAAATTATTGGAAATACCGGTTACCACCATGCCCTTTTTCAAATTACCCTTCCATCAAAGCTATCTTCTTTATATAAGTAATGTTTCTTTAGCATTAATGAAAACCTATTTAAGGTTTTCCATTTTCATGTGCAGAGTAACCAATACGCAACCCAGTTTTCTATTACATCCATTAGATCTTATTGGTGCAGACCATGTACCTGAACTGTCTTTTTTTCCCGGCATGAATATAAAAAGCGAACAAAAATTAAAAGTCTTTAAAATTGCTATGGAAATTTTGAAGGAGAATTTTGAATTGGTAAATATGAGTGAGTTTGCAAGTTCTTTATCTCCACGCAAAACACTTCAACCCCAACGAAAACCTGCTTAAATGAAAATATTTTCCATCGTTGGGGCGCGCCCTCAGTTTATTAAACTTGCACCGCTTTCAAAACTTCTCTCTCAATTTCACGAAGAGATCATTGTACATACCGGGCAACATTATGATTACCAAATGTCAGAAAGAATATTTAAAGATTTGGGAATCCGGTCGCCCGATATCCATCTTGAAATTGGACATTCAAATGCTACGGTACAAATAACGGAAATGATGCTAAAGCTTGAAGAGGCGATGATTGAGCAAAAGCCAGATCTTATAATTGTATTTGGTGATACCAATTCTACCATTGCGGGCGCTTTAATAGCAGCCAAACTTTGTATTCCAATCGTGCATATTGAAGCAGGATTACGAAGTTATAATCGCAATATGCCAGAAGAGGTAAATCGAATTGTAACTGACCATGTTTCGCGATTCCTTTTTGCTCCTACAAAAACAGCTTCTGATATTTTAAAAAATGAGGGACTGGAAGAATTTACTTTTTTAACAGGAGATATAATGGTAGATACTATCAGAAATAATAGTAAAATCGCACTTGAAAAATCCAATATAATTTCTGACCTTAGCCTTACAGAAAACCATTATAATGTTTTAACTCTGCATAGAAATTATAATGTCGATCATCCTGAAATTTTATCGCATGTATTGGATGAAATTGGCCAATTGGATGAAATAACTATTTTTCCCGTCCATCCAAGGACAAAGAAAAAAATAACCGATGAATATTCGGTATCCAAAAATATCCAAATGATTGAACCGCTTGGGTATTTAGATTTTATTACCTTAGAATCATTTGCCAAAAGAATTATTACTGATTCCGGAGGGATTCAGAAAGAAGCTTACATCCTAAAAAAACCTTGCATCACTTTACGAACTGAAACAGAATGGGTAGAAACCGTTGAAGAAAAATGGAATTTATTGATCAACCCCGGTAAACAAACTTTTTTTGAAGAAATTGCTTCTTTTAAAGTTCCGGAAAACCAAGCTAACATTTTTGGAGAAAATGTAACAATAAAAATGGTAGAAATTATAAATGAAATCTGAAGATAAATTGACAAACATAGATAGTATCAATGAAAATTGTGCATTCACACAAGATTGCAATGAAGAAAAAATAATATTGTTTGAAAAAAACGGTTATCCCATTTATGAATGTACCAAATGTGATTTACGTTTTTCAAAACTAAAAGATATTAACAATCACCTTGCAAATGTTTATTCAGATGATTACTTTTTTGCAGGAGGAGCAGGCTATCCCAATTACCTGGAAGAAAGAAAAGAACTCTATAGTTCAGGATTAAAGTATGCAAAAATCATTTCAAAATTTACAACTCCGGGAAAAGTTTTGGATGTTGGTTGTGCTGCCGGTTTTTATCTTAAAGGGTTTGAAAAAACAGGTTGGAAATGTCTCGGCATCGAACCAAATGATACCATTGCCTCCTACGGAAGAAAAGAATTAGGTCTCGACATTGTAACCGGAGATTTAGAAAGTTTTGAGAGTGATGAAAAATTCGATCTCATCAATCTGATTGAAGTTATAGGAAGTTTTCATAATCTACATAAGGCAATGCTTAAGATCTCGGATCTATCAAATAAAGGAGGGCTGGTTTTAGTTGAATCATGGGATCATAGTAGCAAAGTTGCCCGCTTTTTCGGAAAAAGCTGGCATGAGTACTGTCCCCCGAGTGTTATCAATTGGTTTACCGACAAATCCTTAAATGAGTTATTTGATTCGCATGGTTTTGATGTAATTGCAACGGGTCGGCCTTCAAAAAAAATCAAGGGAAAACACGCTTTAGAAATTGTAGCTAAAAATAGCCCTGAATTTATTTTCAAAAAACAAATATTTAACTTCCTAAGATTTACAGTAGGTAAAATAACTCTTGCTTATCCTCCGTTAGATTTGAAATGGTATATTTTTAAAAAACGATAGAAAACCCGTAGTGAAATTTTGAATCAAAGTATAATGGAAGAAACTCTTACTAAACCCTTCATTAGCATCGTCATCCCTTGTTATAATGAAGAGGCCATTCTTGCAATTAATTTAAATTGCATCATTGACTACATGAATATGCTGAGTTCCCAATACGATTGGGAAATTGTGATTATCAATGATGGTAGTAAAGATAAAACAGGACAAATAGCAGATGATTTTTCAAAAAAGAATAGACAGATCAAAGTAATTCATCACCCTACTAATTTAAATCTTGGTAATGCACTTAAAACCGGCTTTAAAAATTCTAAAGGAAACATCATCGTTGTTTTGGATGTTGATTTGAGTTATGGAGTTGAATATATTGAACAAATGGTTGCTAAACTCATTGAAGATTCGGCTGATATCGTAATAGCTTCTCCTTATATGAAAGGAGGAAAGGTTACGGCTGTCCCTTTTTCGCGAAAAATTATGAGTAAATGGGTAAATAAATTTATGCGCATTGCTGCTCAGGATAAATACTATACCTATACTTCTATGGTAAGAGCTTATCGGGGAAGTTTTATACGAAACCTAAATTTAAAAACAAAAGATTATGAGATCAGCCCTGAAATTTTATATAAGGGAATGATCCTCCGCGCAAGAATAGTTGAAATACCAGCCCACCTTGACTGGACCGAACAAAATAAATATAAAAACCAGAGAACTTCGAGTATTAAAATATTAAGAAGTTTCTTCTCAGGAATTATGTCAAGTTTTATTTTCCGGCCCTACATTTTTTTCCTTGCTATAGGAACTTTTTTAATGCTACTTTCAATGTATGAACTTATATGGCTTTTATATGATACCCTTAAAGCCTTATCTGCTGCACCAGGAGCACATATATCTTTTTCATCCAGCCTTGCATTGCAATTTCGCGAATATCCACAATCTTTTATCATAGGTGGAATTACTTTCATTGCAGCAATACAATTCCTTAGTCTTGGATTTTTATCACTACAAAGCAAACGCTATTTTGAAGAATTATTTCACCTCGGAACTTCTATAAAAAAACAAAAAGAAAATTAATCTTATTTGTTGTTTTACTGCAATTATTCAATTATAAAAGTTGCCTCACAATTATAAAATGAATTACAGAAAAAAAACTTCAGGAAACATTTATTATTTCTTGTTCCTGGTTGTCTATTTTCTCATCCTGGTTTATTTAGCCAATAAAATTTATATCTGGGAAGATGAATCTTATTCGTTACATACTTCTTCGCATAATTTGTATGAAGTAATAAAGCTTTCTTACAATTTTGAAGGCCAGCCCCCTTTTTATTTTGCACTTTTATCTATATGGCGGCTTATCGATTCCAGTATTTTTTTCGCACGCTTGTTGTCAGTTATTTTTATTGGCTGTGCCGCCTATTTCTTTCAACGCCTCGCATCATTGTTTACAGGGAAATACGATACACGTTGGATGGTTGTTATCTTTCTATTAAATCCTTTTACTGTTTGGGCGGCGCTGGAAATAAGACTTTATGCCCTTATAATTCTACTTTCAACTATTTCAATTTATTACTTTCTGCGTTATTATTTAGAAGATAAAAATAAATATTTATTCATCCTTTTAGTCACAACTCTCATAGGTTTATATACTCAATATTTTATTGCCTTTCTTATTACTTCTTTCGCATTCTGTTTATTAGTTTTCAAAGGCTGGAAAAGATCTTTAAGATTTTGCTTGTATTTTATTCCGGTAATTGTACTTTTTTTACCCAATTTTATTTTCATACCTGACCAATTATCAATGGCTCAAACCCATTTGGATGTTAATACTAAACTTCTTTTTGATGTATTAAGGACGCCACAGGATTTTATTATGGCATTAAGCATGTTTACTTTGAACCAGGCAATACGATGGATAATTAAAATACCTTTTATTTTACTTTTTGTTTTCGCTTTTTCTAAATTAATTAAAACCAAAAATTCATCTGATTCTTCTTACAAAGAAATATTAAAAGTTATCATACTCCTCATCGCAGTATGTATGATTTTATATTTAATACTAGTACCATCCCTAAGTTTAATTTTTCAGGAAAAATACATGATAATTACTTTTTCATTATTCTTATTATTATTCTCACTATTAAAAATACTCCCCTGGAAAAATTATATTTACCCCGTTATTTCTTTATATTTTATTGCGTTGATGATGGTAAAATATAAGTATCCTGAAAAAACCTTTAATTATGAAAAAGTTTCAGAATTTATTCAAAAGGTTGAATTAAAAAATGAACCTATTTTATTTTTTGGAAAAAGCATTTTACCACCATTTGAATATTATTACAAAGGAGATAATCCATTACTAACATTACCCCCTCTTAAATATGACAAAGATTATTACGAAGAAAGGATAAAGGATACAACCGATTTAAATACACAAATCGATTCAATAAACACCAAAACCAACTCTTACCTTTTGGTAACAGAATCTATTGTAAGTTTCAAATACAAACAACATCTTACCCGGGAGATGATCCAAAAGTATATAAAAGACAATTTCCTGGTTACTCTTGATTCTACCTTTAAAAGCCGCAATTCCAATCGATTTCTTCGCGTTCAAAGATTGGAAAAAGAAAATGATTTATTTCCAAAATTACAGCATCCCTGATTGCACCTTCCTATTTGCCCCCAACAAAACTGTCCATATTTCCTGATCAAGAAAAGAATATAAAAAATAAAAGTAAAAATGCGCTTTAAAATTCCAAAATACTTTCTCAACTTAGCTTTTGCAAATTACCATATATAATATACTAAACTGTATAGAACTACATAGAAATTTTAGTTTTGATGATCCGGAAATTCCATGTACGTATTGGATGAAATTTACCTATTGACGGAATACCCTTTTTTTGTAAATCAAGGTAAAAAAAATAATCGAAGATTTTTCGCAATCCCAAAATATCTCTGTTATCCGATTTTTTTAAAGAGATTATTTTAAAAAGTGCCAGAAAACCAAACTTCAATTTTTGAAAAAATTTAATAAAAAAAATAATTGCTATAATCAATAGCATTGCTTAATTTAATTTGTGTGAATTAATCATTTATCACTCAAATAAACCTTTATATGAGACTAACATTACCGGAGAAAAGTCTACTTAAAAAAACAGGTGAAGTTGACTATTTTGACTGGAACTATAAGTTTCCGATAAAACACATTCAAAAATATCGATTCAGGCGAATTATTCAAATGTTAGGAAATCAAAATTTTGACACACTTTTGGAAGCAGGAACAGGTAGTGGTATATTTCTACCTGAGCTTTCTAAACATTGCAGTCATTTATATGCCATAGATATTCACCATGACTTTGATAATATTGAAAATCTTTGCAAGAAAAGCGGAATTAGTGATTTTCATTTAAGCACTCAAAGCATAGATCAAACAAATTTTAACGATGAATCGTTTGACGCCATTGTTGCAGTAAGCGTTTTGGAATTCGTACCTGATATTCCCAAGGCTCTTGGAGAGATAAAAAGAATATTAAAAAAGGACGGAATTTTTGTAACAATTTGTCCAATGGAGAGCAATTTTCTTGATTTCTTTTTATCTCTCTATACAAGAAAAAAACCCGGGGAAGAATTCGGGAGTTCGCGCCAAAAAGTAACAACATTTATTGAAAGCAATTTTACTATTCTAAAAAAAGGGTATCTGTTAGGAAAATATTTTCCCGTATATACTCATTACAAATTGAAAAAGCCTTAGTTGATGGGATGATGGAGGTAAGTGAACACAAAAAATTACAGATTATTCACATCCACAATTTAAAAAATGAAAGAATATCCACATCCTACAAACTAAATTTTAATAATAATGAAAGAAATTAAGAAGATCAAAAATCCATTTTTGATATTTTTACCTTTTCTCTTCCTCTATGTGATTTTCATATTACTTTTCTCCCCGGGCAGTAATCAAGGCGACGAAGGCAGATACTTAAATTATGCGCACAATCTTACAAATGGTTTTTACTCTCTCCCTTTACCTTATTTGGACCTTGGTGATGGTCCCGGATATCCTATTATTTTAATGCCTTTTGTAGCATTAAAAATCCCCGTTCTTTATATTAAACTAATGAACGCAGTATTTCAATATTTATCTGTAATCCTGCTATTCAAATCTTTAAAACAATTTTTACCTTATAAATTTTCCCTAATATTCAGTTTAATATGGGCTTTGTACCCGAATACTTTCGAACAAATTAGTTATGCTTTACCGGAAGTTTTTACAGCCTCCCTAATTCCTCTGTTACTTTTTACAACCCTTAAGGTTTTTGAAAGAGACGATAGCGGAAAAATACGTAAATACATTTTAATTGCAGGTTTCACTCTTGGCTATCTCGCTTTAACAAAACCAATATTTGGTTACGTTTTAATGTTTATGATTCCAGCTACTTTCTTATTTTGGGTTATAAATAGAACAAATATTAATTATAAGAAAAGTATAACAATACTTATTATTGCTTTTATAACAACGGTTCCCTGGCTGGCATATACTTATCACATGAGTGGGAAAGTCTTCTATTGGAGTTCATTTGGAGGAAACAATTTATACTGGATGAGTAGTCCATACAAAGGAGAATATGGCGACTGGATAGAATATCCACCTTATCCTGATTATAAATACAGATTTCCAAATAGCGAAGAAATTATTAAAATGAGACATCAGAAAGATTTTGACGAAATTTTGAAAAATGAAAAAGTACAAATGGGTAATTTAAAAAATGGAGTAATGGTTCCTAACCTTACAAAAGGTATAGCCCAGGATGATCTGTTTAAAAGTATTGCGATTGAAAATATCAAAACACATCCACTTAAATTCATAGAAAATTGCTTTAGTAACGTAGCGAGAATGCTATTTAATTATCCCAATTCTTATACGCTCCAAAAACCAAGCAATTTGAAAAGATTACCAATTAACGGTACAATAGTCATTTTTGCAATATTTTGTCTTATCCCAACCTTGATGAATTGGCAAAAAATATTATTTCCAATCAGATTTCTTCTGCTTTTGATTATTATTTATTTGGGAGGAAGTACTTTAGGAAGTGCTACACCGCGAATGTTTACAGTAGCCGTTCCCATATTATTATTTTGGATCGCGTATATCATTAATAAAACAATAAAAGTAAAATTGAAGTTTAACTAAAATCCCTAAATTCAATGAAGTAAATTAAAAGAGCTTGAAATACAGGTTCCTTCTTTCTAAAAATATTTCCGTTCTACACCCGCTTATAATCTTATCACTTTCGTCGACTGCTGTTTCATCCCATCAAAAAACACACTGACCACATAAACTCCCTTAACCAGGTTGCTCATATCAATTTGTTGTGTAACTTTAGTTGAATTGGATACAAAATCCTTCTTATAAACAGTCATTCCAGATATATTGGTGATCACTATTCCCACATTTGTATTGGCATAAAGAGTCGTGAACTCAATTGTTGCAACTGTATGAACAGGATTGGGATAGATATTTAGCTTTCCGTCCTGAGGGGCAAGTCTTGCCAAAGCGACTGTCACAGTTACTGTATCTATTCCTACAGCATCTTGATCATCAATTACTGTTAATTGATATTCATATGTACCACCGATGATCAGACCGGTAACTTCGGTAGTAGGAGAATTTGCATTTAAAATATTGGTAACTAATGGTCCGGATAGCTGCTTCCATACATAAGATTTTATTGTTCCATCTTTATCGCTTCCTGTTCCAAACAGGTTAACAGAATTAGCTGGAGAGACAATAGTAATATCACTTCCTGCATTTGCCGTAGGTGCAATATTTATAGTTTCATTAGATGGAACAGCAGAGGCAACTACAGTTACTTGCAGAGTATCACTAGCTGCGCTTCCCTTATTATCGGTAACTGTTAACAGAAATTCATATACTCCTTCCTGTAATCCTGTAATTTTTGTAGAAGCTGATGACTGGTTTACTATGGAATAAGAAGATGGTCCTGATATTTTAGTCCATTGGTAAGAAACTATAGTACCATCGTTATCAATTCCATTTCCGGAAACAATAACCGAATTTGCGGGAAGGGTTATGCTTTGATCAGCTCCTGCATTGGCAGTCGGTGGAATATTAGCAGCCGGATTTACTGTAACATTTACTATGTCTTTTCCCACTGCTCCATTATTATCGGTAACTGTCAACTCAAACTGATAACTCCCCTGCACAAGTCCGGTTACGGTTGTCGAAGCCTGGTTACTATTGGAAATGGTTGCTGCGGGCCCGGAGATCTTTGTCCATGAATAGGAGGCGATGGTTCCATCACTATCATTGCCGCTTCCGGTTAATGTTATACTATTAGCAGGAAGGGTTATGCTTTGATCAGCTCCTGCATTGGCAACAGGAGCAATATTATTAACCGATTTAACAGTTACCAGCATGGTACTTGTCGCTGTAGCTCCCTGGTTATCTGTCACTTTTAATTGGAATTGATAGACTCCCTGAGCCAAACCAGAAACCGTAGTATTGGCGGAATTTGAGTTACTAATTGTTCCACTGGAAGGACCTGATAATTGGCTCCATTGATATGAACTAATTGTTCCATCAGGATCTGTCCCACTTCCCGATAATGTTACATTGTTGGTGGGAAGTGTTATTGTTTGATCCGGGCCTGCGTTTGCAGTGGGAGATTGGTTATTACCCAGTTGATAAACATTAAACGCTTCTGTTACCAGTTGAAATTTCCTTCCTCTCCAAAGATCGTTTCCATTAACCATTGCACTGTTCCAATCGTATAATCCTCCAAATTTTACATAATCATTCCAACTTGAAGATCCAACTTGTCCTGTATTTCTTGAGTAAACAGTCACCCCATCTACTTGCAATTGAAAGAAAGCTGTTTGACCAGGATAACCTTTTCCTTCTCGCATCGTTAATCGTATTGTGTGGGTATTATTATAGAAGTTGGACAATGTTCCAATAATTTTATTTACCGTTACTAATCCGCTTCCGTTATCGTACACATCACCACTGATTAAATTACCATTTGCATCAAGATCAATTCCCCATACGGTTGCAACCTGCGTTCCTGAATGGATTTGCATAGTGGTCAAAATCTGGTACCAGCTTGTCAGGTAATTATAGTTCTGCGGAAAATATCCTTTCCATTCAAACAGATAAGTATGCGATGTATCAATAAGAAAATCGTAATCAGAAAGGCCTATCTCAGCTCTTGGGAAGCCATCTGTACCTGCATAACCATCCTGAATAGTACTGTACATTTTCCCATTTTGATCATCTATTTGCAATCCGTTTAATCTGTCCCTAAAAAGATAAAAATGATTTGGCTCTGTTCCTGATTGGCCATAATTCAGATCGCTTACAGGAAAATAACTTAAGGTATCATGTCTGTCATTAATAACAGAAGCATTGTCAGACATCTGGAAAGAGTGGATTAAACTACCACCGGATGGCGGTAAATCATAATCTACCTTTATCACAACTACATCTGTTGCTGTGACCCCACTACTGGTAACTGCCAGTTGAAAATACCAAACCCCTTGCTTTAAACCGGTAACGGTTGTAACTGCAGATTGCGGAGAAGTAATGTTAGCACCACTTTTATAATCTGTAGAAACCTCAGTCCATTGATAGGTATCACCCGAACTCGCACTACCATTTAGAGTCGCCGTATTAGTTTGACTAAGATAAATCGTCTGATCAGTTCCCGCATTTGCTATCGGTGTTCCTGTAAGCTTATCTTTGGGAAGTGTGTTGGCAAGTGCCGTAAAAGCAATAATTGTTAAAGCTAATACGGTCAGTAATTTCATAGGTTTTCTCTTTAGCATATAGAATTGCTATTAGGATATTAGGATTAAAGTCTTATTACACTCAATTCATAGTTTGAGCAGGATTAAGTCGGTTAGCTTATAAACTTAAACCTTTTAATAACGATATTTTGTAAGGATTATTATAGAAGCAGTACTACTTTCATTTTCTCAGTTTGGGGGTTTTAAACAGATTAAAAAAATATTGGCATCTTAATTGAAAATTGAATTTTTCAACTATCTAAATACAATAATTACTGCATTTATTCAATTTTTATGCCAAAACGAGATTTTTTGTCCAAAAAATTCCCCGAAAATTCCACACTAAAATAACTTTTTGAGAATGACCGGATTAATACATATAAACTTTACCAATTGATAAAAAAAATTATAAATGGAATATATGATTGGAGAGTAAAAATGAAACTATTACATTTTGAAAAATTGTTCAGCAGTAATTTTTTATTTAAAAACTTCAATTATTTATTACACTACTATTGAATGGTGCTAATAAATCAATTATTTTTACACCTTAACATTTACAGAAGCAATTTATAGTAATTTGACAATTTCAAAATAGCTTAATATTAAAAAAAAATCAATCGAACCCCAATTTAATTATGTCGCCAAACATCAATCTTTCAGATTCTCTTGAAAAAATACCTGTTGAAATTTTTAAAACTCCAAAAGAAGGTTCGCTTTATGTGGCTGAACTTATTTCAATTTTAATAAAGGAAAAGAATGCACAGGGCAAAAAAGCCGTAATTGGGCTTGCAACCGGTTCTACTCCAAAGTCGTTATATGCAGAACTTGTAAGGATGCACAATGAAGAAGGATTGAGTTTTAAGAATGTGATCACTTTTAATCTCGACCAATATTATCCGATGGAAGCAGATGCGCTAAACAGCTATCATTATTTTATGCGTAAATACTTATTTGAACAGACTGATATTGACCCACAAAATTATTTCCTTCCTAATGGAATGATCCCAAAAGATAAAATAAAAGAACACTGTGCTGATTATGAAAGAAAGATAGAAGAAGCCGGAGGCATCGACCTGCAGATCCTGGGAATAGGCGTAAACGGACACATCGGCTTTAATGAACCTGGTTCGCCGATGTACTCAAAAACGCGTTTGATCTCATTAGATAATTCTACAAGAATGGCCAATTCACAGGAATTCGGAAATATTTCTGAAGTGCCAAGGATGGCTATTACAATGGGAATAAGTACGATAATGAAATCGCGACGAATTATACTGATGGCCTGGGGTAAAACAAAAGCACCCGTAATTCAAAAAGCAGTTGAGGGAAGACCGACAGAAGAAATCCCTGCATCCTTATTACAACATCATGATAATTGTTCCTTTGTTCTGGATGAATTTGCAGCTTCAGATCTCACAAGATTTAAATCTCCATGGCTTACCGGCGAATGCGAATGGACTCCAAAAATGATCAAGAAAGCCGTTATCAATATGGCAATGCATTTAAATAAGCCTGTATTAAGCCTCACCGATCATGACTATAATGAATCAGGACTTAGCGATTTATTGGTTGAAAAGGGAAATGCTTATGATATAAATCTTGAAGTATATTATATGCTTCGCGATTCCATTACCGGCTGGCCCGGTGGTAAGCCAAACGCAGTAATGCCCAATCATCCTGAAAGAAGCGAACCCTATCCTAAAAGGGCTCTTATTTTCTCACCGCACCCTGATGATGACATTATTAGTATGGGCGGAACCTTTATGCGCCTGCATGATCAGGGTCATGATGTAAATGTTGCCTATCAAACAAGCGGAAACATTGCTGTAACCGATGAGTTTGTAACCAGGTTCCTGGATTTTGCTGTAGGCTTTGAAAAAATATTTCATATTGATGATACGATCAGCAGAAAAGTTCTCGAAAGTTCTTCCGACTTTCTAAAAGAGAAAAAATCTACAGAGCAGGATAGCCCGGAGATCAGGGAAATTAAAGGGCTTATCCGCAGATGCGAAGCCCGTGCTACTTGCAAATATGTGGGATTAAAAGATGATCAAATTCATTTTATGAATTTGCCGTTTTATGAAACAGGTACCATAGAAAAAAACCCAATGGGGAAAGAGGACGTAGAAATAACTGTAGCTCTATTGCAAAAAATAAAACCACACCAGATTTTTTGTGCAGGTGATCTTGCTGATCCTCATGGAACTCATAAAGTGTGTCTTGATATCATTCTTGCTGCCCTTGATGTAATAAAAAATGAAGAAGGTGGAGAATGGCTGAAGGATTGCTTCGTATGGCTTTACAAGGGTGCATGGGAAGAATGGGAAATCAGCGAAATTGAAATGGCGGTTCCTATGAGCCCTGAACAAGTAAGAAAAAAACGTTACGGTATCTTCATTCACCAATCTCAAAAAGACTCTGTTCCTTTCCAGGGAAGCGATGAGCGCGAATTTTGGCAAAGAGCAGAAGAGAGAAATGCGAATACTGCCAATTTGTATGCAAGCCTGGGCCTTACAAAATATGCTGCAATGGAAGCCTTTGTAAGATTAAAAACGGCCTTGAATAATAAGGAGATGTAGTAAATCAACTTTAAAACCTGATTCTTATTTTACAATATCCTGCTCAGATAGTTTACTGTGTTTTCGGCTATAAAGGAAATAAATAACCAACCCGATAATAAGCCAGATTAAAAAACGCAACCAGTTAGTGTAGCCCAATTCGGTCATCAAGTAAAAACAACTGGCAAGCCCAAGTACCGGAATAAGTGATAGTTTTTTTATGAAGGAAGCGACCGTTAAACCAATTGAAAGAATTATGAATAGAAAGAAAGGTAACTTATCCCTGAAAAGCTCCCATCCGGCAGAAAAATCAAAAAGGCCAATAAAATTTTTCCAAAAAATAATGACCCCGACGATAAATAAAACCGGCACAATAAACTGTGAACTAATGTAGGGTATTTTAAATTTCGGAGCCTCCTCTCCTTCTTCTCTTTTTGGTAATAAAAGTACGCCTCCGCAAACAAGCACAAAGGCAAACAAAGTTCCGATGCTGGTTAAATCAGTAACTTCTGTCAGGTTCAAAAATAAAGCGGGTATCGCTACAAAAAGCCCGGTGACAATTGTTGCAAAAGAAGGGGTTTTATATTTTGGATGAATCCGGCTGAAAGCCTTGGGCAACAAACCATCACGACTCATGCTCATCCATATTCTTGGCTGCCCCATCTGAAAAACCAGCAATACACTTGCCGTTGCAATCACAGCACTAAAGGAAATGATATAACTGATTTGATTAAGCCCTACTCTTTTAAAAACAAAAGCCAGTGGATCGCCCACTTGTAATTCTTTATAAGATACCATGCCTGTTAATACCAGTGCAATAGCAATATAAAGAATAGTACAAATTATAAGAGAATAGATCATTCCACGCGGAAGATCTCTCTGAGGATTCTTACATTCCTCGGCAGTAGTGGAAATAGCATCAAAACCGATATACGCAAAAAAAACAGCAGAAACGCCTTTCATCATTCCTCCAAACCCGTTTGGTAAAAAAGGACTCCAATTTTCAGGTGCTACATAAAAACAACCAATGGCAATTACTGCAATCAGGATAATGATCTTAAATCCAACCATCATATTAGTTGCTTTCCTCGTTTCTTTTATGCCTGTATAAACCAACCAGGTTATAAAAAAAACAATGGCTAATGCAGGAATATCTGCAATCAATTTGAAATTTCCTATGTGCGGTGCGTTCACCCACGCATTATATCCTTCACGTACCATTTGCGGCAGGCTTGCTAAAGTTTCTCCTTTTAATAAAGAAGCATTTGCCTCATTAAAAGCACGCGAAGCGCTCAAATAATCAGTAGTTAAATAGTATGGAATATGAATATGTAAACCTTCCAAAAGATTTACAAAATACTGGCTCCATGAAATCGCTACAGCAATATTACCGATGGCATATTCCATCAACAAATCCCAACCTATAATCCATGCGATCAATTCTCCGAAAGATGCGTAAGCATAAGTATAAGCGCTGCCACTTACCGGAATCCGTGAAGCAAATTCTGCATAACACAAGGCCGAAAACCCACAACAAATAGCAGTAAGCACAAATAAAATTGATACACCTGGTCCGCCTTCAAAAGATGCATTACCGATGGTGGAAAATATGCCGGCGCCAACAATAGCAGCGATCCCCATAGCCGTAAGATCGCGGACTTTCAAGACTTTATTTAGCCCCGATGCAGAATGAGTAGCATCAGAAAGGCCAGATTGAGCATCGGCTAAAATAGAGGTAATACTTTTCTTTCGAAAGAGAGGATGGGGCATATTTTGTAAACTTTAGACAACTAAAAATATCAAAATAATTTTAAATGCTTTTTTTCAAACAGCGGGAAGATAATGAGACAAATGCTAAAAATAAGAGGTACGGTAAAAAATATTTTTCTTTCAACATGGTTCACTTAATAAAATCTATCCGGGCAAAATAAGAATTCTGTTTTTTTATTGGTTTACTATAACCAGGCAAGATATAATTGGCAAGGCTATTGTATGGTGTTTTAATCAGATTATTTAATTTGAATAAACCACTAAAATATTAGAACTATGGCAACAAAAATAAAATGGGAAATCGATCCCAGTCACAGTGAAATTGCTTTTAAAGTAAAACATTTGATGATAAGCAATGTAAAGGGAGTCTTTACAGAATACAGCTCAAGTATTTACACAACCGGAGATGATATAACCACAGCAGAAATTGATTTTTGGATGAATCCTAACTCATTAAAGACGAATGATGAAAAACGTGATGCTCATTTAAGAAGTGAAGATTTTTTTGACACACAACACCATAAAGAAATTACTTTCAGTTCCAACACTGTCGAAAAAAAGGATGATAACCAGTATGAAATGTGGGGCGATTTAACCATAAAAGGAATTACTAAAAGAATAAAGCTGGATGTGGAATC
>DAHXOZ010000129.1 GCA_027364635.1 bacterium | reverse complement strand
CCGTTTCACATTCTATCCCCATTTCTTCTTTAAGTCTTTTCTTAATGGTAGAATTTATGTCTTCGCCATTTACAGGATGGCTGCAACAGGTATTGGTCCAAAGGCCGCCCGAATGATATTTATCATCAGCCCTTTGCTGCAATAATAATTCTCCCTTCGAGTTGAAAATAAATACAGAAAACGCCCGGTGAAGGCTTCCTGTTTCATGAACGGAAAGCTTTTCCATCAACCCGATTTCGTTATCGTTTTCATCAACCAATATCAGTAAGTCATCCATTGTTCATTTTTTTTGTTGCATTACTTTTTCAACTGTTCAGACGTATCTGCGATCATGAAATCCGAGTTCTTCAAATACGGTAACATAAATTCTTTCAGTTTCATATCTGTTATTTTAGAAAAAGAATCTTCCAGAAACGCTTTATCTTTTTTTATATCCCCGTTATAACCTAAAAAAGAAGGCATGTGTGTTTGTGCGTTAAACCGCAGAAACCGTAATTCAATATTTTTTTCATCTGCTTTAATTGCATTTTCCAGGATTTGTTTTCCTTTTTTAAAATAAGACATTTTAGAAAACGGGTTGAAAGCATATTTTGCCATCATCATGATGGCACTTGCTTTGTAACCTGCATACAACGGGTTGTTATTTTCATTATAAGGTGAAAGAATTTGCACAAGCTTATTACATGCAGATTCGTCATTTACGGCCTTTTCATAAAGCACTCTTATTTCACCAATAGTAGGGGTATTCGCAAAAACACTTTGCGCCAAAAACAGTAAACCAACAAATAATGTATTTTTCATACAAGGTTCATTTTATTTATCACCAAACTATTGATCATAAGCCCCAGTTTTTTTCCATTATTGATCCTTATTCTTTCATTTAAAATTCTGTGAGCAGGCAATTTTTTTATTTTTTTAAAAAGCGCACGGTAATAAACATAAGCAAGATAAACGCCGCCTTTTGAAGAGCCCGGTAATTTTTTTATGCCTGCCAAACCGGTTTTAAAATCCTGCTCAATATCTATTTCGATTTGCTTTTTTACATCACCGTTAAAATACTTCATGTTTACGTTTGGAAAATAAGTTCTTCCCAAATGAACATAATCATCTTTCATATCCCTTAAAAAATTTACTTTTTGAAAAGCAGCACCCAACTTCATAGCATAAGGTTTTAGTTCTTCGTACAATGAAGGCTTCTCGTGAGTAAACACACGCAGGCACATCAAACCAACCACTTCAGCAGAACCCAAAATATATTGTTGGTATTTCTCTTCAGTATAATTAACCTTTTGAAGATCCATTTCCATACTTTTTAAAAATGTTTCAATCAATTCCTGTTCAATATTATATTGATTCACCGCATGCTGAAAAGAATTCAAAACAGGATTCAGGGAAATTTTATTTTTGATCGCTTCGTAAGTTTCCTCTGTAAAACTCCCGAGTAACTTCTTTTGATCATAACCGGCAAAACTATCTACAATTTCATCTGCCAATCTAACAAACCCGTAGATGGAATAAATAGCATCATGCAAACTATTGTTCAAAAAGTAAATACCCAGAGAAAAGCTGGTACTGTAAGCATTGGTGGTGGCTTTGCTCACTTTCACCGAGAGTTGATCAAACAAGGTTTTCATGCTTTTTATTTTTTAAATATTTTAATAATTGTCCGGCAGCAATTTTTCCTGAAATAAGTGACGGAGGAACCCCCGGCCCCGGAACTGTAAGTTGCCCTGCATAAAAAAGATTCCTGATCTTTTTATTCCTGATCCTGGGTTTTAAAAATGCCGTTTGCATTAGCGTGTTGGCAAGTCCGTAGGCATTTCCTTTATAAGCGTGATAGTCAGAAATAAAATCATTGATACAATAACTTTTTTTATAATCAATGTGCTCTTCAATTTTTTCACCTGCATGTTTTTCAACCCTTTGCATCATGATGTTAAAATACTTTTCGCGAATGATCTCATTATCTTCCAGTCCCGGCGCTATTGGCATCAGCAAAAATAAATTTTCATGACCTTCAGGTGCAACCGTAATATCCGTTTTTGAAGGGCAACACACATAGAACAAAGGCCTGGAAGGCCATTCGGGCGATTTATAAATTTCAATAGAATGTTGAAAAAGATCTTCTTCAAAAAATAAAGTGTGATGCTCAAGTAATTTAATCCTTTTTGAAACACCAAGAAAATAAATAAGGCACGAAGGCGCAAAGGTTTTTTTATCCCAATAATTTTCACTGTAGTTTTTATCAGAGGCCTGTAGCAAATCATTTTCAACGTGATGGTAATCTGCCGATGCCACCACCGCATCAAAAGATATTTTTTCTCCATTTACGATGAGGCTTTCAGCATGGTTTTGCTCCACTACTATTTTTTCTACCGGGGCATTAAAATGAAATACAGTCCCCTGTTTTTCGCACACTGATTGTATTGCTTCAATCACTTTGCCGAATCCTTCCATCGGGTACCATGTGCCCAATTTCAAACCTGCATAGTTCATCAGGCTATACAATGCAGGCGTATCCTGTGGCATTGCACCGAGAAACAAAACAGGAAATTCCATCAAAGAAACCAGTTTCGGATTTGAAAAATATTTTCTTACATGCTTACTGAAAGACGAAAATATTTGTAACCGAAATGCATCTTTTATAATTTTTGGATCGGCAAATTCACTCAGTGACAACCCCGGCATATAAACCAGGTCATCCATACCTGCTTCATACTTGAGCTTCGCTTCCTTCATAAATTGATCCAGTTGAACGGAACTACCTTTTTCTATACTTTCAAAAAGATCCTTAAGTTGAAAATAATCGGAAGGGATACTCATTTTTTCTCCCTTATCAAATACCACCTCAAATGAAGGATCGAGTAATTTTAATTCGTACCAATCTGAAACTCTATATCCAAAATCTTTAAAAAAGCGCTCAAACACACCAGGCATCCAATACCAGCTCGGCCCCATGTCAAAAACATAACCCTCACCTGTTCTTAACTGCCGGGCCCTGCCCCCTGCTGTCGCATTCTTCTCAAAAACATGCACTTCATGCCCTTCAACAGACAAATAGGCTGCGGCGCTTAAACCAGAAAACCCGGATCCTATGACTGCAATTTTTGACATGAATTTATGTTTATATTTTTATTATTTTATTTAAACATTATATCACCAATTGAAGTTCCAGGTCCTGGGGAGAACTTAACCAGTGGATATTTTTTCCTGTTTTAATAGTTTCGAAAAGAGATGGGTTTGCCCCTACAAAAATTTTCCTATTACCCAAAAACAAACACAACTCATCCAGGTAATTTTGGGTTTCACCAGGCAGATCGTTATGAGCAAAAAACAAAAGCACATTTTCAGTTGACGTTTCCTTTACCGCTACAAAAAGGGATTCCAATGGCACATTTGCCCCAAGGTAAATGGTTTTTCGGCCCGATTGGCGAATTACAAAATTGGCAAACAATAACCCTATCTCGTGAAACTCATTTTCGGGCAAAAACAACAACCAAGAATCTTTAGTAGTTTTCGCTGCAGGCAGAGAATCAATAACCGTGAAAAGTTTTTGCCTTACCTGGTTACTGATAAAATGCTCTGCTGCAGGCTCCAGTGCATTGGTAGTCCACATAACACCAACGCGATGAAGCATAGGGTAAATCACTTTTAAATAAGTTTCCTTTATTCCATACTTAAGAATACAATGAGAAAATATTTTATCAAAATTAATTTCATCATAATTCATGCCAGCACTAATTAGTTGCAGAACAAAAAATTCGTTTCCGCTTTTATCTGCTACCCCGACTGGAAGTTGCTGCACAAGGCTAAACAATTTTTTATCCGGCATCGAACATAATTCTGAAACCTTATAATCCGATTCCATCAAACTGGCAATGTTCAATAAGCGACGTAATTGTTTGTTGTCATAATATCTCGTATTTCCTTCAGAACGATTGGGTGTAAGCGCATTATACCGCTGCTCCCACATCCTGATGGTGTGAGGTTTTATCCCGGAATAACGGGCCAGCTGAGAAATAGAGAAATAATTCATTTTGTTTAAATAAAATCAAAAATAGTTAAACAATCTGAAACTGAAAAAGAATTTATGAAAACGAAAACTCTTTTAACAAATCAAAATAACATTTCACGTTATAAGTTGGTTTACTATACTTATCTGCATCCGGGTTATAAAATCAGTTTACTTCCAGTGCATCCTTATCCGGCAAAGGAGGAAATGGATTATGCGGTTCAGTTTGGTACCAGAAAACAGTGGAAGCAATATCATCCTGCAACGGAAGATACCTGCCATCCGGATGCCATCCAAGATCCTGAATGGTAACTTTCAGGTTCTTTTCAAAACGTATCGGATCAGTAAGGTGCCAGCGATACATTCCAAAACGTTGTGATACATTATAATGACCATCACCGCGGATTACCTGGCAAAGACCTGAGTAAGGCGAAGTAAATTCAGTGTAATGACTTTCTTCAACCCCGGCGGCGTTTTTGGTCCTTGTATCAAAATCGTAGGAGCCACCAAAATAATCTTCGGTTCCTGTTCCATTAATCGTCGGGAATTTTGTATCGCCATCCATATAAAATTTAATTTCACCTTCGCCCCACCAGCCGTTATTGTGGACACCAATCGCCATATAAGTCCCTACATATTGCCCACGGCCTTTTATATTATCGACGAGTGTATAAACCGATTTATAAGGAACAGGATTTACCCTGCGAAATTGAGCATGAAAGTAGGCAGCGTCATCCGGAATTTGAGTTAAAACATAATCGACAGAATAATAAAGTACCATATCCTTGTCATCAATATTTTCCATAGTGATCTTACATTTTTTACGAAATGGCATCGGCCAGTAACAATTGAAAGCACTTCCCGGATTAACGCAAACAGCAAGCGATTGAACAGGCGCATATTGATTCCAACCCATACAGAAAAAATCACCAACAGGAACTTCTACCGAAGGAGATTTTTCATCATCCCAATAAAAGCGAAGAATGGAATTACGCCAAACACCGGTTGGCGTCATCCAGATATGTTGAATTGATCCGGCGCCATCAATTTCAGCTACCGTAAAAGTAGTATGTGCTTTAATAACCACGCTGGGACTTACTTTCCAACCTTGCCCCAATTCCCTGGAAGGATTTTCGCCGGTTCCTTTAGTGGCCATTCCGCCCTGACCTTTTGCGCCGGTAAAATTTTCAGGACTGATAGAACGCGATTGTGCGTCAGAAAGCCGGTAAATGTTTTGAAGGTTGGATTCTACTCCATTGAATTTTTCCTGCTGACCCAAACAAACTGCAGAAAATAAAAGGCCTATAAAAAGGAAACCCGAAGTTTTGTTTCTCATATCAATGCTTTTTGTTGTGTGAATTTAATTTAAAATTTGTATTTAGATTCCCTCGTTTAATTTTCTTAATTTAGTTTAATGAAAACATATCATTTACCAATCGTGGTTGAAGTTGATGAGGATGGCTTTTTTATTGTTTCCTGTCCTTTATATAAAGGCTGCCACAGCTATGGGAAAAATATAGATGAGGCGCTTGATAATTTAAAAGAAGTGATCGCGATGTGCGTTGAAGAACAACCACTTGAAGAATCAAATAAATTTATTGGAGTTCGGGAAATAGAGTTTAAACCATCACTTATTTCATGAGTGAAAAGTTACCCGTCATAAGTGGAAAGGATTTTATAAAAATTCTGGAGAAAGCAGGATTTATTTTAATAAGAACCAGACCCTGCTTTGCATGAGCTGATCAAACAATAACTTTCAAAATAAACAAGATGCCTTCATTCTACAAAACCTTTCTCTTAACTTCTGTTTTATTTTATTTTACTGCTAACGTACATGCACAAACGCAAAATAATTTTTACAATGTAAAAGATTTTGGCGCGAAAGGCGATGGAATAAATATGGATGGATCTGCCATTAATAAAGCGATTGACAAAGCAGCAAAAGCCGGTGGTGGAACCGTTTATATTCCTGCCGGTGATTACGTAAGCGGATCTATTCATCTCAAAAGTAATATTTGTCTATTTATCGATCAGGGCGCCTCACTAATCGCTTCCAATGATTCAACTTTATTTGACAAACCCGAAAAAAGTATCAACGATATTTACCAGGATTATGGCCACAGCCATTTTCACAATAGTTTTATCTGGGGCGAAGACCTTCATGATATTTCTATTATTGGCACTGGAAAAATTTGGGGGAAAGGATTAGTAAGAAATGGGCATAACGGTGATGAACAACCGAATAAATCGATAAGCCTTTTGCGTTGCAGAAATGTGATTATACGCGACGTTACTATTTTTCACGGAGGCTGGTTTGCCATTCTTGCCACAGGAGTTGATAATCTCACAATTGACAATTTAAAAGTAGATACCAACCGAGACGGATTTGATATTGATTGTTGCAAAAATGTACGCGTTTCCAATTGCACCGTTAATTCTCCACTGGATGATGGTATTTGTTTGAAAAGTTCTTTTGCTTTGGGCTATGCGCGATCCACAGAAAACGTAACCATCACCAATTGCCAGGTAAGCGGATATGTAGAAGGAACTTTACTGGATGGAACATTTCAAAAAACAGATCCAAAAAACGATGAGCCGACAGGAAGAATAAAATTCGGAACAGAAAGCAATGGTGGTTTTAAAAATATCACGATCACCAATTGTGTGTTTGATGATTGCCGCGGCCTTGCTTTGGAAACCGTTGATGGCGCTCAGTTAGAAGATGTGACTATTTCCAATATCACCATGCGCAATATCGGTAATGCACCCATTTTTATTCGTCTTGGTGCAAGAATGCGCGGCCCTGATTCAATTCCAATCGGCGTTTGCAGAAGAATTATCATCAACAATATTGTTGCCTATAATGTAGATGATAAACAAGGAGCAATTATCAGCGGTTTGCCCGAACATCCAATTGAAGATTTACAATTAAGCAACATCAGAATTTATTATAAAGGAGGCGAACCAAAAGATGCTGCGAACCTCAATGTTCCTGAACATGAAAAAGATTATCCTGAACCGGATAGCTGGAAAACAATGCCTTCTTATGGATTTTATATCCGTCACGTAAAAAATCTTAAAATGCATGATGTACAGGTAAGTTATTTAAAAGACGATTATCGTCCGCCCTTTATTTTAGATGATGTAAAGGGAGCGATTCTTTATGACATCCAGGCTGAGAAAAATTCCGGTACTTCTTCTTTCATCTTAAAAAATGTGGAAGACATTCACATTGCACAAACGAAAGGAACAAAAGATACTTATATAAATAAAGCGGTAAGAAAGGATTTGTAATATTTATAGTAAAGCAACAAATTGCAAGGAATTTTATTTTTGCAAAACAGCCACGTTTGGTTGATCAACAGAATAATAATCTCAAAATTATTTTTCCATTTTTCATTACTTTCGATAAGACTTTAACGCTTTTCGCTTTTATTTTTTGTTTGATAGATTTTAGTGCTACTCTTTGGGTAGAAAAAAAATATTAATAATTAACCTGTTTGCCAATGACACCAATCGTTCAGATTTCTCTTGACCTCACCAATATTGATGAAGCGCTTGAAACAGCGGCTATGGCAATGCGCGCCGGCGTTGATTGGCTTGAAGCAGGAACGCCGCTTATCCTTGCAGAAGGATTGCATGGTGTAAAAAAATTGCGCGAACATTTTCCTGGTGTTCCAATCGTTGCTGATCTTAAAACCATGGATGGTGGCTATTTGGAGGCAGAAATGATGGCAAAAGCTGGCGCTACTCATGTGGTGGTAATGGCAAGAGCGCATGAAGAAACGGTAAAATGTGTGGTAAACGCAGGAAAAGATTTTGGTGTAAAAGTGATGGGCGATAATCTTGGATGTGAAGATATGGTTGCAGCGGCCAAACGACTGGAAGAACTTGGCTGCGATTATGTAATTCATCATATTGGTTACGATGAACGCCGTGGTATTGCTGCAAAAGGTCTTCGAATGCCGAGCCCGCTTGATCAACTGAGAGATGTAGTTAAAGCCGTAAAAATTCCTGTGCAGGCTGTTGGAGGTCTTACTTTAGAGCAAGCCATCAAATGCCCTGAATATGGCGCTCCGCTTGTGGTTTTGGGTGCGCCACTTACCATTGACAGTGATAGTTTTAAAACAGCGGGAGGCGATCTTGAAAGTTCATTACGCCTGATCTGTGAAAAAATCCATTCTTATAAAAATATTTAAAATAATACAACATGAAATCTGCAGCGGTGGTAAACTTTGCACCAGAAAAAGGCTCTGTTGAAATAAGAGAAATTGAAATGCCGGACATTGGTGATGAAGATGTGCTGCTTGAAGTTGCCAATGTTGGCGTTTGTGGCAGCGACCTTCATCAGTGGACAGCCGATCATAGTTGGCCTGTAAATTATCCGGTTGTACTCGGTCATGAATTTGCAGGAAAAATCGTTGACACAGGAAGCAAAGTTTCGCAATGGAAAAAAGGTAACAGAGTCGTGAGTGAAACCGCCGCTGTTATTGATATCAACAATCCAATGTCAAAAGCCGGTTTTTACAATCTTGATCCTACAAGAAAAGGTTTTGGATATGGCGTAAATGGAGCAATGACAAAATTCGTTCGCGTACCGGCGCGTTGCCTTCACCAGCTTCCCGATCAGTTGTCTTTTGAACATGCATGTCTTACTGAGCCTTGTTGCGTAGCCTATAATGCTGTGGTTGAAAACACAGGGATAAAACCAGGTGACCGTGTTATTGTACTTGGTCCCGGTACGATCGGGACACTTTGTGCTGCGGTTGCCAAAATTTGCGGAGCAGAAGTAGCAGTAGTTGGATTGGAAGCAGACAGAACCCGGTTGGAAATAGCAAGGAAATACGGATGTGAAACAATTACCGGCGATGCAACTGAATGGGCGCAAAAAAGAGATGGCCTTGGTGCAGATGCCGTTATTGATGCAGCCGGAGTAAGTGCTACTTTAAAACTTGCGATGCAATTGGTAAGACCAAAAGGAAAGATCACCAAAGTTGGCTGGGGCCCTCAGCCATTAGGATTTTCGCTCGACCCGATCGTTCAAAAAAACATAACCCTTCAAGGTAGTTTCAGTCATAACTGGCCGATCTGGGAAAGAGTTATTTCTTTGCTTGCAAGCGGACAATTGGATGTAAAACCTATTATTGGCGGTGTTTGGCCAATTAATGAATGGAAAACAGCATTTGAAAAAATGCACAAAGGAGAAATAGTGAAAAGTGTTCTTAAACCAATATAATATGCGTTTAGAAAACAAAATAATTATTGTAACCGGCAGCACAACCGGAATCGGAAAAGCGATTGCAAAATGTTGTGTTCAGGAAGGCGCAAAGGTTGTAATTCATGGAATTGAAGAAGAATGGGGACAATCAGTAGTGGAAGAATTGGGAAAGGAAAATGCAGCGCTGCATATTGAAGATTTGAGTATTGATGGAGCAACGCAAAGACTTGTTGATCTTGCTTTAAAATCTTTTGGAAAACTGGATGCGATTGTAAACAATGCGGCAATCGTTGCTTCTTCTAATATTCAAACCACCGATAAAGCTTTCTTACAAAAAATTTTAGCGGTTAATACTATCGCGCCGTTTCAATTGATAAAAGATGCTCTACCACATTTGACTGAACAACATGGTTGTGTTTTAAATATCGGTTCAGTAAATGCCTGGTGCGGCGAACCGAATCTGCTTGCCTACAGCATGTCTAAAGGAGCTCTGATGACAATGACAAGAAATCTTGGAGACACATTACACCGGGAAAATCATGTGCGTGTAAACCAGATCAATCCGGGATGGGTTTTAACCGAATCAGAAAAGCAACGAAAAAAAGAGCATGGCTTATCCGAAGATTGGTACAAAGAATTACCTAATGTTTATGCGCCTTCGGGCCGGATTATTTTCCCGGAAGAAATCGCGGCAGCCGCACCAGGC
>DAHXOZ010000128.1 GCA_027364635.1 bacterium | reverse complement strand
AATTCGGGATTGAAGGCCACCCCAATAACACAACCGATGAACACCTGAAAACACTTTACAATTTAGGTTTTCGGCGTATCAGCTTTGGCGTTCAGGATAATGATCCTGTGGTGCAACGTGCCATAAACAGGATTCAACCCGTAGCCAATGTTCGTCGTGTTACCGAAAAAGCCAGGGAAACGGGCTTCCGATCTGTAAACTATGATCTGATCTATGGATTACCATTTCAGACCTTGATTGGCGAAGCAAAAACGCTTGATGAAACGATAGAACTCCGGCCCGACCGTATTGCATTTTACAGTTATGCGCATGTTCCCTGGAAATCAAAAGCTCAAAGATTGTTCGATGAAAACGATCTCCCTTCTCCGGAACTGAAGACCAATTTGTATTTGCTGGCGCAAGAAAAATTTAATGCTGCCGGTTATTTTGATATCGGCATGGATCATTTTGCTTTACCCGAAGATGATCTTTACACAGCCTGGAAAAACGGTAAACTTCACAGGAATTTTATGGGATATACTACAACCCACACTTCTTTTTTATTGGGGTTGGGCGTTTCTTCTATTACTGATACAGGAACAGCTTACAGCCAAAACCATAAAGAACTGGCTAATTATATGCGCCTGGTAAATGAAGGCGATTTCGCTGCCAACAAAGGTTGCTTTCTTGACGAAACAGACATTGCCCTAAAAAATTATATTCTGCAAACAGCTTGTAAAGGCAAAGTGACTTTTAGAGAGGAAGATGCAGAATTGCTGCAGCAATTTCCTTTACAACATTTGCAGGAACTGGCAGAAGACGGATTGCTTGAATTACATGAAGATGGGTTCCAGGTACTGGAAACAGGAAGGCAATATTTAAGGAATATTTGCCGGTCATTTGATCAAAAATGGTGGCAGGCAGAAGGTACCGTTGCTTCACAATTTTTCAGTAAATCCGTTTGATATAACTTCGATTTTTAAATTCACATATCGGCGATCATATTTTTCTTTTAAAATATAAACAAAAATTTATGTGTTAAATGCTTTGATATTCTTTTGATTTGTAGATTTATATCTATTTTTAATTTTTATTTAAAATTCAATTTAGAAAAACAAATTACTAATCATCAAGAAAATGAAGAAAGCAATAAAAACCATACTGATTGTTTTGCTGGTTGCATTAATAATTATCCAGTTTATACGGCCAGTTGAAAATAAAGGCGATGAGATAGTTCAGAACCAGATTACCGCGAGTTATCAAATTCCGGATAGTCTGCAAAAAAACCTGAAGGTTTCCTGCTATGATTGCCACAGCAATACAACGGTTTATCCCTTTTACTTTAAGATTCAACCTGTTGCCTGGTTTCTCAACAATCATATTCAGGATGGCAAAAGACATCTTAATTTTTCAGAATTTAATACTTATCCGCTTTGGAGACAACATGAAGGATTTAAAGATATCGTAGAACAACTTAAGAAGGATGAAATGCCTTTGACTTCTTACACACTTATTCACCGGAATGCAATTTTAACTGCAAGTCAAAAGCTGGCAATCGAAGACTGGGCTACCGCACAGATCAAAGAAATGGAAGCTAAGTATCCCGCTGATAGCCTGGCCCGGCCTAAACGTTTCCAAAGGCCTGAGAATGACTAACTCTTAAAAAAGGCTGGTTTTTAAACTGAATTGAAAATTTATTGTTCCCGGGTAAGACTTTACGGGAACATTTTTATTTATTGGATCAATGGCAAAATTGATTGTCGGAGAAAAAGAAAGTGAAAGATTTCTGTAAAAGTTGTAATTCATCCCTATTCCTGCAATGCCGCTGAAATAGAGCGTTTTTAAACCATGGATATCATGCGTTTTATCTAATTCACTTTCATTTCCCCTTTTTACCTCGGTGCTGATTTTTCCGGTAGATAAAATATTAGCAGATAATCCGGTAAGAAGATTTGCAGAAAACCGGCCGTTGGTCAAATTATATTTTACTGATAAAGGAATTGCTGTGTATTTAAGGGAATGTTTAATGTTTTGTGTAAAAAGGCTGTCGCCTACCCTTGGATTACTGCTAAAAGATGGCAAAATGTATCCTTTTCCCGAAGAAGTATTAATGGTGTATTTCACTGCCCCCTGGTCATCCCGTTCTGCATAAATTTTTTCTGGTTCAAGATGCATATTTATAGTTGATAAGGTAACACCCGATTGTAAAGACCATTTGTAGTTGAGCTGGTAGCCAACTGAAAGTCCAAATGAATAAGAATAAGTTCCTGATTCTTTCTTTTCAAATTCGCTTGAGTTCGGATTTCCATAGTGATGGTCCTCATCACGCAGATGAGAAAAAGGTATATTGGGTGAGTAAAAGATGCCTGCAGTAAACCGGGGTGGTTTAGGAAAATGAATGGTAGAAGTTTTATTGCTCGTAATTCTTTCAGGCATTGTGTAAGGAGAAATTTTTGTTACATCCATCAAATTCTCTATACTGTTCAACGTCACATTTTCATTCGGAACAAAATTTACCGGTGGTGGTGTTATAAGCGATTTATTTAATTGAAAACCGATTTGATCGTTCTCTTCTGAATTTGTAACATTGGGTTTGTTTTTTGATAGCTCTTTGTTTTTATTCTTAGTTGGTTGTATAAAAATATTTCTTTCTTTCTTAGCCGGTTTAATAGCATAATTTCCTTTTTTATTACTGGCGGGTTTATTTGAAATATTTACAGTATTTGAAATAATTGCTGAAGAAGATTTTAAGCTTTCCGCTGGTTTATTCAATTGATGATTCCGTACACTTGCATTTTTTGGCGCACTTACAATATCAACATCAGTAGTTTTTTTGCTTTCTATATTTTCATTTTTTGGAAGTGTATTTTCTGCAGCTAATTCTTTAATATTTTCAGTTGTATCGTTGTTTGATTTGGGTTGATTGCTTTTTTGTAAAGATTGGCTATTTGAAGTGATATTTTCCTTCTTGGGTTTTTCAAGTTGTTTCTGCGATTGATTTTTTAAAATGTAAATACTCAAAAGTGCGAGAGCCACAATTAAAACTGCAGTTGCTCTTTTGAGAGAATAGTATTTTCTTTTAAACTTTAAGTTATTGGCTTTTTCGAGTGATTGATCAATGGCATTCCAAACTTCTTCAGAAGGAGATTCTTCGTTTCCTTCTAAACCCTTTTTAAACAAATCTTCAATATTGTGTAAATTTTTATCCATTCGTGGATTTTTGGTTTGCAATTTTCATACTGTCGATCACCGCCCGTTGTAAAATCACTTTTGCATCATGGAAATTTGATTTTGAAGTCCCTTCAGAAATGCCTAATTCCTGTGCTATTTCGCGATGTTTTAATCCATCAAAAACATACAGGTTAAATACCATTCTATAAGCGGGCGGCAGATCTTGTACCATTTTTAACAATTCTTTTTTGCCAAGGCGGCTTAGAACTTCTTCATTATCTAAAGTTGCAATTTCTTCTGTGTCTATTAATACAGAATGTAATTTCGATTTTCCACGGTATTTAGCTATAGCGCAATACACCATTATCTTTCGTACCCAACCTTCAAAAGAACCGGAAAATTTAAAGTTGTGCAACGACTTAAAAACCTGTATAAATCCTTCCTGCATTATATCTTCAGCTTCTTCCCGGTTTTTCGCATAGCGTAAACACACACCAAACATTTTGGGTGCAAACAAATCATACAAATTCCTTTGCGCATTCCTGTCTTCTGCAAGACATAATTTGATGAGTTGCCGGGTTTCTTCCAAATGTTCAGTCGGGTTTGTAAACATAGTAGCTGTAACAGCAAAATTGGTTGGTTCAGACACCTGTTACTTTTCAAAGTTCTTCTTAAATTATTAGTTGTCAAATTTTGAAAGGAAACAATTACAGTAAACAAACAAATATTTCAGATTTTAAATTAGCATTTCCCGACCAAAATGATATAAAAAAATCAATGGAGTGGGGCGCATTTCGAATTGTTGCCAGTGTTATTTCCGGTTTTCTTGTCCCGTTTAAAAAGAGAACTATCCGGAGTTTCATTGTCCAGCCTTGCTTCTGTAAATATTTTTATTGGCAGAAGTTAATTTTTAAAAATATGTCCAAAAGAAAGTTGTGCGCCAATTATATTTAAAGGTCTTAAATCTCTTGTTTTTTTTACCAGATGCACCATTGGCAGATCGCAGCTTCATTCCGTCCGCAAACTCTTTACAGGATTGCGTGTAGCAGCAGATAGTGTATTGGCACTCACCACCAAAAGCGTTAGCACCAGGATTATCAAACCCACAATTCCATACATCCAAACGCTGATGCTTACACGATATTCATATTTCTGAAGCCAGTTGTGCATCATCCACCAACTAACAGGAACGGCAACCACAAACGCGATCAAAACCAATCTTAAAAACTCTTTTGAAATCAGCAATAAAAGTTGTTGTACAGAAGCGCCCAAAACTTTTCGAATGCCTATTTCGCGAATTCTTTTTTCAATCGTAAACGCTGCGAGACCAGCTAGACCGATACAACAGATAAAAATAGCGAGGGCCGCAAAAATATTACTCAGCTTGCTTACCAGGTCTTCATTGATGAATTTCTTCTCAAATTCTTTATCGACAAATTTGTATTCGAAGGCATACGCGGGATTGTATTTTTTAAAAACCGTTTCAATTGAAGCGATAGCTTTTTGTGGGTGAACACCCGGATTTAAGCGAATGCTTATGATCCCTGCGCGATCAGGATTATAAAAAATGATCATCGGGTCGACGGGTTTAAACGGCGATTCCTGTATTACGTTATCCGTTACTCCTAAAATCGTATATTCTTTGTGTTGTCTTCCGTATCGTATTTTCATTCCTATGGGATCCTTTAATCCCATGGCTGTGATGGCTGCCTTATTGAACAACACATACCCGGTATCTGCCGGAGAGCCACTGAAGTCTTTACCTTCAAGAACTTTAATTCCCATCGTCTTTGAAAAATCTTTGCCCACCATCAATCCACTAAATATCATATTCATGTCGGCAGGTTTCCCTTCCCAATCAGGCGAAGGTGTTTTCATCCATACTTCAGTGATGGGCGCCATTGTGCGGGTTACCGCATTGATCATTCCTGTTTGCAGCAGGTTTTGTTTGATCACTTCGTAATTTTTTTGTGTTTCCTCCGAGCCGGGAACGGTGATAAGATTATTAGGGTTATAGCCCATATCGCGGTTCCTGATCATTTTTATTTGCTGGTAAACCACGATGGTTGCAGAGATCAATAAAATAGAAATCACAAACTGACCAACAATTAAAACATGCCTTGGCAATATCGTTTTTTTGCCGGCAGTGAAAGATCCTTTTAAAACCCTAACCGGGTTGAATGATGATAAATAAAGCGCGGGGTAACTTCCCGCAACAATGCCGGTAAATAAAATGATTACCATTGCACCGATCCAAAAAACCGGTTGGGTAACTGGCAAAACGAGGTGTTTATCAACCAATGAATTGAACGCCGGCAGTAAAATATAAACCGCAAAGATGGAGATTACAAAAGATAGGGTAGCAAGAATAATTGACTCAATGAAGAACTGCAAAAGAAGTTGCTTTCTTTGGGAACCGAGCGTTTTTCGGATGCCTACTTCTTTGGCTCTTTTTTCTGAACGCGCTGTTGAAAGATTCATAAAATTGACACAGGCGATCAGAAGAATAATGAGAGCAATAATGCCGAACATCCTCACATATTCGATCATGCCACCCACATTTTTTCCGTCCTTAAAATCACTGTACAAACGCCACTTGCTCATCGGGAAAGTGAAATAGGTGCTTATCTTTTTATCTCTTGCATCGTGCTGTTGTTTTATATCGTTTATTTTTTTGTTGATCCACTGAAGGTTGGCGCCGGGTACTGTTTGCAGGTAAACCAGCCAGGAAGAATTTACCCATTCATTCATTGATTGTTTTATGTATGGATCAGAATAGTTGAACGGCATAATATAATCAAACTGCAAACTTGTATTGGCGGGCATTTCTTTTACAACGGCCGTAACTTTTACATCCTGGCTATTATCGATTTTCACTACTTTATTAATCGGGTCATCATTTCCAAACAATGCCGTTGCTGCCGATTGGCTAAGCACAATTGAATTCGGATCACTAATGGCGGTTGCTGCATTTCCTTTAATAAATTGTACCGTGAATATGTCGAAAAAATGATCACTTACGGTAAGCCCTGTTTCCTTCAATTTTACATCGCCGTAAGCAATATTTATTGCATTGGGGTAAGTAGTAACTACTGCATTTTTTACCTGGGGAATTTCATTCTTTATCGATGTCGCAAGAGGTAAAACCATTGTCGGGTCTGTAAAAACCTGGTTATTGAAATTCCGGTTCGCCATCACCTGGTATATCTCTTTATAATTTTTTTGAGATTTGTTATAGTTCAGTTCATCCTGCACCCACAGCAAAATAAGAATGGCACACGTCATACCGATGCTGAGGCCGAGAAGGTTGGTAATTGAAAATCCTTTATTGCGAAATAAATTTCTCCAGGCAACTTTAAAATAATTGGAAAACATAAAGCTTTTTTTATCGATGGTTATCAATTGATGATTACATGAAAACAGTAAACCTGCGTTTAATCAACTAATGATATGCCATTTAATAACCATTTGTATTTCATCTGTTTACGAACAAAACGATTTTGAAAACTGTTCGATTTTGATACAAAAACTGTTCATAAATGAACAAGTGAAAAAAGAAAAATGGCAGTAAACCAACTTATTTTTCAAATTTTTATTTTTCACTTTTATCAATTTCCATTTTCTCTTTTGAAAAGTATCTATGGAAGTGATTGTGATGCAGGTTTCCATTAGAACGTGGGTATGGAAATTATAAAACCAATAAGCCTTTTGAAACCTTATAGGTTTTGATGAAATTTTACTTTGTAAAATAAAACTCAAGCTCCGTATCAACATTGGTCATGTCTACCAACTGTGGATTTTTAGTGGTATTAAAAATATACATGCCGCAAATGTCATTATCGTGATTAAGGTCGATGCAGGTATCCTTTCCATCATGTTTTACAAATAAAAGGTAGCGGGCTTTGGTGGTTTCGATGATCTTAATTTTTGGATAATACTTTTTAAGAACGATATGTGCGTTTCGCATTTGAAAAAAGCAGTCGTGCATGAGTCCTTCAAAAACCATTGGTTTATTGACTTTTTTTATTTTTTCCAGTTGAACAGAATCGGGTTTGTAAAAAATGGCGGATGAGTTTTTTATCGTCAACGTATCATCAAAAGAAGAAGGAGGTTTGAGAATAAATTTCCGTTGTAATGTTTTATGTTCCGGAGTTGCCGCTTGTTTGTTTTCTGTTGTGCTTTGGTTGTTACAGGAAGTAAACATAGCAGCAAAAAAAATAATAAAGCTTAATCTTGTAATCATTTTTTTAAGTTCCTTTTTTATCTATCCAAAAATTAGCATGAAGATAAAAAGAATGCTGTTACTGAAGCTTTATAACAAGAATTTACCAGGGAGGGTTCTATAAAAAAAGCCCTTAATTAAATTAATTAAAGGCTTTTTATTATTGCACGTTTCTTTGCTTTCTATAAAAAATATTTTAATAGTTCCACAACCTGGTAATGTTAAACCCAATCAGGAACTGGCCGCCTTTTACCCATGTATTGGTTACTTTATCTTTGTATTCAAAAGGGTTGTTTTTATTATAAAGATTATTTTGTTGCGGGCTTAGCAATGAAAAATTGGTAAAAAATACCTGGAAGGAGTGACCACTTGTATTGAATTCAAAACCAAAAGATAAATTTGGATTAGGATTATTGCTGGGATGTTTAGTAATAGGTTGATCATAGTCAATCATTAGCGAAGTTACATCGGTTAATTTTAACCTCGCAGCTAAGGCCACAGCAAAATGATCGTTTTTCATGTATTTAAATATTGTTCCTTTACCGCTGGCAGTGTCAATTTTTGTGTAATATCCAGGTACCGCATTTTGATGTGAAAGGCTTGGAGCGATTTGCACGGAAAGCCTGTCAGAAATCTTTCTAGCTATGATGATTTCGTTGAAAAAAGAGTACCTGTCAGAGTTGTGCTTTATATCACTACCATCATAAATAGTCGCATTTTTTCTTGTATGGTCAGCTGCATCGCCAAAGTAAGTTACACTAACTGGATATTTTCCCGGAGTTTGGGTTATAATGGAATATTTGAGACTAAGGTCTAACAACATTTTGTCTTTGGTAATACCTATTCCCAGATTTAATTTATTGATTGGTGAATAGCTCATGCCCAACCTGATGTTGGCAGAAGACCCTAATAGTCCCCACAAATCTTCGGTTCCTTTACTAACAGTACTAAAACGGTGCTGGATATCCATTTCCATTGTACCTTTTACAGGAACCATCACTGTTTGATTATCGATGAGCCATACACTTTCAAAAGTGTTTTTTACAGGTTTTGCTTTTACCGGCGCAGGCGTTTCTTCCACTGCAGCAGAATCCTGGGCAAACCCGCTGCTGCTGCTGAATACCAACAGGCAAATAACAAGGAAGGAAGTAAAGACCCTCAAACCTGTTCTTTTGTTTATAAAACTTTTCATATTGATTTATTTTTTAAAGTCAATTAATTATTGGGTGCACCGTTTCTTATCCAGTCATATACTTTTTGCCTGTCACTAGCAGATGGAATATGTTCCTTCATCTCGCCATTTATTTCAATATATAGAATGCTTTGCTTTGGGATATCCGTATTTACAAAACCTCCGTTTACAATTTGTTGATAAGAAATGTCGGTGTTCATATAAGGTTTGTGTCCTCCAACAACGTGGCAACCTGAAAGTGCACAACTACTGTTAAACAAAGGTGCCAGTTCTAAAGAATAGCTTACCGGTTGTGGAGGTCCATCAGGGTCAACTGCTGTTTCCGGAAGAATCACATCTTTATAACAACTGGTTAAAAACAAGCCCAGTGTTAAGATGAGTCCGAAAATTATTAATACTCGTTTCATGATAATTTCTTTTTAGGGTGAATTATTTATTATTGAAATTCATGTTGCATTCAATCTGTACATTATCAGAAATGCTGGTGCTGGTTACCCCATAATCACGGCAATTAAACTGGAAAGTGAGTTGCAAACCAAATACATCATAGGCTGAAGCGGTTCCGGCATTTACAGTAGCTCTTTTTATGTATTTCAATTTTCCTACTATTGATTCGGTAAGAGGAGAAGCTAAAGGCCCCTGCCATGTTAAATTAAGTGTTACAATATAATCTTCACTCAAAGGATCAAATTCAATTTTTGTTGTTTTTATTCTTGCAATGTTGGTTACAGTAAGGTTTTGAGTACCGGCTACAATAGGAGTAGTACCAAATGAAGTCAAAAGGCAACCTCCATCTCTTCCGGGTTCACCGGTATTTGCCTGGTTCATTTGAACATATCCGCTAAAATAAGTTTTGGAAGGATCGTTTTCATAAAATGCCCAGGATGTATCCATTAAAGGTTGGCCGGTTCCTACATAATTCTGCATTTCGGCATCAGTTACGTTGTGCATACCAAATTGGTTAAAACGACCGGTAAGCAATCCGGCTAAACCAACATAGTTAGTTTGCCATAATACACTTGAATGAGCCTTATCTAATTTCCATTGTGTGGTATCTCCTTTGGTCATTGTGCCGGGAAGAAGAACTGCGTTGCCGCGATTAATTACTACCGCATTAGATGCCGGTGCTGGCAAAACATCATTTTCGTGTGTGCAACTGGTGATATACCCAAAGCCACTTAATAAAAGTAGCAGCGCCAGGAGGGTTTTGTTACTAAACAGTTTCATAATTCTTTTTTTTGATTATTATTAAATAATTAACACAAAGCTATGGTGCTGTATATTACAATTTCATGACTGAAGTCACTATGGAATATGATTGAGATCACAATTAAAAAAAGAATCAAACGGTGGTAGTTTTGACTGATAGTAAACCAACAAATAATGCAGATTTTTACTTTGAGGTTTTATGTAAAAATCTATCAGGAACGTTTTTTATTT
>DAHXOZ010000127.1 GCA_027364635.1 bacterium | reverse complement strand
GCACAAAAAATGAAATAAATAAACAGGCTCTTTTTCATATTTGAACAAGTTACATAATAAACCAAATTGAACCAGTTTTCATTCAAATTTTAAGAATAGAAATTCCGTTTATTTGTGGGTTTACTGTCTTTATCAGGGATCCTATTTAGTAAAAGTCCTGATTTAAATAAATGCCATAAAAAAACCGCCTTGGTTTTAGGCGGTTTTTAATTATGTTTTAAAATTGATTTTATTGATCAGGGTTTTGTAAAGTTACCGGTTGTAACCGATAGGCATTTACATAACGTCCGTTTTGCTGAGCAGGAGTCCAGTTTGGACCATTTCGGATTGCGTTTACAGCTACCTCAGCCAATTTCGTACCTTTCATGGTAGTTGCCTGTACATCACTCACTTTTCCGGTTTTATCCACTATGAACCTTACTACGCAAGTTCCATAGTCAGACTCCGAGAATTCATCAATGTGTGATTGTATAGCCCGGCTTACATAACGTGCCCAAGCCTGCAAACCACCAGGGAAAGACGCTTCTATTTCAACCTTAGTAAAGATCTTATCAGGGTCTTCTTTCTTTTCTACCGGAGCTGCTACTACGTTAGATCCTTTAAGATCTGATGGAGGAGCAACAATACCAAGATCCTTTGTGCCTTCCACTGTTTTAATATCCACTTTTGCTTCTTCAATCTGTTTTACTTCTGGTGGCGGTTTGATTACTTCTTCATCCTTTACCACTTTAGGCGGAGTAAATTTAATAGTTGCCACAGGTGGTGGGGGTGGTATCTTGGGTGGTGGTGGTGGCGGTGGTGGCGGTGGCACATCCGGCTTAATTTTCTGCAAAGTAGTTTCAGTTGTTTTTAACTGAATTGCGTTTTCATTACTTTTTAATTTATTGGCAATTGCAGAACCAATAAGAAAGAGTAAAATCATAGCTATAGTTGCTATTAATGCAGTGGTAATCCTTTTGTTGTACGTTTTTCTAAGATCATACGCACCGTAGTCCTTATTCCTACCATCAAAAATAATATCAAGAATATCTGATTTTAGTATTTGATTACGTTCCATGTTTTAATTTTTTAATTAGTTTCCTCAAGTACGTGTAATTATTTTATGCCATTCGCCTGCTCCGTCTGCTGGATTTTACTATATTCATCCGGCGTCGGATCTACCATCGCATATCGCGGAATATCATTGATATCCATTTCATCCAAAATATCTACCGCATCTTTATAAGTAGCATCTTTATCAGGTTTAATGATAATAAAGAGATCCGCTGCGGGAGTACTTTTCTTTTTCTTAAGAATGATATCCCTTACATCTTTATAATTAGTAGTCTTCATTGTCGAAGGATCGTTACCGTAATAATAATATACAACGTTCTGTTTGCCCAGCAACAATGTCAACGAACCTGACTCTTTCACTTTCGTTAGATCCTGCTGATCTTTTGTATCTTTCGGCATATTCAGATTCATCGCGGTAGGCTGAGATACTGTTGTAGTAAAAATGAAGAAGGTTATCAGCAAAAAACCCAGATCAACCATAGGAGTAAGATCAACGCGGGTAGAGTGTTTTTTACTTTTCTTGACACCCGGCCCTTTTTTACTACTCTCTTTTACTTCCATTTCTGCCATAGTAATATATTTTTAATTTTTTAAAATCATTTTTCTGTGCCGTCTCTACTCCGTAGGTTTTTTGCCGCCATTCAGTTGCTCTTCAATATTCTTCTTGTACAATTCGCTGCCTTCCGGTACTTGTTCCGAAGTAGTTACCAAGTCGTACTTATATTGATCATTCTTTTTGAAAGCATCAATAACCTGCGAAAAAGTAGAATATTTAGAAGTAGCATCTCCTTTTATCAGGAAGTTCAACCTCTGCCCCATCTGGGCATTTACAGCCGCTGAAATCCATGCCTGTAATTCATCATTAGTGCTGTCAACAGGAATTCCAGGCAAATCAGTTCCTTTTATTTGTTCAGGCTTTAATTCATCAAATTGCTTTAGCTGGCTGATTGGAACACCTACGAACTGGGCATTGATAAAGTTCTGTTTATCCTGTGCAGAAAAGGATAAATTCCTTTCTTTGGCTAATTCATCCAAAACATCTCCCTTTAAAGCAGGATCCATATCCAGAAACACTTTATTGTCTTTACTTATAGTTACCATCAGGAAGTCTTTCTGTGGCGCAACTTTGTTCGATACTGAAAGGGGCGTAACTACTTTAATTGCTGCCGGTGGCTTAAACTTAGCGGCAAGGATAAAAAAGGTTAACAATAAAAAGGCCACATCACACATCGGCGTCATATCAACGGTTGTACTGCCGCGTTTTATTTTTGCTCTTCCCATTAGTGATTGATTTTAATAATAATTAGATTCAATTTCTCAAAAATTCCACAAAATTATTTGTATAAGGAAGCAAAACTTTGTGTTAAAGTGAACCCTGATTCGTCGATACCGTAAGTGATGGCATCAATCTTTGTTGTAAAAATGTTGTAAGTAATGATTGCAAAAGCAGAAGTACCAATACCTAAAGCTGTATTGTACAAAGCTTCAGCAATACCAATAGACAAAGTACGTGCAGCATCACCACCGCCAGATTCACCTAAAGCTCCAAATGCGCGGATCATACCAACAACCGTTCCCAGCAGTCCGATCAAAGTTGATACCGATGCGAGTGTAGAAAGAAACACAAGGTTCTTTTCAAGCATGGGTAATTCAAGCGCTGTAGCTTCTTCAATTTCTTTTTGGATCGCCAGTACTTTTTGATCCGTATCCAGTTCTGTATCAGCAATCATTTGCTTGTATTTGCGCAAACCTGCTTTCATTACATTTCCAACTGATCCTTTTTGTTTGTCGCATTCTGCGATAGCAGCGTCTACTTTTTTATCAGCAAGGAAAAATTGTATTTTCCTGATGAATTCTGCATTGGAAGATTTTCCGGCAGCTTTAGCTACAGTTAAAGATCTTTCGATTACAAAAGTGAAAACGATCAGGAAACAACCAATTAATATCGGTACAATAATACCACCTTCATACATCCTTGGGAAGCTGCCTTTAGGGCCAAGTTGGTTGGGCCAGAAACCACCATTTGGATCCGGATTGGTAAAATTGCTATCCGCTCCAATAACAAAACGCCAGATAATATAACCGGCTATGACACAAATAATAGGTGCTAATAGAGAAATGATGTTATTTGATTTTTTAGCCTGCACCGAGGTGGTAGCGTTTACTGGTGCGTTTGCAGGAGTCTTTAAATCTGCCATGTTGGTTTAGTTTTTAAATGTTTAAGTGTATAGATTTTTGTTAAAAAATTTGATTATGCAATTGTAAAGAAAAATTAAATTATAATTCGCATTTCCGTTAAAAATATTTTGTAGTGGGGCACAAGTTAATAAAATATTTGAAAGTTAATTACCAATTATTAATATTTTGAAAAAAATAAAGAATGTCTTCTCAATCCAGCAAATGTTAAAATAAGGAACTATAAAAATAGAAAAAACGCAAGAAATAAAAAATTACTTCCGGCAAAAAGAAGTAAATCAGAATCTATATAGTTAAAAAAAATAACCCGGATTTTTAAAAGCTGCTTCTAAAACAATGATTAACTATTCATAACGAAGTGCCACAATCGGATCAAGCTTTGCCGCTTTTATAGCAGGGTATAACCCGGCAAAAAGACCCACGAGCGAACATACTACAATCCCTATAAACATCCATAACCATGGCACCACAAAACCAGTGTGGAGTAATAATCCAACCACATTTCCAATGACCACACCCAAAATGATACCTAAAACAGCGCCTAAAAGACTTATAAAAATTGATTCAAATAAAAACTGGGCCCTTATGCTTCTGCTCTTTCCACCAATAGCTTTTATTAATCCGATCTCGCGGGTACGCTCACTTACCGCAACCAACATAATATTCATGAGGCCAATGGCTGCTCCTAATAGTGTAATTGCACCAATAAAAGCAGCAGCCAATCCGATAGAACCCAATGCAGTCTTGAACACTTCAGCAATGCTGTCGCTTTTATCAATATAAAAATTATTAGCCTCATCAATTGCCAGTTTTCTTATCGGCCTGAAAGTTCCCTTTGCTTCAGCGATAGCAGCATCCATTTCGGTAATATCATTCACCATAATGCCAATATTATAAGAAATTCCATCTGTGGGGAAAAGACGACGGATATTATTGTAAGAAGTAAGCACAATATTATCTGCATTAAAAAATGCACTGGAGCCTTTATCTTTCAAAACGCCTATCACTCTATATTTGATACCATCTGCTTTGATTGTTTGATCCAAAGCCTTCAGGGTATTATCGCCATACAATTTTTGAGCTACACTGTTACCAAGTATGCAAATACTTCTGCCGCTTTCCACATCCAGTTTATTAATATTCCGGCCTCCGGCTAAAGTATATCCATTTTGAATCAGGTAATTTTCATCACCACCCGTCATTGAAATATTCGGATTGGTTTTTACTTCGTCGGTCATAACGACAATGTTTTGAGGACCGGGGATAGAAATACTTACTCTTGCAGGAAAGTTGTATCGCTCTTTAAAAAGTCTTGCTTCCTGGTAGGTGATTATTTTTCTTTCGTTTGATTTTTTTTCTTTCAGGGCGCGGGTATCCGTTTTTTTAACCTGGCGGCCTCCTCCTCCCATTCTTATCTGCAAATCTCTGTATTGAATGCTAAATGAATTAGCGCCCATTGTGGCAAAGTTTTCTGAAAGACTTTGATTCATTGAGGCAATAGCGGTGATGATACCGATCAAAGCCATTATCCCAAAAGCAATAATAGCAACGGTAATGCCTGTACGTAGTTTGTTACTCCTAACGGTACGAAAAGCCAACGAAAGTGAATCTTTTAATTGCACGCCTCTTAGATATTATAGCAGATGAAAAATAATACGCTGTGAAGTTACTGTTTCAAATCAATTTTGAATTACCATTCCTGTATAATTTCAGTAAAATAAAAATTGGTATTTATTCTTCGTTTACTACAAGTAACTTTCTACTGATTGTAAGAGACCTGATTTTTTGAATGATAAGGCTTCGTTTTTAATCGTTAATTTTATACTCTGTACCTTTGCCGTCCAAAAAAATTAAGTAGTTAATACAATGGTTGACCTTACAGATTTTGACGTGGATTCAGTTTCAAATCCTAATAACGGAATTTTCGGGCTCCCTTTTTCAGAAGAAGATTCAAAATTAATTATACTTTCTGTTCCATGGGAAGTGACAGTAAGCTATAAGGCAGGCACAGCAAGAGTTACAGAGCGCATATCTCATGCAAGCATGCAGATAGACCTTTTCGATGTAGATAATCCTAATGGCTGGAAACAAGGTATTTTTTTGCGCGACGCAGATAAAAATGTGATGATGAAAAGTGATTATCTGCGCAAAGAAGCTGAATTATATATCAACTTCATTACCGAAGCAGAAGAACTTTCTGAGAATAAATTCATGCAAAAAGTTTTGCGCGAGATCAATGAAGGAAGTGGGTTTTTAAACAATTGGGTGTACGAACAAACAAAAGAACTGCTTGAACAGGGAAAATTAGTAGGCGTTCTCGGAGGCGATCACAGTTCTCCATTTGGTTTTTATAAAGCGATTGCCGAAAAGCATGGCGATTTTGGCATATTACAAATTGACGCCCATTGCGACCTAAGGAAGTCTTATGAAGGTCTTACTTACTCGCATGCTTCAGTTATGTACAATGCATTGAAAGAAATTCCACAACTTACCAAACTGGTGCAGGCCGGTGTACGCGATTATTCGCCGTGCGAATTGGATTTTATCAGGGAAAGTAATGGGCGTGTGGTAAGTTATTTTGACAAAAACATTAAAGAACGCCTTTATGAAGGAGAGACATGGAAGGATATTGTAATGGAAATGATCACCCATCTTCCGCAAAAAGTCTATGTAAGTTTTGATATTGATGGGCTCGATCCCAAATTATGCCCTAATACCGGAACACCGGTTCCGGGCGGGTTTGATATACAACAAGTGTATTACCTACTCAGGAAAATACTGGCAAGCGGAAGGCAACTGATCGGTTTTGATTTGAGTGAAATTGGGGTAAGTGCCAATGAATGGGATGAAAATGTAGGAGCAAGAGTACTCTTTAAATTATGCAATCTTTTGATCGCTTCAAATGATAAATATGCAGTTTGAGATCATTTTGAAAAATGAAAAAATAAAATCTTACCGTTCTATAGTGCTTTTTGTACTATTGCTCAACCTGTCGCTTTTTATTTTAATGTTGTTCTACGATGTATATCGTTATGAAGCCGCTTCAGCCATTTTGCTGGTTGGCATTTATATTTTCATGCGCTTATATTTTATAAAAAAGTACAACCAGGGAAATTATCTTGACCAGGTGCTTCTCTTCGTGCTCGCAGGCTGCTGGTTTGGGTTGCAAAATTATTATATGGTGATCGCATTGGTGATCGTAGGTGTTCTTTATCATTTTGCCTTGCAGAAATTGAAGATCGTTTTTACAACCCAAAAAGTTATGAAACTTAATTTTCCTGAAAAAGAATATTTGTGGAATGGATTTAATAATGTGATTCTGAAAGATAATATTCTAACACTTGACTTTAAAAATAATCACCTGGTACAGGCAGAAGTGGAAGAACCGAAAAACATTAATGAAAAACAATTTAATTCATTTGCACAGGCGCAACTGAAGGAGGTAACAGCTTCCGTATCTGAACCGGTTTAACCGGAAAAACAATTTATAAATGAACCATCCTCCTTATCTATTATATTCTGACGGCGAAGGAAAAATCTTCGAAGATACTTCGCTTTACGTATGTGGCAGAAGTGGCTGGGATGCTATGCCAGTAGAAAATAATGAATGGATCGAACTTCCGGAAGGGGGACAATTATACGAATTGCCACAACGTCGGGGTATTGGGATAGATGTAAAAACAGGTGAAATGCGGCTGTGCGAAAAAGGCTGGGCCGTTGCAGCTTTTATTCCTCCTGCATTTACCGGCACTTATCTTGCTGCTTACGAAACTTTTCCCGGCGCTGAAATACTTCCCTTATTTTGTTACACCGCAGCCGGATGGCTCAACGAAAAGTTTTACATAACAGCCGTAAGGATTGAAAAAGATATCCGGCAGGAAAGTGCCGGTTTTGATGAAGAAAAAATTGAAACTGGCGTAAAAAAATTATTATCTACGTATAAGCATAACCGTTTGGTTCAGCATCTTGCCAATAATTGTTGCCTTACTTATCATTGTCCCGCTGCAAGGAATTTTTTTATGGGAAGATGGGAATGCCCCGTTCCGAGTTCGCCGGCATGCAATGCCAATTGTATCGGGTGTATTTCGTTTCAGCCACAGGAAGAAAATATCGTTTCCACACAGGACAGGCTGACGTTTAAACCGACTGCAGAAGAAATTGTGGAATACACAGTTCCTCATTTGGAAAGTGCTCCTTTCCCTATCGTAAGTTTCGGGCAAGGCTGCGAAGGAGAACCTCTATTAATGTGGAAAACAATTGCTGAATCCATAAAAGAAATCAGAAAACATACGCAAAAAGGAAGCATCAATATCAACACCAACGGCAGCGATCCTGAAGCCGTAAAAGCCTTGTGCGAAGCAGGTTTAAACAGTATTCGCGTCAGTACAAATTCGGCAAGGGAAAAAATTTACACCCCTTATTATCGCCCGAATAATTATCAATTTGAAGATATTGTGGAAAGCCTGAAAGTAGTTAACAGTTATGGAGGTTGGACAAGCATTAATTATTTTGTCTTCCCCGGAATGACGGATAGCGTTGAAGAATATCAAGCGCTGAGAAAATTAATAAAATCAACCGGGTTAAAAATGATTCAATGGAGAAATTTCAATATTGATCCAGATTGGTACCTGGGAAAAATTGGTGTGGCAGAAACCGGCGAATGCATTGGCATCAGGCAAATGATGGATTTACTCAGGGAAGAATTTCCGGATTTGAAATTTGGCTACTTCAATCCATCTATTGAAAGAATAAAAGGAAATTTTGAAATAGATTTTGCACACTACTGAAATGGCAAACTCCCACAAAATAAAAATCACCATAATTTGTTGGTTCACTACCTGCCGCTTATGTATTGAAGCACCCCATTAATACGATTATAAATTTTTAAACAGTCTTTGATCCTTATATTTATCGCCTCAAAAATACCTTATTAAACCAACCAATTTTATCTCAAAAAGTTTCTTCATGAAAACTAAGATTTTAAAAATCGCTTTTTTGTTTTTATTGATTTCCGGCTCGATTACGCTTGCATTTGCCTGGGGCCAATGGGGACATAAACACATCAGCCGTGCGGCTGTATTTGCACTTCCTGCTCCCATGCAAAAATTCTATTACAACCATATTGATTTTATTACAGAAGGCGCCGTAGTGCCGGATTTAAGAAGAGGGCTTTTGAATGACAGAAACGAACCTCCACGCCATTATATTGATGTGGAAGATTTTAAAATCCCTTTAAGTTCTTTCCCTAAAACCTCCAAAGAAGCGTTTAAAAAATACGACAGTTCTTTCTTAAACAAAACCGGTTATTTACCCTGGTATATTGAAAATCTTACCGAAAAACTTACTTATGCTTTTAAGAAAAGAGATAAATCAGGAATACTTTTTCTTTCTGCAGAATTATCACATTATGTAGCTGACGCGCACATGCCGTTGCATACTTCTTCAAATTACAATGGGCAGCTAACAGGACAAAAAGGAATTCATTCTTTGTGGGAATCTACGCTACCAGATATGTTTGGAGATTCTTATAATTTTAAAACACCGAAGGCAAAATATATCGAAAATATCCCTGATGAAACATTTAAAATGATTGAGCAATCGCATTCGCTGGTTGATACACTTTTGGCAAAAGAAAAAGAAGTGAGAAGCAGGTTCACTGAAGAAAATATGTACAAAAGAGATAGTAGCGGCCGCGTTGTAAAATTTTATAACTCGCCTGTTTTCTCTGATGAATATGCAAAACAATTTAATGAAGCTTTGGGAGGAATGGTTGAACACCAATTGCAATTGTCTATTTATGATGTAGCCTCTTTTTGGTATACAGCGTGGGTTAACGGTGGCAGCCCTGATCTTATTTCTTTAGACGATCCGCACCTTACTAAACAAAATAAAAGGAATTATAAACGTGAATTAAAAGCATGGAATAAGGGCAGGTTATTAAATCTTTCAAACGGAGAAAGAGAAGAATAAGAATCTGAATTAATTGTTTCTTTACTGTCATTGTTCATCAAAAACAATAACAGTATTTTTTTTTGAATCCTGATAACTTATTTCTAAAAATGTGCAGGGCAAGGCATAATTTTTTACCTTCGCCGCCTCAGAAAAAAGAACCTTATTTACTATGAAAACCTATTCAGCGCCAGTTTCAGCAAAATTATCTATACCGGAAAAACAAGTAATTGCCGTATTAGAATTATTGGCTGAAGGCGCTACTATTCCGTTTATCGCACGCTATCGAAAAGATAAAACCGGCGCATTGGACGAAGTGCAAATTCAGAAGATACAGGAAGAAGCAAAGTTTCAACAGGAATTTGCTGACAGAAAAACCTTCATTGAAAAAACGATCAATGAGCAGGGAAAAATGACGGATTTTTTGCAGCAAAAAATCAATGCCGCTACCACGATAAACGAGTTGGAAGATATTTATTTGCCTTACAAACCAAAGCGAAAAACAAAAGCGCAAACTGCACGTGAAAATGGCCTGGAACCGCTGGCTTTATTGTTATTACAGCAGCAAAATATTGTTCCTGAAACAGAAGCGCAAACATTCCTGAATGAAAAAATAACTGATGCAGAAATGGCCTTGCACGGTGCGCGCGACATCATTGCTGAAGTAATAAATGAAGATGCTGAAGTACGCGCTAAAATGAGAAAATTATTTGAGCAGACAGCAACTGTTCAAAGTAAAATTTTGAGTGATAAAGAAGAAGCCGGAATTAAGTACAAAGATTATTTCGATTTTTCTGAAAAAGTAAAACAACGGGAGGAAAAGTATGCTTTGCAATTTAATGGGTATATCA
>DAHXOZ010000126.1 GCA_027364635.1 bacterium | reverse complement strand
TTTATTTTCAGGTTCGTTGTCAAAAAGAATTCTGACTGATGGGGTGTAATCATCATCATATTGACCATTGCTTACAGGCTTTCCATTATTCATTTCTGGGCACTTATATTTTTATATATCTGGGCAGGGCCGCACCATTTGTTATATACAGCATTGCCCAACTGGGCTCAGTCGCTCGGAACTGTATTTTCATTAATGCTCATTTTCCCGAGCTGGGGTGGAATGATCAATGGATTGCTGACACTTAGAGGCGCATGGGATAGGGTAAGAGACGATGTGATTTTAAAATTTATGGTAGTGGCCGTTACTGCTTATGGTATGGCAACCTTTGAAGGTCCGATGCTCTCGTTAAAAAGCGTAAGCGCCATCAGCCATTATACTGATTGGATTATCGCGCATGTACACGTGGGCGCTCTCGGCTGGAACGGAATGCTGACCTTCGGAATTTTGTATTGGTTAATTCCAAGAATTTTTGGAACCCAACTGTATTCTAAAAAATTAGCGGCCAATCACTTTTGGCTCGCTACGCTCGGTATCGTGTTTTATGTAGTTCCGTTGTATTGGGCAGGATTTACCCAAAGCAGCATGTGGAAACAATTTACTGCCAGCGGCCAGTTAAAATATTCTTTTTTGGAAACAGTTACTTATCTAAAACCATTTTATGCAGTAAGGTCGTTCGGTGGTACATTGTATCTGATAGGAGCTTTTTTGATGGTTTACAATCTTTACAAAACAGTAAGATCAGGCAAGTTAATTGCCAATGAAGCCACAGAAGCTGCCCCTCTTCAAAAATTGCAAAAATCTGCTACACATGAACACTGGCACAGGGTTTTAGAAAGAAAACCAGTGCAAATGCTGGTGTTCAGCCTTATTGTAATATTAATCGGCGGAGCTGTAGAAATCATACCTACCTTTTTGGTTAAATCCAATGTACCAACTATCAGCAGCGTAAAACCATACACACCGCTTGAGTTACAGGGACGCGATATTTATGTAAGAGAGGGTTGTTATCTGTGTCATTCGCAAATGATAAGGCCTTTCCGTTCTGAAACAGAAAGATATGGTGAATATTCAAAAGCAGGCGAGTTTGTATATGATCATCCGTTCCAATGGGGAAGCAAGCGAACCGGTCCCGACCTGGCCCGCGAAGGTGCAGGAAATCTGAAAAAATCAAACGGCTGGCATTTCCGCCATTTGCGTGAGCCTTCTTCCATGAGCGAAGGATCTTTGATGCCTTCCTATGCATTTATGCTTAAGAAAGACCTGGACACTTCTACAACACCCGCTAAAATAAGAGCCATGCAAACATTGGGCGTTCCTTATCCAAAAGGTTATGACAAAATAGCCAATGCAGACCTGATGAAACAAGCCCAAGGAATTGCAGATAATTTACAAAGCGACAGCATCCGCATTTCACCAAATAAAGAAGTGATCGCACTTATCTCCTATCTGCAAAGATTGGGAACAGACATTAGTAAAATCAAACAATAAAAAATTAAAATCATGTATAAATTCATTCAAGACGTAACAGAAAACATAGAGGGCGCAGAGATTTACCCGATGATTTCGCTGCTTATCTTTTTCTTGTTTTTTGTTGCTTTACTGTGGTTCGTTTTAAAGATGAGCAAAGAAAGAGTTGACATATTATCAAACATTCCACTTGACGAAACTGAAGAACCTACATCTAACATTTTATAAAGAAAACATCATGAGATTTAATAGAAACTATAAAAAAATTTCGCTCTGCATGGTTGCGGCAATATTAAGTCTGTCGCTACATGCACAAACAGCTACTGATGCGGCAGCTACTTCAACCGATAAAACCAATTACGCGGTAATTTTAATGGTAACAGTTGCTTTCCTTCTTGCTTTTGTAATATGGGGGTTAGGCAGTGTGCTCATGACTTATGCAAGGAAGGTTTTAGAAAAAAGTAAAGAAGCCAATAAGGCTTTGCCCTTAATATTATTGGTAACCTTCTCACTATTGACTTACACATCCAGAGCCCAGGATACTGCTCCTGAAGCGACAAAAGTGGTACATAATTACGCAGGGCTTTCTCCTGCTGCTTTCTGGATATTGGTTTCTGTAATTTCAATGGAAATGATCGTGATCATTGTCTTTTTATTTATGATAAAAAGATTTGAACGTGAACTCTTACCCAAAAAGTCCAAAGCAAAATCTTTCAATTTCGGCACCTGGTGGGCAAGAATAGATAAAAAGTTTTTTACCAAAGCGATTCCTATAGAAAGAGAAAAAGATATTTTACTGGATCATGATTATGATGGAATACGTGAATTAGATAATCCATTACCACCGTGGTGGAAATATGGATTCTACATCACCATCGGCATTGCCATTGTTTATTTATTGAATTATGAAGTATTAGGTTACGGAAAAAATCCTACCCAGGAATACAACGAAGAAATGGCAAAAGCAAAAATTCAAATGGCTGAGTATGCAGCAAAAAGCGGGAATACTATTGATGAAAATAATATTAAAATGCCCGACGCTGATGGACTTGCAAAAGGTAAAGAAATTTTTACCACTACCTGCTGGCCCTGTCATGGCAAACTGGGAGAAGGTGGTGTAGGCCCGAATCTCACAGACGATTACTGGTTACACAAAGGTTCGTTGAACGACATTTATCAATCCATAAAACATGGTTACCCTGATAAGGGAATGCAGGCCTGGGGGAAGAATTTTTCTGCAAAAGAAATTAATGATTTGGCAGGATATATTAAAACTTTAAAAGGGACTAATCCTCCAAACGCGAAAGCGCCACAGGGTGATTTATTCACAGATAATGCTTCATCCGATTCATCGGCTGTAAAAAAATAAAAAAAATGGCTGAGCTGGAAACACCATACACGCAAGAAAGTTTCAGAGATTCTGTTGCCACCATTTCAAAGGAGGGCAAACGAAATTTTATTAATCCTAAAAAACCAAAAGGCCGGTTGTATAATTTGCGTACCTGGTTTTCTGTGTTTTACCTTGTTATCTTTTTTTCTCTCCCTTTCATAAAAGTGCATGGCGAGCCCTTGCTGATGTTTAATATACTTGAGCGCCGGTTTATCATATTTGGTATGATCTTCTGGCCACAGGATTTTTTCATTTTTGGTATTGCCATGTTAACATTCATCGTTTTTATTATTCTTTTCACCGTAGTGTTTGGGCGTATCTTTTGCGGATGGGCTTGTCCGCAAACCATTTTTATGGAAATGGTTTTCCGAAAAATTGAATATTGGATTGATGGAGATTCAACCCAACAAAAGCTGCTAAAAAAAATGCCCTGGAATGGAAAAAAGATATGGAAACGCTCATTAAAATTTGTGGTCTTTTTCCTGATCTCATTTATTATAGCCAATTTTTTCCTGGCTTATTTAATAAGCATGGATCAGTTGTTGGGTTATATTGAACATCCGGCGCAAAATATACCAACTCTGATTTCTTTAATGATCTTTACCAGCGTTTTCTTTTTCGTGTACTGGTGGTTTCGCGAACAGGTATGTATCGTGGTTTGTCCTTACGGAAGATTGCAAAGTGTGTTGCTTGATCAAAATTCGATCCTTGTTGCTTACGATTACAAGCGTGGCGAGCCGAGAGGAAAAATTGGCAAGAAGGATGCCGAACCTCAAATTGATGTAAAAGGAGACTGTATTGATTGTTCTGCGTGTGTGCGTGTGTGTCCTACAGGAATTGATATCAGGAATGGTACGCAATTGGAATGCGTAAATTGTACTGCGTGTATCGATGCCTGTGATGCGATCATGACAAGTGTTGAAAAACCAAAAGGGCTAATAAGATATGCATCAGAAAATAGTATTAAGGAAGGCGTAAAATTAAAATTTACCAATCGTATAAAATCATATACTGCCATCCTGAGCCTTCTTATTGCGCTCCTGGTATTTTTAATGGTAAGCCGATCCGATCTGGATGCTACTTTAATGCGCACTGCCGGCATGACTTATACTTCACTTCCTGATGGAAGAATTAGCAATCTTTACAATTTAAAATTGGCGAACAAAACACACGAGGATATTCCGGTGTCTTTAAAATTAGAAAACATTCCCGGCGAAATTCAGTTGATTGATAACGATCACCCGGTAATAAAAAAAGAAGATTATATAACACTTCAGTTTTTTGTAAAGTTGAACAGGAAGGACGTTACCAGTTGGGAAACACCAATCGTTATAGGTTTATACGATTCAAAAGGAAAAATAAAAACCATTACAGCAAAATTTATTGGCCCTGAAGTGTATCAATAAATTAATCACATCTAAAATGTAAAAATATGAACTGGGGATATAAAATATTATTTGTTTACCTGTTTTTTGTTGCCGGAATTCTATTGTTGGTTTTTAAATCATCTTCTGAAAAAGTAGATCTTGTAACCAAAGATTATTACCAGAAGGAATTAAAATATGAACAAAAAATTGATGAAGCAGAAAGAGCACAATCTTTATCATCGCCTTTGCAATATGAAGTTAGTAACAATAAAGTGTTGATTACTTTTCCGGAAGAGATGAAAGGAAAGGCTATCACTGCGCATACACTTCTTTATTATGCGGCAGACGAAACAAGGGATTCTGTTTATAACCTCCATACAGATTCTGCAAAGCTGGTAATGATTTTACCTGAATCAGATAAAGGAATGTATGAATTAAAAATGGATTGGAAAGTAGACACCACGAAGTATTATTCAGAGCATAAAGTTTTAATTAAATGACCGGCTTGTTTATTACAGCGTTTATCCTTGGCGCTTTGGGAAGCGTTCACTGTGTTGGCATGTGTGGCCCATTGGCATTGTCGTTGCCGCTCGTAAACAAAAGAAAAAAATCAAAATTCGTTTCCATACTATTATACAATACCGGTCGCGTTGTTACCTATTCTTTCTTTGGGATTTTATTCGGAATTATCGGCAGAACCTTTGCCCTCTTTGGTTTTCAGCAATGGTTATCCATTATTCTTGGTGTAATTATTATTCTTTTCTTGTTACTACCCAAAACAAGCCAGGTTTTTGAAAAGACAAACTTTTTCGTTCACTTTTTTTATAAAGTGAGGACGCACCTTTCAAACTTGTTTAAACGGCGAAATTATAAATCTGTATTTTTTATTGGTTTACTAAACGGCCTGTTACCGTGTGGGCTGGTTTATATGGCAGTTGCCGGCGCTATTGCCACAGCTTCAGTTCTTCACAGCACCCTTTTTATGGCTTTCTTCGGATTGGGCACTTTCCCAATGATGCTCAGTGTTAGCTTTTTTGGCAGTTTTATCAATATAAGGGCACGCCAAAAAATAAGAGCCGCGTACCCCTATCTAATGTTTATAATGGCTTGTCTGCTTATCATCAGAGGTTTGGGATTGGGCATACCTTATGTAAGTCCGGCCAATTTTCCAAATATGTCACACGCTATCCTTTGTCATTAAAAATTGCTACTTCTTTCCTTTCGCTGACTACAATCAGCATCTGATGTGATAGGCATCAATATTAAATATTCCTATACCAAATACTTTTAGGATAGCCAATTGTGGCTTCAACTTTAAAAAGTTTCAGGATGAAAAATATTCTTGTGCCAACAGATTTTTCAAAGGCTTCACATAATGCAACTGAATATGCTGCCGCATTGGCGCAGGATTTTCAGGCAAAATTAATTTTAGTAAATGTGATAGTTCCACCGATAGTAATTGAAGACACTTCTGCATCAGCTTACCTGATGACGAAAGCAGAACTAGTGGAAAGATATAAAGAGCTTTTGAAAAACGAAATTGGATTGATCTCTAAAAAATTTGATATAAAGGTTGAAGGCTTCATAAGAGAAGGCTCTCCCATAGAAATTATACAGCAATTGGCAAAAGGAAAAAAAGCTGATCTTATCATAATGGGGATGAAAGGAAAAGGAAAAAGCAATTCGATATTCGGAAGTACAACAACCATGGTTATGCGAAAATCTGCCATACCTGTTTTTGTAATTCCCGAAAAAAATAGTTTCAAGCCTATACGCAAGATCACGTTTGCCAGTGAATTTGACGTAGAAAAAGAAAACTATTCTATTCTTGAAGAATTAGCAGAAAAATACAATTCCACCATACAGATACTGAATGTGCAAAAAAATGAAGAAGCCATGTCAGTTGAAAATGCGATAGGTAAAATGGAGGCCAACCTTTCCTTCCTAAAATTAGATCATCACTTCAATACAGTGGAGAACAGAAGTGTTGAAAAGGGGATTCATGAATTTTTGGAAAAAAATCCTTCAGATGTATTAGCAATGGTTGCTCATAAACATTCTTTTTTTAAAAGGGCATTTGGGATCGTTCATACAAAAGAAATGAGCTTTCAAACCAGGATCCCTCTTTTAATATTTCCCATGCCGCAAATCTAAAAGTCGAAAGTAAAGCGGCGCCCATAAAAGAAAGAAAATTAATATGATTCCAATCATAAGGTAGGGTGACAATTGTCATCGATCTGTCAGGATTGCCCAGATAACTTGCGCTCACATTTCAACTCAATTTTTTTCCAAACAAAATCATTATCACAAAAAACAAGTTTATGAAACTTTTAAAAACAAAATATATTTGGGTAATTGCTACCCTCTTATTGTCAATCGGTTACTTTGTAAGTTGCACAAAAGATAACCAGGTACTTGATATACCGCAAGTCAATAGTGCTACCGATTTGGTTTCTTTAAAAACCAGTACACCGCCAACAATCGACGGAGTTGTTGATGCTGAATGGGGCAATGCAACAAAATTGGAGCTTCTTCCAACTGTTCCTGATCCCGGAAATGGTTTATTTGCCGGATATAGTGGACAGCAATATGTCGCAAGCATCCGTTCCATGTATGATGCGCAGAATATTTATTTTTTAGTTGAAATACAGGATGCAACAAAAAGTACCAAAGTTGCTCCATGGTATTTTAATCCACAGGCAAATGTTGCTGACAAAACCGGTTGGACCAAAGAACCGTCCAGCGATTCTTATGATGTAAACGGTATTTTAGCCAGGGCAGGCTGGGGAGAGGACAGGATTGCCATGTTATGGAACGTTGATAACTCAACCCCTAAGTTTATTTCACAAACCTGTTATTCAAGTTGCCACATTTTTACCCCTTATCTTGATTATTCAAAAGATCCCGCAGTCATGAATGCCAATGCCAGCGGCAATCACTATACCAATGGTGTAAGTGAAAAAATAGACATGTGGTGGGGCCGTTTAGGATATATGAGCCAGGATCCTTCTTTACATTTTATGGATGACAATTACCAGGATTGGGCCGGGGGACCTACTGTTTATAATCTTACAGGAGGCAACGCAAACGGAAGACATGTTGACGGCATTGTTCCCGATGGGACAAAATCAAAAACATGGCCTTACAGGCCAAATTATACCTCCTCTCCAACACAAGGCGAAGTTAGCAACAGCCAAAGTTTGAAATTAGACGGGACCGGTGCATCTGTTTCAGTTCCAATTTGGATCATACCCAATTCAACCGATGCTGATTATATTCTGGTATCCGATACTGCCAGCGCCAAAGCTAAAAAAGTGATGGAAGTGAGCTCTACAGGTGTTTTAACCCTGAGCGATGGTTCAACCATCGACCCAACTGTGGGTACAGATTACTTAAGGACAAGCAGTGCTACCTCAAGTGTTACTGCAAGAAATTCAATTCCATCTTACATAGCAGTTCCGCTGATTGGTGAAAGGGCAGATATTACTGCTACCGCAGTTTATTCAGGCTCAGGTTGGACTGTTGAATACAAACGTGCCTTAAAAACAAATGATGTATTAAAGCAGGATGTTGATTTTTCAAGTTTGCAGGACCAGGTATTTGGAGTAGCCATCTGGAATAACTCCAACTATCAACATGCTATTCAGCCAAATCTTGTTTTGAAATTTCAAAAATAAAGGAAGGCACTTTTTAAAAGTTCATCCAAAACAAATTATATGCTACACAAAAAAACAGTTACAGCCTTTTTTCTTCTTGGCGGAATCATTTTGCTTTTGGCAGGCTGTTATAAAGACAAAACGGTAATTCTCGATGAAGCGGCTGTTACAAAAACCGTCAGCTTTTCAAAAGATATTATACCCATCTTTAATAAAAGCTGCAATACCAGCGGATGCCATAGCTCTGGCGGCCAAACACCGAACCTGTCAGAAACAAACGCGTTGAACGCTCTCACTGTTGGCAACTATTTTTCTAAAAGCGCCCCGGAAAGCAGCATTATTTATCAAAAGATGACCGGTAAACGGGGAACTCCTATGCCGGTTAGCGGCGTTAATAAAGAATATGCTGCGCTCATTCTTGCATGGATCAAACAAGGTGCTAATAACAACTAAAAACAAAACAATGAAAAATTATAAAAAATTTGCTTTCCTTTTTGTCGCATTATTTTCCCTTTTGCTGACAGGAGGATACGCCTTCGCACAGGACTCCGCAGTGGCGCCTGTAATAAGAAAGGTAAAACCGGTAAAGAACACCTTTGGAGGCGTATTTATTATGGATAACCAATCCGTAATGGTGACCATTAAAGGCACACTTGAAATGGCCATCCAGCATAGGTTTGGATCAGTTGACAATGGTAAAAAAGATTTGTACGGGCTATTTGCCCCTTCAAATATCCGGATAGGAATGAGTTATGCACCGATCAACAGGTTGATGGTGGGAGCAGGCGTTACCAAGGAAAGAATGCAGGTAGATATGTTTGCCAAATACGCATTGCTCGAACAGACACCCGGTATCATGCCTCTAAGTGTTACTTACTTTGGTAATGTAGTAGTTGATGCAAGGGATAAAAGTAACTTCAGAAACAGCGTTGACAGGTTCTCTTACTTTAACCAGTTGATAATAGCCAGGAAAATAACTGAAAATTTCTCGGTGCAGGTTGCGCCAAGTTTTACCTGGTTTAATAATGTGGAAGCTTATGTAAACAGCAAAGGTGATATTTTGGAAAAAATGCATAATTACCACTTTGCTTTTTCAGTAGCAGGCCGATATAAAATATCTGAAAAATCAGCTATCACGGCAGGATACGATCAGCCGTTAACCCAGCATCCAACCAATAATCCTCATCCGAACATTGCACTTGGTTTTGAAACCACCACAAGTTCGCATGCATTCCAGGTGTTCGCAGGAAATTATTATGGAATCGTACCGCAAAGCAATAATATGTTTAATCAGAATGATTATACCAAAGGACAGTTTGTAATAGGGTTTAACATTACTCATCTTTGGAATTTTTAAATCAAGAGTAAAAAAAGTGATATTCAAAGAGGCGCAGATTCTGTTCTGCGCCTCTTTTTTTCTGATAAATGCTTTTAGTTTAAGGGAAAAAATAATCTTATATTTATGATTCAAATCATTTTACCCTTTGATAATTGTCATAAAATTATCATTCTCTGATTGGTAATTTGCACTCTGATTCAAATTCAGATTCAAACATTCATCTCTTTTAAGAAACCAAATTTTTAACCAATAACAAAAAATAAAAAAATGAAAACAAAAGGTATCCTCGCAATGATGATCACAGGATTTATTGTAGCCAGTTTTACATTAAAAACAGTGGATCAAAAGAAGCCATGGCCTGTTCCTGCCGCAGCCAAAGCCCAAAAAAATCCGATAGCAAATAATGCAGAATCAATTAAAGAAGGTAAGGCATTATGGAACACTCATTGTAAATCCTGTCATGGAGCAAAAGGCCTGGGCGATGGAACCAAGGCATCTACCTTGAAAACCGATCCGGGAGATTTTTCAAAACCAGACGTACAGAGCCAGACTGATGGAGAATTATTTTACAGAATCTCTGAAGGGAGAGATGATATGCCTTCATTTAAAAAGAAATTACCTGACAATGATGACAGGTGGAACCTGGTTAACTTCATAAAAACACTGAAGTAAAAATTAAAAAAACAGTTCACAAAATGAGCTGTTTTTTTATGCCTTCCCGGTAATGATTACAATCATGTTGACAACTGGCATCGCTCATAAATTAAAAAATCATTAGCCTTTAGTTTTAAACATTCTTTTTAAAACAATTTACAATATGCAAGAAGCACAACCATCCACT
>DAHXOZ010000125.1 GCA_027364635.1 bacterium | reverse complement strand
AGGGGATTTTTTACCAGGAAAATAATTTAAAAAATCACAAGAGAAACAGATAAAATAAGAGGCAAAAAAGGACAGAAAAATTTTATTCTTTAATTAATTTTTTACATTCTTCCAGGAGTTTTTCTTTTTGAATAGCAACGGTTCCTACTTCTTCGCAAACAATACCCCCTGCGATATTAGAAATTTTAGCAGCAAGGTCAATATTTTTGGTAGATGCATAAACTAATGAGGCGACTGCAATAACGGTATCGCCCGCCCCGCTCACATCGGCAATACTTCTCCGGTGAGAGGGAACAATATTTTTTAAATTATTTTCCTGGTAAAAAATCCCCTTTTCAGAAAGAGTAATTAAGGAAATCCTATGAGCTAACTTCCCTTTCAACTGCGAATGAATTTCAGAAAGCAATTCTTCAGAAACATCCTCAGGCAATAAATTCAATCCTGCAAAAACTTCGGCCAGGTTTGGTTTGAACAACGTTGCATTCTGGTAGCTAAAGAAATTCTTTCTTTTAGGGTCTACTGCTGTTGTTACATTATTTTCATTACAAAAAGAAATAGTGTCCGTAATTATATTCTTTGTAAGAATTCCTTTATTATAATCTTCGAAAATAACAATGTCCGGTTTTTCTGTCGTGATATATTTTTCAATTTGATTTCGCAATTTCTCTTCATCACTTTCATCAATATCATGAATTACTTCCGCGTCAAGACGCATCATGTGTTGGTTTCGGCTGATGATCCTGATTTTATTAGTTGTAATCCTTTTTTTACTTTCAAGAATAAAACGGGTATCAATATTTTTTCCCTGCAACAATTGCTTTAGCTGAACTCCATCCTCATCATCGCCTAAAATTGAAAGCACTGCAACAGAAGCTCCCAAAGCCTGAACATTCAATGCTACATTTCCAGCACCGCCAATTCTTTGTTCTCTTTTACTAACTGCCACAACCGGAACAGGGGCTTCGGGAGAAATTCTTTCAACATTTCCCCACCAATAAGTATCCAGCATAAGGTCGCCAATAACCGCAACTTTCATTTTTGAAAAGCCGGCAAACAATTTTTCAATATCAACGCTCATCCAATTCTAATTTATTTTTTTTATTATGTACCGTAATATAATAAACAGGAATGCCTGCTAAAACAATACCCAACCCCCACAACGTGTAAAGTGGTTTAAAGATGATCAGAAAAACACAAAACACCGATCCTAAAATAATATATAATGCCGGCAGAAAAGGATAACCGAATGCTTTGTAAGGCCGGTCAATATTTGGTTTCTTTTTGCGCAGGACAAAAATTCCAATGATCGTAAGAACATAAAAAATTACTACTACAAAAGCGATCATATCCAACAAATCATTATAACCGCCGCTTAAACACAAAATCGATGCTACCGTTGCCTGGGCCCAAAGTGCCCATTCAGGAACTGCTTTCTTATTTAGTATTCCTGCTTTCTTAAAGAATAAACCATCATTTGCCATTGTGTAGTAAACCCTTGCGCCAGCCAGTATCAATCCGTTATTGCAGCCAAAAGTTGAGATCATAATCATCACGGCAATGATGATAGCACCTGCGTTTCCAAAAATGGCATTCGATGCAGCAACCGCAACACGATCACCACCCGGAAAAGCAATCTGGTCTAAGGAAAGGGCATTTAAATACATCAGGTTGGTAGTGATATAAATAATTGAAACAATCAAGGTCCCCAAAAAAAGACTAAGGCCAATATTTCTCTTTGGGTTTTTTATTTCTCCGGCAATAAAAGTTACGTTATTCCACGCGTCACTGCTGAAAAGAGAGCCAACCATTGCTGCTGCAACAGCACCAATTAAAACAGTTCCGCTGATGGGAAACCAGTTACCGTGCTTTACAAATGCACCGGCTGATTTTTCTAATTGAACCGCATGAAAACCCGTTTGCCAGTTTTCGCTCCAAAAACTATGCTTTACCAAAAGGAAACCAAGAATGATTAATCCGAAGAGCGACAGGAGTTTTACAGAAGTAAAAGTTGTCTGGATAATTTTTCCTCCTTTTATGCCACGTGTGTTTGTGTAAGTAAGAAACAGGATCATTGCTATGGCTAAAACCTGGGCAGCGGAAATATGAAAATTACCACTGGAAAAAATAAAAACATTTTCTCCAACTTCCGGAATAAGATAGGCAGTAAAACGGCTAAAAGCTACACCTACTGCAGCAATGGTTGCCGTTTGAATTACAGTAAAAGAACTCCATCCGTACAAAAATCCACTCAACGGATTAAACGCTTCTTTTAAATAAATATACTGCCCTCCTGCTTTCGGAAACATTCCACTCATTTCTCCATAGCTAACCGCTGCCATGACGGTCATTAATCCACTGATAAGCCAAACAACAATAAGCCAGCCGGCGCTACCAACATTTCTTACAATATCGGTGCTTACAATAAAAATACCTGAGCCGATCATGGAACCTGCCACAATCATTGTAGCATCTATGAGACGAAGGCTTGGTTTAAAAGCAGTTGCATGTTGATCCATAAAAAATCCCGTTTTTATAAACGGGATTGAAGATAATTATTTATTTGAGATTGAAGCCGGGAATCATTTTTTATTTGAAGAATCTAATTTGTTTAAACCAGCAATTACATCCGGTGTAATATTGAGTGTAGAATCTTTATAAAACATAAAACCGGGTTCATAAGAAAATATGTAAGAATATTTCCCGTCTTTATTATAATCTTTCAAAAAATCCTGAATCCGGGTTAATATATCTTCTTTCATCTTAGAATTATAATTGTAAAGATCGTTGTCAATGCTTTGTTTGCGTGCTTGAAGATCTTGTTGCATCTTATTGATTTCCTGCATGGCTGCTTCCTGCTCTTTCTGGTTCATGGTAGCCGCTTTTTGTTGCAACTGCATGGCCCGATTCTGATATTTTTTTTGAAGAGCAGTTATTTGATCATTTGCAGCAGCCTGCTTGCGTTCAAAATCTTCTTTTAATTTTTTGTAATAACCATAACTGTTTTGAAGAGAATCGAGATCAATATAAGCGACTTTGGATTTTCCCTCCGGGTTATCTGCAGAATTAGTTCTCACTTCTTGTATAGTATCATTCTTCTCCTTATGAAAGTGTAAGTAATAAAGGTAGCCTACGAGAACCAGCAAAACAATATTAATGCCGAGTAGAATATTTTTCATGCGTTTCTATTTTGGGCGGCAAGATAAAAAAAACGAATGCGTTAGATAAATAAAGCGGTTTGATTTAGGAAACGATTAACAGCACAAACTTTTGGAAGTTGGCTCCGGTAAACGAACAAATTTCAACTATTTTTATTTTCTCTTTTACTTCCTGCGTAAAGCTCATATTCCATCAAGCGGCAATCAATTTTACCATTGTAAAATTCTATTTTACGTTTTGGTTTAAGCCCAATTTTCTTGGCAAGATTAAAATTTCCGGTAAAAACATAACCGGTATATCCTTTACATTTTTGTTTCATAAAATCCCCGATTTCAGCATAGATTTGTTCAAGTTCAATTTCATCACCAAGCCGTTCTCCATATTCAGGATTAAAAAATACAATCCCTTGACTGTTATCAGGTACAACAGTTTCTTTAAAATCGCAAACATTAAATTCTATCAGATCGGCAACGCCTGCTGCTGCAGCGTTAATTTTAGAAATATTAATGGCATCCGGGCTAATATCTGTTGCAATTATTTTTGAGCCCGGACCTACTTTTATCTGATCATTGAGCCTTTGTTTTTCTTTATCAAAAAATTCATCTATAAATCCTAAAATATGCATAAAACCATAATTATCACGAAATAAACCGGGACGTCGATTGGTAGCAAGCATTGCAGCTTCTATTGCCAAAGTAGATGAGCCACACATAGGATTAATAAAAGGAGATTTAAAATCCCATTTCGAGGCTATCAATGTGGCAGCGGCTAAAGATTCGAGCATGGGCGCTTTGCCGGGAATCCTCCTATAGCCATGTTTGGATAGTGTTTCGCCTGATGTATCAATAAAAATTTGAGCCTCATCATTTTTCCAATATAAATTGATAACTGTTTTATTTAATTCCGGCCCGGAATAAGGTCGTTCATTAAATTTATTCCGAAACCTGTCAACAATTGCATCTTTCACTTTTACATTGGCAAACAAAGGATTGTTGATGGTTTCATTATCTACATTACTGGTAATTGAGAAATAACCATTCTTTGGTATAATTGATTCCCATTGAATTTTAGAAACCTGTTCATAAAGTGCGATTGCATCTTTACATTCAAAAGATTTCAAAGAATATAAAACCTGGCTTGCACAACGAATATTCAAATTCAAGCGGATACAATCCTGCAAGGTTCCGTTCAATTCAATTCCTGTTGCAAATATTCTTTTTATTTTATATCCTAACCCTGCAATATCCTTTTCGAGAAAAGGTGCAATTCTTTTACTACAGGTAACAATAATACGACTTGGTTGGTTGAATGATTGCATAGATATGCAAACATAAACTCAATCTTTTTAAATAAAGAGTAACATTTTCAAGTTAGTTGATGGATGCTAATTTGAATTTTAAAATAGCATGCTGAGTATTTTTCAGTAACGAATGAGTGATAGATTTTATTTTTGGCAAATGAATCACCCTTGCGGTATCTGGAATTATATGCAATTCATTCGTCAGTTTGCTTATAGCAATATCGTCATTTACATGCGCAATATTGCAGGCTTTATAAAAGTTGGTATGCATGCCCATTGTATCTAAAACTGTGGGACAATTTTTATATTCAGGAAACGCTGAAAACTTTTTTACAAAATAAAAAGTCTTTCCATTGATTTCCTTTGTGTAAGCTTTGTAAATATTTTCCATAAATCCCTGTTTTTGAGGTTAAACAATGTGGCCTAAATAATTATCGTAAACTCGTATGATTTTTTTACAATAAAATTTGTACCACTTACTAAATCAGGCCAGTCACAGGAATATAATGAAGCTTTTTACAGGAACCAGGAGATTATTATATGAATTTCAATTTTTCAACTTAAACCATCTATCAATTTTCGCTCCAACTGCTAAAAAAACCGATAATTGTAAAACGAATCGAAATATAAAACAAAGGAAATTCGCAGGATGAATCAGATTTTTAAGAACAGTGTAGATTTTTGAACTGTTCCGGGAAGTAAGCGGGAATAAAAGTATATCACACGCCTCTTTAAAGCAAGCTTTTTTCTAATTATTTATACACATTCCAATAAATTGCTAATAATTACGTTGATTACTAATAAATTATACAAAAAAATGTAGTTGTTAATTATTAAAGGAAATTTCGGCAAAGAAATTGATTAGAAATTCTCGCACGAAATCAGAATTGATTAATAACTGATAATTATATTAAATATTATGGGAAAAGATTTAGAAATTAAGTTATAAATATTGAAAAAATCTTTTGTTCAAAAATTTGGAGATACAGTTTTAAACATTTAGGTTTGTGATCAGATTCTTTAATTGTTTGAACCACAGATTAAGGAATATTGCACCTCATTACCCTGATCCCATTCCTAATAAAGATCTCCAATAGAAAGTTAACCATAATTTTATCTGTATTAAGATTATTACGCAATTTATTATACAGAATTTAAAAATGTTTTATGGCCAGATTTTTATTACCTCTTTTAGTAGCTTTATGTTTAGCTTTCCTACTTTCTTCATGTGCCAACACAAAGAAAATAGTGTATTTTAATAATGTAAAAGACGCCACTTTTCCTGCTACAACTGCAGAAAGGCCAAATACTATTGAACCTAATGATATTTTAAGTATAACTATCAGTAGCCTTAACGCTGAAGCCTCTGCTCCATTTAATTTACAAAATAACAATATTAGCAGGGCGACCACTGTAACCGGTAGCAATACCGAATCGGGGGGATATCTGGTTAATGCAGATGGCACCGTTGATTTGCCTATTCTTGGGGCAGTTAAAGCTGCAGGCTTAACCAAAGAACAATTAAAAGATAATATAACTAATCTTATCCTTTCAAAAAAATTACTGATAGATCCAATTGTAGATATAAGATTTTTAAATTATGAAGTAACCGTATTAGGAGAAGTTGCAAGGCCAACTGTAATCACAGTTCCAAGTGAAAAAATATCAATGCTAAAAGCAATAGGATTGGCAGGTGACTTAACCATCTATGGAAAAAGAAATAATGTATTATTAATAAGGGAAGAAAATGGTAAGAAAATTACCAGGCACATTGATCTAACTTCAAGTGATTTCTTCAATTCTCCTTACTATTATTTACAACCAAACGATGTAATTTATGTACAACCCAATTCAACAAGGGCTGCACAGGCAAGTAGGTCTCAACAATATTTACCAATTATATTTAGCGTATTGTCGGTAGTTGCCATTGTTTTAGATAGAATAATAAGGATACCTTAATTATTATAAGAATTATAAAAATGCAAGTAAGTAGAAATAGAATAATGGAGGAAAAGGACGATAATTTGATGCGGCAATTTGCATCAAAATATGTTCCATACTGGCCCATGTTCCTTATAGCAATTGCAATTGCTATCGGAGTAGCATATACTTATATTCGCTATGCTACTCCAATCTACGAGGCAACAGCTACCGTAATAATTAAAGATGAAAAAAAGGGTAATGAAGAATCCAAATTAGTAGAATCGCTTGATCAGATTTCATCCAAAAAAATTGTTGAAAATGAAATAGAAATTATTCAGTCAAGAAAATTGATGGAAGATGTAGTGAGAGATATTGGCCTTTATGCACCAATTTACGAAAAAGGAGATGTTCATGATGTTTTGGCATACACAACTTCTCCTGTTTCAATAATTGCATTATTTCCTGATTCATTGCAATATTTCAAAAGAATCGATCTCAATTATAATAAAAATACCCAGCAGGTTATTCTTAATCATAAATATAATTTTCCTCTGGATAGTTTTGTAACTACCCCATTTGGTAAATTAAAATTCATCCCAAATAAATATTTAAATTCTGATACAGCCCATAAACAACTTTATTTTTCACTTAATCAACCTAAAGATTTAGTACCGGGATATTTATCCGGGCTTAAGGTAGAGGCCGCCAGTAAATTATCTTCAATCGTTGATTTAAGTTACAGAGATCCAAATCCGGTAAGAGCAGAAAATATCTTGAATCAATTAATAGAATCTTACCAGGAATCTGCAAATGAAGAAAAAGATGCCTTAGCAAAAAACACGCTTGCATTTGTAAACAATCGACTTGCTCTTGTATCACATGATTTGGATTCAATAGAAAAAAAAGTTCAACAATTTAAATCAGGAAACCAGGCGGTTGATATAAGTGCACAAGGGCAATTGTATTTACAAAATGTTAGTGTTAATGATCAAAAACTCGGAGATGTAAATACACAAATTGCAGTTTTGGATAAAGTGCAGGATTTCGTAAAGTCTAATAGCGATAGTAAAGGAGGAATAGTTCCTTCAACCTTGGGTATAAGTGATCCTCAACTTAGCCAATTAATAGATAAATTATACAATTCAGAACTTGAGTATGATAATTTAAAGAAAACGGTGGGTGAAAATAATCCCAGTCTGGTGGCAATAAAGGATAGAATTAATAAGATCAAACCAAGTATTTTAAGTAATATTAATAGTCAACGACAAAGCCTTATTGCCACGCGAGACAACATAACTGCCACAAATAATACATATAATTCTGTTTTACAGTCTGTTCCCCAAAAAGAAAGGGAATTGCTTGATATCAGCAGGGAACAACAAATAAAAAGTAATCTTTATTCCTTTCTTCTTCAAAAGAAAGAAGAAAGTGAAATCGCATACGCTTCTTCAGTATCAAACAGTAGGGTTGTTGATTATGCTCAGGCTAGTCCAGATCCGGTAAGTCCGAGAAAATTATTGATTTATGCTTTATCTATTGTAGTCTTTATTGGTGTAAGTGGAACCTTTATTTTTATTAAAGAATTTTTGACAGGTAAAGTGCTTTACAGACATGAAATAGAATCACTAACTTCTATTCCTATCATAGGCGAAATTGCTTTTGATAAATCAAAAGATAAAATTGTAATTGAAAAAGGAACAAGAAGTTTTGTAGCGGAAGAATTTAGAAAATTAAGGATATCATTGTCCTTTCTTGGTATTGATTCTTCTCACAAAAAAATCCTCATTACTTCAAGTATTTCAGGAGAAGGTAAAAGTTTTATTTCCGCCAATTTGGCTGTCAGTCTTTCTTTAACAGGGAAAAAAGTAGTCTTGGTAGATATGGATCTGAACAATCCAACCTTGGATAAAATATTAAGTATAAACCGGGAAGAAGGAGTTACAGAATTTTTAGAGGGCGATAAAGACCCTGAGGAAATCATAAAGCATGTTGGAGAATATGAAAATCTGTTTTTCATTTCAGCTGGCGCTGATCTACCTGAAAACCCTTCAGAACTATTGTCAAATGGCAAGGTCAATGAACTGCTTAATTATCTGGAAAACATTTTTGATTATGTGCTTATAGACACTTCGCCAATGGTACTGGTTACTGATGGGTATTTGTTAACTGGTTTGTGTGATGCTACTTTGTATGTAATCAGGCATCATTACACTCCAAAAATGCTTATCAAAAGAATTGATGAAAATATCCATATCAATCCTATAAATAATCCTGCCATTATTTTCAACGGTGTAAAAATGCGAGGTTTTTTCAAAAACAATTATGGTTACGGCTATGATTATGTTTATGGAAATAAAGATCGTAAAAGAGTGGAAAAAAAGCCAACAGTAAAATATTAAATCTAAATCAATGAAAAATTTTAAATTCTCAATACGTTAAGATGTAACTGAGGGCGGCGAAGCCATGTTCTTCTTATAGTATTTTCCTGGTATCAATCCTTTGAACAGCTGCAAATTTAAATTCTAAAAAAAAAATTATGCAGAAGAATTGGTATATACTTTATACGAAACCCAAATGGGAAAAAAAAGTGGCATCAACACTTAGAAAAAGAAAAATTGACGTTTTTTTGCCAGTAAATTGTAAACAAATAACTTCCCTCAGAAGAGTTAAGACACTCGAGGAGCCGTTGTTTCGCTCTTATGTTTTTGCAAATATTACTCCGGAAGAGATTTCAAAAATAAGATCCGTTGACGGAGTGATCAACCTGGTATATTGGAAAGGCGAACCCGCAAAAATTGATGATGAAGAGATGGAAATGATGAAAGAGTTCGTTTCCGATCATCAGGAAATTACCTTGGAAAAAACCAAAGTGAATGCGAATGCTGTTGCGAGAGTCTTTGACGGTAGCCAGTATTCTATTTCAGGGAACGTTTTGAAGATCAAGAACACACTGGCAAAAGTAAACCTGCCATCATTAGGTTATACGCTCGCAGCAAAAGTTGGAACAATAAATCCTTTACCTCAAGAACTTTCGTTTGGAGAAAAAGATTTGTTGTTACAATCATAAACTATATTAAACAATAATAATTACATATATTTTGTTTAACCCAAAAAAACTCGATTTAAGTTGACAAAACTGAAATTTAAATTACCCTCTTTCAGGAATGATTTTTGCTAACCTTTTTTAAAAGCCACATTTTCCTCCAATTGGCTCCTGAATTAATCATTCCAAAATCATAGCTTTGAATTATGAAATCAGCATTAATAACCGGTATAACCGGGCAAGACGGGGCATACCTCGCCGAATTACTTTTATCTAAAGGGTATGTTGTACATGGAGTAAAAAGAAGGTCTTCCCTTATTAACACCTACAGGATTGATCATTTATATGTAGATCCACATGAAAGTAATGAAAATTTTAAATTGCATTACGGAGATATGACAGATAGCACCAACCTGATTCGTATCGTTCAGGAAACGCAACCAGATGAAATTTATAACCTGGCTGCGATGAGTCATGTTAAAGTAAGTTTTGATAATCCGGAATACACTGCTAATGCAGACGGAATTGGAGCCTTAAGGCTTTTGGAAGCGGTGAGAATATTAAAGCGTGAGCATAAAACCAAAATCTATCAGGCATCTACATCAGAGTTATATGGGTTAGTACAAGAAGTGCCCCAAAAGGAAACAACACCATTT
>DAHXOZ010000124.1:7299-10370 GCA_027364635.1 bacterium | reverse complement strand
AGAGTTGTATAATAAATATGGGCTGTTCGATAATTCTTTTAAAATAGCCCGGATGATAGCGTGGCAGAGCTGATAGAAAAGTATCAATCAAAAAAAGAAATCCGCTATTATAAAAATGAAAAACCTTTAGGTACGCCTGAGAACTGGAATGAAGCAATAAGAAAAGCAAACGGAACCTGGATCAAGATTATGCACAATGATGATTGGTTCGCCAGCGATAATGCATTGCAGGTTTTTTACCAGAATATTCAACAACATCCCAGTGCTGTTTTTTTCTTCTCTGCGTTTCAAAATGTGGAAGCGGATACGGGCAAAAAGCAAATGGTAAAACTTTCTTACACTGATAAAAAATTATTTGAAAGCAACCCTTATCACCTTTTAAAAAAAGTGTATGTAGGAAACCCGAGTTGTACCATCGTTCGTAAAGACCTGGATATATGGTATGATAAGCGGTATAAATTTATCGTTGATTTTGATTATTACATCCGCGTAATTCAACAAACGAAAATGCCCGTTTATATTGATGAGGTGTTGTTGAACATTGGCTTTCACAGCGGACAGGTTACCGGTTATACGAAATATAATCCTGCGGTTCAACTCCCGGAAAATATCACTTTCCTTAACGAACAGAAAAAAGATATTTTAAAAGACGTTGTTGTTTTTGATTATTACTGGCGCCTCATGCGGAATTTGAAAATAGATTCTAAAGAAAAACTTATGTCATTTCTCGGAGACATAAAACCGAATCAAAAAATTATCTTCATCATTAATTTTGAAAAAAGGATTCCCTACTTTATGTTGAGGATTGGTTGGGTTTCCAAGTTTTTTATGTTGATTGCTTACTTGATCAGCATCTTTCGGTTTCAACAGTGAATCAACAAATTTTACCGATTTTTATTTATGCATTCGCAAGACCTAACGCTACTTTTATTTTATAAAGAAGTTTTCCCAATACCGGAATGTTTTGGATCGTTTTTAAAGTTTTTAACCTTAGTGTCCAAAGCTTATTTTTCCAACTTGATCCGAGGTATTTTTTTACCACTATACTGCCTTCCTTTAAAGATAAATTATATCTCTCGGTACTGATGCCGCCGGGAACATTTACAGCAAGAATTTCATTGAGAAATAAAAATTTTTCAAACCGGATACGCGCCACAAAATCAAAGTCCATCGCTATTTTAAAAGAATTATCGAACAGCCCATATTTATTATACAACTCTTTTCTTACGTACATGGTTTGATGCGAAAGGCTTCGCATGCCGCGGTATAATTTTTTAGGGTCGAAGGGTTTGCCAAGTGTAACCCACAATCCACTTCGCTGGTAACGGTATTTTCCATGCAACCACATTAATGCTTTGTCTTCATCAAATTTTGCCAAAACAATTTTTACCACATTTTCATCGTATAAAAGGTCGCCCGAATTGAGTAGCAGAATTACATCTCCTGCAGATTTTTCGATGCCTTTATTAAAGGCATCAGCTATGCCTTTGTCCCTTTCATTAAAAATTTTTCTGTAATTAACTTTTCCTGCTTTTTCAAAATACTTTTCAATGTCAGGTGTAGTTGAACCGTTAATGATCAAATGCTCAAACGGGGGAATGATTTGTTCATCCACCGATTTACAGGTATCTAAAACCTCCTGCAGGTTGTTGAAGCAAATAGTTATGATCGATAATTTTGTCAACTGGCTGATCAATTATTTTAGCAAAAGAAATTCACATGCATTTTATAACAAATGCGGATCAGGTTCTTTCTTTTTTACAGAATAATATACAATAGTGGCTATGATCAACAAGGCTACCAGTATATTAGCAATAATGCTGATCATTCGGCCTATAGTAAAGGATTTAGGTTCAAACCTGAATTCTATTTCATGATTACCCGCAGGAATTAACATGCCACGCAAAACATAGTCGGTTTTTACATAATCCGCTTTATCGCCATCAATATATACATTCCATCCTTCAGGATAATATATTTCACTGAACACGGCGAATTGCGGAGAATTAGCAGAAAACCTGTAATCTATTTTATCGTTAAGGTTTTGAACCAATTTAATATAACCAATCGAATCATATTTTGGAGTTGAAGTGATTTTAGATTTAAATTTATTTTCAACCACTGCAGTATCTTTTAAACCGGTGCTATCAAGAGCGGCCATTTCCTGGTCGGCATTGTCAACATATTTTATGCCTTTTACCAGCCAGCAATTGCCAAAAGCGCCGGGGTTTAACTGAGCCTCCGGTTTACCTGTTTGTGGATTCTGAACAATAAAATATTTTGTATTCAACATATCAAACACCTGCATGTTTCCTTTGCTGAGTTGCCTGGTGATGATGTCATTATACAAACCCAATTTTGCCGGATGATAACCGCCGACAGAATTAAGATGATAAGCGGTCGTCGCATCATTAAATGCATCTACCGTTTCGTTAAACACCCTGAAGTTGGCATGGTCAGGGTCTTTTAAAATTTGGCTTTCTGCCGGGGAAGGAATAAATGCCGATTCAAAATCTTCGGGTTCTACATAATTATTGGTATTCAAATATCGCAAAGCCACCCCAATAAGGTCATATCCCGAGAGAATAATCAGACCTGCTACCAGCAATTTAGCAGGTACTTTCTTCTTTAAATATAACCCCATCAAAAGAACGGCAAGCCCGATCAAAATAAATGATCGCAGCAGATCACTTCCCATTAAATTTTTCCTGTCGGTTTGTAACGCATCAATAAGATTACTGCTTACCTGTTCAGCCTGTTGTTCTATTTGAGGGGATACTTGCTGTCCCGGAGGAACACGCAACATATTTTGTTTCAGGTTATCCCTGATGGCTTTATCATTAGGGCCGGTAAAAGAAGCGGACGTGTAAAAGAATGCCAACAACACAAGAATTATTGCACTAATAATTGCAGTAGTCTTTAATTTTTTCCATGCTTCAGCTACATCAATATCTTTGGAGATCAATTTGGTAAGTGCCAAAACTGCCATTAAGGGAAAGCACAATTGGGGAATTACCAAAGCCATGGTTGGCGCACGAAATTTATTGTAGAATGGAAGATAATCAAAGAGG
>DAHXOZ010000124.1:5889-7200 GCA_027364635.1 bacterium | reverse complement strand
GGAAAGCACAATTGGGGAATTACCAAAGCCATGGTTGGCGCACGAAATTTATTGTAGAATGGAAGATAATCAAAGAGAAAATAATTGAAACTTGAAAAGTTGGCGCCCCACGCCAGCAAAACACCCAGCACGCTTGCGGCAATGAGCCACCACTTATACCACGATTTTAAATAAACCACGCCAAAAATGAAAAGCAGGCAAACAATAGCACCGAGATAAACCGGCCCGGAAGTGCCCGGCTGGTCGCCCCAATAAGAATAATGGTCTGCATACTGCAAAGCCTGGTCTCCAGGGACTCCTAATTGAGAAAATTGCTCAACAAATTTAGAGTTGGCATTGTATTCGTCGCCACCATTGCTGCCACCATATAATCCCGGAACTATAAACGTGAAGGTTTCCGGAAAGCCAAGGCTGTATCTAAATGCATAATCTTTATCTAAACCTCCTTTGGTTTTGTTTCCCTCAACCTGTTGGGTTAATTCTGATTTGCCGCCACGCATACTTTCTTTGGCATATTCATAAGTAGGCATCATAGAAACTGCACAACACGCTAACCCAACTAATCCGGCCATAAGCCCAAGTGCTGCACTTTTTACCGCATGGCCAAATTGTTTCTCCTGGTAGCTTCTTATCAAAAAAGCGATCGTCATTATCACTGCGATTATTAGTGTGTAATACACAATCTGAACATGGTTTTGAGCAATTAAAAAAGAAGAAAACAATGCCGTTACCATAAAACCGGCCAGGTATTTCTTTTTGTATAATAAAAGTAAACCGCCCAAAACAGCAGGTGCATAGCCTATTGAGATCATTTGCGTATTGTGACCGACTGAAATAATGATAGGGTCAAAAGTGGAGTACGCGTATGCAAGGCCGCCAAGAATACTTACCCATGGATTGGCACCGGCGACGACACACAAAAAATAAAAACAAATGCATGCTAAAAAGAAAAAACTGGCCGGTATTGGAAGCCCTAATGTAATCACGGAAGTTAAATATCCAACAGTGATTTTTGTTCTGGGATCAAAAGCAATTTGGTAAGCAGGCATGCCGCTGAACATGCTGTTGGTCCATAAAGGGAAATGCCCATATTTATCTTTAAATTCAAAAGATTGTTGTGCCATTGCATGCCATTGCTGTGTATCAGATTGCTGCGGCACTTTTCCCTGGAAAGCAGGTTTTGTATAAATAACGGCAACAATTAAAAAAATAGCAACTGCAATTAAGTGTGGAAGTATTTTTTTGAAATTAAAATTCTTCATGAAGGGTTTTTCTTTTAAGGAGCAAAGTAAATGATTTTAAGTGAATGGT
>DAHXOZ010000124.1:0-5790 GCA_027364635.1 bacterium | reverse complement strand
AGTATTTTTTTGAAATTAAAATTCTTCATGAAGGGTTTTTCTTTTAAGGAGCAAAGTAAATGATTTTAAGTGAATGGTGAAGGGGGAATTACGAATTACGAATTACGAATTATGAATTACGAATTCTGATAAATAGCAAACGAACAAATAAACGGTTTTTTGATTTTAGGTTTTATTTATAAAGTTAACCAGGTTCATTTTCCATTTTAAAATTGGCACATTAGCTAATTGGCTAATTAACTCGAACAAATAAACGGTTTTTGATTTTAGGTTTTATTTATAAAGTTAACCAGGTTCATTTTCACATTTTCAAATTGGCACATTAGCTAATTGGCTAATTAACCAATTAACTCTTATCTTAGTTTTTTCAACTTTATTTATGGCATTAAGCAGAATTTGGGCGTCTTTTATTATTGTTGCATTCCTGGCGGCTACTTTTCAATGCATTTTTATAAAAGGGAACACCAATATTTATAGTCGTATGGTGGTTGGAAACGCAGGCGACACTTCTTATACTACCAGGTTAGATTCACAAAAAATTGCTTCTGCTATTTTACAAAAATTACAAAGCGGCAAAACGTATAGTGATGGAACCCTGAAATTCAGCAAAACTGCTGACGGAAATTATATCAGTTACAGGCAACAAAGTGCTGATGGAATAATTGCCACCGCAAAAACCGCCGTCGATATTTCTATCAATCTTATCGGGATCATGGCGTTGTTCATGGGATTTATGAGTATTGCCGAGAGGGCAGGAGGAATACGGCTTCTATCAAAAATTATCGGGCCTTTCTTTTCAAAATTATTTCCTGAATTGCCCAAAAATCATCCCGCGATGGGGCACATGGTAATGAATTTTTCGGCGAATCTTTTAGGTTTGGATAATGCGGCGACACCGTTCGGAATTAAGGCGATGGAAAGCCTCCAGGAACTGAATCCGAATAAGGATACAGCCTCCAATTCGCAGATCATGTTTTTGTGCCTGCATGCTTCGGGACTTACCTTAATTCCTGTGAGCATTATTGCTATTCGCGCTTCATTAAATGCGGCAAATCCTACTTCCATTTTTATCCCTTGTATGATCGCCACTTTTGCTGCAACTATAGCGGCAATGCTGATTGTTTCTTACAAACAGAAAATAAATATTTTTCAACCGGTAATATTGTTGTGGGTATTGGGTATTTCGGCAGTTATTTCTTTGATGGTAATTTATTTAAAATCGTTGAGCTTCTCGGGTGTTCAAACCTTTTCAGGTGTGCTGAGCAACGGCCTTATTTTATCGCTTTTCTTCCTGATTATTTTAGGCGCATTGTATAAGAAAATTGACATTTTTGACGCATTTATTGAAGGGGCAAAAGGCGGCTTTGAAGTGGCAGTAAAAATTATACCTTACCTGGTGGGAATGTTAGTAGCGATCAGCTTATTGCGTACCAGCGGTACGTTTGAGGTAATTATAGATGGAATGAGCAAATTGTTTGGTGCATTAGGAACCGATACAAGATTTGTTGCGGGTTTGCCAACTGCTTTGGTAAAACCCTTAAGCGGAAGTGCAGCCCGGGGAATGATGATCGATACGATGACTACTTACGGGCCCAATTCTTTCGCAGCCGATTTGTCTTCCATCTTGCAGGGAACTTCCGATACCACTTTCTATATTGTGGCAGTATATTATGGCGCAGTTTCTATTAAAAATACCCGTTATTCAATCGGGGCAATGTTATTGGCTGATCTTGTTGGAATTGTTACATCTATCTTTTTGGCATACTTGTTTTTTGGAAATGTGCATTAACTGCTGAGCAAATAAAAATTCCTGTTATTTGTTGCTTTACTGAAAAAAGCTATTTATTCCAGTAAGCCAGCCAGTCGATAAGGCGGCTGGTAAAGCCATATTCATTATCGAACCAAGCTACTACTCTTGCATGATTTCCAATAACAGCAGTCTGGGTACCATCAATGATACAAGAATGGGTATTGCCTTTTATGTCAAGCGAAACCAATGGCTCTTCTGTATAATCTAAAATTCCTTTATATTCATTTTGGGAAGCAGTTTTAAACATTTTATTTATTTGTTCTGCAGAAACGTTTTCTTTTAATTGTATGGAGAAAGAAGCCATAGCACCATTGGCCACAGGGATTCTTGTAGAGAAAACATTGATTTTATCTTTTAAACCCGGAAGCAACCGGTTCAGTGATAGATGAAGATCAATGGCTACAGGAATGATAGATTCCGCTGCTGCGCGACCACGCCTTAACTGATCATTAGGCATATCTGTCAGTGCCTGGCGGGAGGTATAAGAATGAAGAATATTAATATGAGACGATTGAATACCTATTGAGTTCAAAATATAAAGAACATGAACTGAGCAATTCGTCATACAGCCACCCGGCGATAAAATATCGATGCTTTCCGTAGATCCGTTTTGGTTGTGGCCGTAAACTCTTAAAACCACATCTTCTGCACCCGTAGTTGATAGCAGCACTTTCTTTGCTCCGGCTGCTAAATGTTTAGAAGCCCCATCTTTATTGGTGTATTTTCCGGTGCATTCCAGCACTACATCCACTTTTAAGTCATTCCATGGAAGTTGAAGAGGATCTGCATTTTGATAGACGGCTATTTCTTTTTGATCAACTTTTAGAGTTTGTTCAACTGTACTTATTTCGTGAGAATAGGTTCCATAGATAGAATCATATTTCAACAGGTAAGCCAGGTTTTTTACGGGCATCAGGTCATTGACGGCTACTATTTCAAACGGTTCAATTTCAATGAGTCTTCTTAACAACAGGCGACCGATACGTCCCATTCCGTTAATTGCTATTCGCATTCAAAAAAAAATTATTGACTGCAAATATCAGTAAGAAAAAGTATTGATTTGAAGTAAGAAGTTAAAGAAATGAAAAAGAAATGGCACAGGGTATACCTGTGCCACAAAAAATTAAGAATTATAATAATTTTTTACATTCCGGTTAATAAGGCTATAGCAGCCATAATCCCAAGAAATAATAAGATAATCCCGATGGCAACGAAGGTGTCGTGCAATTCTACAGAGTTAATTTTTTTCATAATCTTCAATTTTAATGTTAACAAAAATTGCGTTTTGAAAGGAAAATTGGAAAAAAACCTAACTATCAGACTAGTTTTTAGAGGGAAGGATTAACACAAAGTTATAAAAAAATCTGGCTCATGCAAGTTTTATTTTTTGAAATAAAATAAAAAATAATTAATTAAATACAGGTAAATAAAGCTGCTATTCAACGTTTTTAGTTAAAAATCCTTAGATGATATTTTAACTTTCCTGCTCTTCCATTAACATTATTTTATCGAAGAGCTTTTCGTATTCTTCATTATTATTAGTGAGCTCCTGCAATTTTTGATTATACTTTTTTTCTGCTTCCATAAACTTCTCTTTATCGGAGTAGATTTCGGGAAGAGAAAGGTTGGCTTCCAATTGCTTTTTTTCTTTAGTATTTTTTGCAATCTTTTCTTCCAATTGCTGGAATTGTCTTTTTACTTTTTGTAATTCTTTTTGCTGTTCGCGGCTTTCAGCAGATTGGTTGTTATTTTTCTTTTCGGAAGGAGCCGGTTTCTTTACGACTTCTTTTTTCTCTGAGGTGTTCTTTTCTTCAACTTTTCTTTCCTGCTTCCAGCGCTCCCATTCATCGTAAGTGCCAACAAATTCTTTGATCTTGTAGTTGTCAATCTCCCAGATCTTATTGGCGGTTTTATTTACAAAATACCGGTCGTGGCTCACCAAAATATAACTTCCTTCATATTTGTTCAATGCTTCAATAAGCAGGTCAACCGAATGCATATCGAGGTGGTTTGTCGGTTCATCCAGCAGAAGAAAGTTGGCTTTGCTTACAATAGTTTTAGCAAGCGCCACGCGTGCTTTTTCACCCCCGCTCAGCACTTTTATTTTTTTATCTACATCATCTCCGCTGAACAGGAAGCAACCTAACAGGCTCCTTAATTCCAGTTCTGTTTTTCCACTTCCGGAGTAATTCATTTCTTCCAGCACGGTATGTTCCAGGTTCAGGGCTTCAAGCTGGTGCTGTGCATAAAAGGCATCTTTTACATTGTGGCCCTCTATTCTTTCCCCGTCAAAAGGTTCAACACCGGCAACCATCCTCAGCAACGTTGATTTACCTTTTCCGTTGGCACCTATTAAACCGATTTTATCTCCACGATTGATCTCAGCTCCTGTGTTTTCCGCAATTTTTACATTTCCAAAATTCTTTGTTGCATGTTTCAATGTACAAAGAATTCTTCCCGGCTGATGCCCGATGGTAAAATTAATGCGCATATCAGGCCTTTCCAATTCTGTATTTTCAATCCGATCAATTTTATCCAGCCGTTTCATGATACTTTGAGCCTGCGCGGCTTTGGAAGCTTTTGCTTTAAAACGTTCTACGAACTTTTCCTGCTGGCGAATGTAATCCTGTTGGTTTTCATAAGCTCTTTTTTGCAGTTCAATTCGCTGTTCTTTTTCTTGTAAGTAATAAGAATAGTTGCCACTGTAAAAATGCAATTCCTGTTGGTAGAGTTCAACGATTTTGGTAACCATCCTGTCCAGAAAATAACGGTCGTGCGAAACGATTACTACAGAACCTTTATAATGCTGTAAATATTTTTCAAGCCATTCAATTGAAGGTAAATCCAGGTGGTTGGTGGGCTCATCCAACAACAATACATCAGGGTTCATCAGGATCATTTTAGCAAGCAAAACCCTCATCCGCCAGCCTCCGCTAAATTCTTTATAAGGCCTTTGTAAATCAGCGTTGGCAAAACCAAGTCCTTGTAAAATTTCTTCGGTTTTATGATGGATGTCATATCCGCCCAACACTTCAAGTTCGTGCAATTTGTCACCATATAAATGGGCCAATGATTCATCTGAAGTCTTTTCAAGTTCATGCCCAATTTTTTCGATTTCTTTTTCTAATTCCTGCACCCTTTCAAATGCACTTAAGGCTACCTGCAAAATAGAATCTTCAGTGTCAAAACTTAAAAGGTCCTGGTGAAGAAATCCGATCGTGGTTTCTTTTCCTTTTTCTACAGTGCCTGCAGAGGGAAGATATTGATTGGTTAAAACTTTTAATAAAGTAGATTTTCCTGTTCCGTTATAGCCGATAAGCCCGATCCTTTCATTAGGCTGAATGTGCCATGTTGCATCTTTAACAATAATTCTTGCACCAAATTCAAAGGTGAGATTCTGTAAACCTAATAGCATAGTTTAAATAAAAAATAAAAGATAAAAACAGTAAACAAAGAAATTACTGTTATTTTAAAGCGTGCAAAATTACAAAAATAAAGGCAGCTTTATACTGTTAAAGAGTAATGGAGACGTTGTAATTCTGTTATTTATAGGAAATATTTTAGCAGTACATTTTATTTGAACCTTCTTCCCACAATCACCTTGAAAATATTTTTATCAGTACCGGAAGTGAATCCAAATCCGTAGCCCGCATTGAATTCCCATTTGGGAGAAACATTTAAATCGACTGCCAAAAATAACTGCTGTTGCTGCTCGTCCCATTTGTAAATGTTATTAAGCGGCCCGATAGAACCGTAATATTCAAAACCCGGAATAAAGGCTTTTGTAACAGCATAACTTGCTTTGAAATTGGGAGAAAAAACAAAACCTTCCCCGGTATTCAATCCTTTTAAAGCTCTGTCAAAAGTGGGATTAAAGCACAAATACAATTTGCTCCACTGCTTGTCAATGATCGGCCTTATTTCTATTGTCCAGGTATCTTCACTGTATTTGCTGTTTTGAAAACCAATTTCTGTTGAAA
>DAHXOZ010000123.1 GCA_027364635.1 bacterium | reverse complement strand
ATTCTACCATGCCATCCTTTACTTCCACTTTTATGTCAGGATCAATTGCCTGTTTTAATTCACCTTTGGGGCCTTTTACAGTAATTACATTATCTGCTCCCACAGTTACATTTACACCTTTTGTAATTTTCACTGGATTTTTTCCAATTCTAGACATAGCCGGTTTTAATTTATTTATTTATAATCTGGTAGTGTTCAGCCACGACTAAGGCTTAATTAACTTACCAATACTTTTATTTATTTTTTCCAGAGCTTCTCAATACAAATCTTATCGCAAAGAATAAAGCAAAAAAGACGATAATTATTCCTGCAAAAGAATTCATCGCTAATTAATAAACATTACACAATACTTCTCCACCTACATTATTTGCTTTTGCTTCTTTATCAGTCATTACACCTTTTGATGTGGAAATAATTGAAATTCCCAAACCATTTTTCACCCTTTTGAAATCATTTGGTTTTGAATAAGTACGCAATCCCGGGCGACTTACTCTTTCAAGACTTTCAATTGCAGGAATTCTTGTTTGAGGATCATACTTGAGGGCTATTTTAATAACACCTTGTTTTGAATCGTCTTCAAATTTGTACTTTAAAATATAACCCTGGGTGTATAATATTTCGGTAATGCGCTTTTTTAAATTGCTGGCAGGAATTTCCACAATCCTGTGGCTGGCCATTTGCGCGTTGCGTATTCTTGTTAAATAATCTGCGATAGGATCAGTAACCATTGTTTGTTTTTCTTTAATTATTGTTTGTTTACAATGCGATATCCGTTGATACCTTATTTTTTGCGTTCAGCATTCAGCATTCAGCCTTTTTACCAGCTTGCTTTTTTTACTCCCGGAATTTTTCCTTCAAGGGCCATGTCGCGAAACATGTTTCTTGAAAGACCAAAATGCCTCATATAACCTCTTGGGCGGCCGGTAAGCTGACACCTGTTTTTAAGACGAACAGGAGATGCGTTTTTGGGTAGAAGATCCAGCCCTCTGTAATCGCCGGCTTCTTTCAATGCTTTTCTTTTCTCAGCATATTTTTCTACCATTTTTTCGCGCTTCCTTTGTCTTGCTTTAACTGACTCTTTAGCCATACTTTTATCTTAATTTGAAAATTTTGAAATAAATTATTTCTTTGTGTTTTTAAACGGCAATCCCAGTTCTTTTAGCAATTCGTAAGCTTCTTCATTGGTTTTTGCTGTAGTTACTAAAGTGATATCAAGACCGGTAATCTTATTTACTTTATCAATATCAATTTCAGGGAAAATAATTTGCTCTGTTACACCCAATGTGTAATTACCACGACCATCAAATGATTTATCATTAATACCTTTAAAATCACGTACACGTGGCAAAGAAACTGAAACCAGGCGGTCTAAAAATTCATACATGGTTTTTCCACGTAAAGTAACTTTCGCACCAATGGGCATGTTCTTACGCAGTTTGAAATTAGAAATATCTTTTTTAGACATGGTGGCAACTGCCTTTTGGCCTGTAATAGTTGACAGTTCGTCAATAGCGATATCAATTAATTTCTTATCGGCAACAGCCCCATTCACACCGCGGTTTAAACAAACTTTGGTAAGCCTGGGTGCCTGCATAACCGTTTTATAAGAAAACTTTTTCATTAACGCCGGTACAACTTCATTTTTGTACTTTACTTCCAGTCTCGGAGTATATTTATCGGTACTCATTATTTAATTACCTCCCCTGATTTTTTTGCTGTTCTGATTAATTTTCCACCTTCTCTTGTTCTGCTGATTTTAGAAGGTGCATGTGATTTTGAATCCCAAAGCATCACATTGGAAATAGCGATCGGAGCTTCAATTTTCATGATACCGCCCTTTGTGTTTTGAGCAGAAGGCTTTGTATGTTTGGTAACAATGTTTACACCTTCTACCAATACGCGGTTCTTGTCAGTTATTACTTCCAGCACCTTGCGCGGTTTCCTGGGATCTTTATCATCACCGGTAATCACTACCACTGAATCACCTTTCTTTATGTTGAACTTTGGTTTAAATCTTGTCTTCATTTTTGACAAATATTTGTCTTGATTAATTACTTATTAAATACCCTTATTTTTAAGGGGTGCAAAGATACAATTATAATTACAATACTTCAGGAGCCAATGAAATGATTTTCATATAACCCTTGTCGCGTAGTTCGCGGGCAACAGGCCCGAAAATCCTCGTTCCCCTCGGCTCATCTGCTGCATTTAAAAGTACTACAGCATTATCATCAAACCGGATATAAGAACCATCTTTACGACGAAGCTTATTTTTGGTGCGAACAATAACGGCTTTACTTACAGTTCCTTTCTTTATTCCTCCCGCAGGAATAGCATCTTTTACTGTTACAACTATTTTATCGCCAACATGAGCGTAGTCCTGACCGGAATTTCCCAGTACTCTTATACACAACACTTCCTTTGCGCCGCTGTTATCTGCTACATTTAGCCTGCTTTCTTGCTGTATCATTTTTTTATCTTTTAGCCTTGAGCGTTAAGCTTTCGGCATTTAAACAATTATTTTAAAATTTTATTTAACTTTCTCCAACACCTCTACCAATCTCCAACGCTTTGTTTTGCTCAATGGCCTTGTTTCCATGATCTTAACTAAATCACCGATGTTGCATTCGTTCTTTTCATCGTGAGCATGAAAGCCGGTAGTTTTTTTCACAAATTTTCCGTAAAGCGGATGTTTTACCTTCCTTTCTACTTTTACAGTAATGGTTTTATCCATTTTGTTGCTGGAAACAACACCGGTTCTTACTTTTCTTAAATTTCTTTCGGACATTTTTTTATTTTTTAGGATTTAGCACCTAATTGTTTTTTTCTTAATTCAGTTTTTGTGCGGGCAAGATCTTTTCTTACATCGCGGATGGACATCGGGTTCTCAAGAGGAGAAACCGCATGAGCAAATTTTAATTTTTTAATTCGTAACTCATCTTCCAGGATTCTTGCCTGCAAGTCCTTTTCAGTCATCGTCTTTAAACTGTTTACGAAATCATTTCTGTTTGACATTGTTTTAATTTGATAATGTGATAATTAGCCAATTAGCCAATTTAAAATTCTTTCTTATTGATGCATCTTTTTTACATTAGCTAATTAGCATATTAGCGAATCAGCTAATTAACCTACATAATCCCTGCTTACCACAAATTTTGTTTGAATAGGAAGTTTTTGAGCAGCCAATTCAAAAGCTTCTTTAGCCACCTGCAAAGGAACTCCGTCAGCTTCAAAAATGATCCTTCCGGGCTGTACCACAGCTGCCCAGTACTCAGGATTACCTTTACCTTTACCCATCCTCACTTCTGCAGGTTTTTTGGTAATTGGCTTATCAGGAAATATCCTGATCCATACATTTCCTTCACGTTTCATATGACGGGTTAATGCCTGCCTGGCAGATTCAATCTGCCTGTTAGTTAACCATACAGAATCAAGTGCCTTTAACCCAAAGGTTCCAAAAGAAATTGTATCCCCACGTTTGGTATCGCCTTTCATACGGCCTTTCTGCATCTTTCTATGCTTCGATCTTTTTGGCTGTAACATAATTTGTCGTTTATTATTTGTTCACTGTACTTTTCAGAAGCGAACCATTCTTAATAGTTATTTAAAATTTATCTTCTTCCGCCTCCACCTCTCCTATCTCCACCTCTTCTGTCGCCACGATCTCCACCGCCTCTTCTGTCACCGAAGCCACCTCTTCTGTCATGAGCTTCATGATCGCTTTTTCCTCCTCCGGCAATAATATTCGGGTTTAAATCTCTTTTTGCAAGAACTTCTCCTTTACATATCCATACTTTAATGCCAATCTTCCCGTAAACGGTTTGTGCAAAAATACTGGAGTAATCAATGTCCATTCTTAAAGTATGTAATGGAGTGCGGCCTTGTTTTATTTCTTCACTCCGTGCAATTTCAGCACCACCCAAACGTCCACCTACTCTTACCTTTATTCCTTCAGCGCCCATTCTTAAAGCAGAAGCAATAGACATTTTTATTGCTCTTTTATAATTAATACGATTTTCAATTTGCTTGGCAATCGTATCAGCTACAATGGCTGCATCCAGTTCAGGGCGGCGTATTTCAAGAATATTGATCTGAACATCTTCTTTGCCGGTCAGTTTCTTCAATTCTTCTTTTATACGGTCTACTTCTCCTCCCCCTTTTCCAATAATAATCCCTGGTTTAGAAGTATGAATCGTAATTATCAATTTATTTAGCGTACGCTCAATTACAATCTTAGCTATTCCTGCCTTTACCAACTAACCCGAAGGTGGGTACAAGTTGGACAGAAAACACCAATAGTGATGGTATGTCAAGATCCATTCTTTATACCATAAAAGATATTAGCGGAGACGTTGCTACCATTTCATTTACCGGCACAGATTCAGTGGTAACTACTATGGAACAGCAGGGAATGGAAATTGCCACCAAAACCACGGGTAAAGTAGTTGGAGAAGAAAAAGTAGATATTAAAACAGGGGTTATTCAATCCAGTTCTTCTACCGGTGATGCTTCAGGAACCGTTTCAGCAATGGGACAGGATTTTCCCATGAAAACAAAAATAACTTCAACTACCACTGTAAAGGAATTATAACTGTTTTTCCAATTATAGAAAAGCCCTGCAATGATGTGTTGCAGGGCTTTTTATTTAAAATGAATGACAGTAAAACAACAAATAATTCAGATTATTATTTCTAACTAAAAACCTTTTATTAACTTTTTGAAATATAAGCTGAACATTATAATTATTATTTTCGCGAAGTGAAAAAATATCTGGCTTACCTTTTCTATTTTTTATATTGGATCCTGTTTTTTATTGCTGCGAAAATTGCTTTTTTACTTTACCATTTTCATCTTGCCCAAACGCTTACTGCAACAGAAATCTTTAAAGTATTTCTTTACGGATTGAGGATGGACGCATCTTTCACGGCTTACATTTGTATCTTCCCGTTTCTCTTGTTTTTAATACAGTCAGTTGTTGTCAACTTTTCTGTAAAAAAGATAATCAGAATTTATACTTACGTTTTAGTCACAATCATTTCTTTTTTAATTATTGCAGACCTGGAACTATATAATGCATGGGGTTACAGGATGGATGCAACTCCGTTGCAATATTTTAAAACGCCAAAGGAAATGGGGGCAACTATTTCTACTGCACCGGTTTTTTTGTTGATGGTTATCTTTATTTTTATTGCCGGCCTCTTTATTATTATTTATAAAAAATATTTTGATCATTTCATCGGCGCTCCTCAAAAACGCTTTCATATAACCCACTTTTTTGTTTCTGCCTTTTTGTTTGTATTTCTTTTTGTTCCGATTCGCGGAGGAATTCAGAAGATACCAATGAATATCAGTGATGCGTATTTTTCTGAAAAAATATTTGCTGATCATGCAGCTATTAACCTGCCATGGAACATTATGTTTTCGATTTTGAACAGGAACGATACACAAAATCCATTTGAATATTTTTCACTTGAAAAATCAAAGGAACTTGTTGATAGTTTATATGATACGGGCCCAAAAAGAATTCCTTCTATTTTATCTGTTGATAAACCAAATGTTATCATTATTATTTTAGAAAGTTTTACCGCTAAATGGCTTGGCTGTCTTGGCGGCGTTCCACATGTTACTCCCAACCTTGACAGTATTGCTGCAAATGGATTGTTATTTACCAATATATATGCCGCGGGAGATAGAAGTGAGAAAGGACTGGTGGCTGTATTAAGCGGCTATCCAAACCAGGCCATTACTTCAATTATTAAAACACCTACCAAAACAAGAAAACTTCCTTCAATAAACCAGTCACTTGAAAAGATTGGTTATCATTCCAGTTATACGTATGGTGGCGAGCTTGAATTTGCCAATATGAAATCCTACCTTATTAATATTAAAATAGATCAGTTAACGGATAAATATTCTTTCCCAATTTCCGAAAGAACTACTTCGTGGGGCGTACATGATCAATATGTTTTTGACGAATTTGACAAGGATATCCGAACAAAAAAGCAACCGTTCTTTGCAACCTTATTTACGCTTAGCAGCCATGAGCCTTATGATGTTCCGATGAAACCTCGTTTTAAAGGCAAGGGGCAAACCACACTTTTCGAAAATTCGGTTTATTATACGGATAGTATTATTGGTAGTTTTATGAACAGGTTAAAAAAAGATCCTTTGTGGAATAACACGTTAGTTGTTTTTGTTGCCGACCACGGTCATCCTTTGCCGGGGCATGATCCCAACGACAGGCCTTCAAAATTCCATATCCCGTTAATTTTTTCGGGCGGAGCTTTAACCATGAAAGGGAAAGTGAATACAATAGGTTCTCAAACTGATATTGCCACAACAATCTTAGATCAGCTTCATGTGCCAACAAAAGAATTCCATTGGGGTAAAGACTTGCTGGATTCTTCTGCAAAACCATTTGCCTTTTATTCTTTTAATAATGGTTTTGGGTTGGTAACACCCAAAGGGATAGAAACGATGGATAATGTTTCTAAAAGACCGATTTTTATATCGCCCGGTTTTGATACTTCCCAAATGAAATATGGCAAAGCCTATATGGAATTTTCTTACCAGGATTATTTGAACAGGTAATTTTTTAGAAACCTTCAAAACCCTGGAAGCGGGGATTTACAAAATTGTTAAGCTTGCTGCCAAACCTGAAATTCACCCCAAAATATAAATTATAATTAAAGGAAGAACCCAATTGCCTTGTTTTGATAAGAAGATCCTGCTCTGAAATGTTGCCTTTTACCAAATAGATCTGGTCATGAACAATACTCCCCGAAGTGTTGACATAAAAAGAAAGTCCACCGGTAACTCTAACGTTTACATTTAAGTTGATACCCATGTTGTTCAGCTTCCAGTCAGAAAAATAATTCCTGTAATAAATACTGCTGTAAAAGGTTCCCCATTTTTGGTTCAGGGTCAATGCTGCAGAAAATTGGTGGCCGTATAAGGTTTCTTTTAATTTATTATAGATGGTGGTGTCATAATAATTATTTAGCGAAACATCGGCTCCGTATCTCAATACAAAGAAACGACTGTTAACTTCAGAATAAGGGTAGAAGTTATATTCAATGGCGGGGTTAAAATAAATTTTTCGTTTGAAATTAGAAAACGTATTATTTGAATAACTTACCTGGTAGCCATAACTCCAATGCGGGGCCATCGATTTAACCAGGTTATTAAAAAATCCATAATTACTGTTATTAACCGTGTATTTTGAAGTGGCCCCTGTCGAGTCCTGGTATTGGTAAACTGAATGATTTTTACTTCCATATATTCTAAAACCTACCTTAAGGTCCTGGGTGGTACGATCAGCAGAAAAATCGGAACTGAAACGATCACTTTTATAATTTTTATCGACATTTAACCGGCCATCAACACCAACGTTAAAAACCCAATAGTTCCATTTATCTTTTGTAACAACAGAGGAAAGTGAGTTGGTAGAATCGCTTCCTTTCATATCAATTGAAATAGCAGAGGCATAGGCAGTTCGCGCTACCAAAGGCGCTATTCCCATCATTACTGAATGTACCATTTGTTTTCTTACCTCGCTACTTGTTGCGGTAGCTGCTGTAGTAAAGTATAAGGTATCATTATAGTAGTCGTAACTATGCTGACCATAAAAAAGAAGTTCATATTGTTTACCTCCATTCCCTGCACTTTGTGCGGTTATTAAAATATGAACATCTGAAGCCTCGCTGTCAAATAAAAAATCAACAATTTTTATTTGTGTTCTGATAAAAGACCAATCACATCCTACGCGACTACAGTCAATAAAAACCTTTAGTTTTTGAAGATCATTTTGATTTTGAGCTGAAGTATAAAGACTGTAAAATATTAAAAACAGTAAAACAGCTATCCTTTTCATTTTTCTCATTTTTCATGGTCAACGGGACCCCCCTGGGTTCTTAAATTAAATAAAAGCCATTCTATTTTTATTTTAGGTATTCAAAATAGAATGGCTGCAAATAAAAAGAAACACTATACTGAAGCGTTCCCTGCTTTACTTCTGTTTTCGAATTCTTTTCTGATAATATTTAAAGCAGCTCCGGCTTTAAACCATTCTATTTGCTGCTGATTATAAGTATGATTTACCTGGAAAGAATCGGTAGTTCCATCTTTGTGGTGTAAAACAACTTTTAATGATTTTCCAACTGTAAAGTCAGTAAGACCCACTATATCGATTGAATCATCTTCTAACACTTTATCGTAATCTTCTTTATTTTCAAAAGTAACTGCCAGCATTCCCTGCTTTTTCAAATTGGTTTCGTGAATGCGGGCAAAAGATTTTACGATTACGACTTTTACTCCTAAATGGCGCGGCTCCATTGCTGCATGCTCGCGTGAGGAACCTTCGCCGTAGTTCTCGTCCGCCACAATCACTGTTCCTATGCCCTGCGCTTTATATGCTCTTTGGGTTTCCGGCAAAGGGCCATAAACACCTGTGATTTGATTTTTTACTGAATTGGTTTTCTCATTAAAAAAATTAACTGCGCCGATTAATAAATTGTTACTGATATTATCAAGATGACCGCGATATTTCAACCAGGGGCCAGCCATAGAAATATGATCTGTGGTACATTTCCCCTTCGCTTTGATCAATAATTTCAATCCTTTAAAATCTTCACCGTTCCATGCTTTAAAAGGCTCTAAAATTTGAAGACGATCTGAATCAGGAGAAACAATTACTTCTATCTGGCTTCCATCTTCTGCTGGTGCCTGGAATCCTGCATCCTCTACTTCAAATCCTTTTTGAGGCATTTCAATTCCTTTTGGTTCTTCTAATTTTACTTTTTCGCCTTTGTCGTTAACAAGGTAGTCGGTAAGAGGATTAAAGGTAATTTTTCCGGCAATTGCAAGGGCGGTTGTCAGTTCCGGCGAAGCAACAAAAGCATGTGTGTTTGGGTTGCCATCATTTCTTTTTGCAAAATTTCGGTTGTAAGAAGTAACGATAGAATTTTTCTTGTCGGGATCGTTGGTATGACGTGCCCATTGACCAATACATGGTCCACAGGCATTTGCCAAAACAACGCCGCCCATTTCTTCAAAAGTTTTTAAATAACCATCTCTTTCCACGGTGTACCTTACTTGTTCAGAACCGGGAGTAATTATAAATTCCGAACTAACGTTTAATCCGTTATCTGTAGCCTGTTTGGCCACAGATGCTGCACGTGAAATATCTTCATAAGAAGAATTGGTGCATGAGCCGATCAATCCAACTTCTAATTTTTCAGGCCAGTTATTTTTCTTAACCGCTTCAGCAAATTTTGAAATAGGCCACGCTAAATCAGGTGTAAAAGGTCCGTTGATATGCGGCTCTAATTCTGATAAATTGATTTCAATTACCTGGTCAAAATATTTTTCGGGATTTTCATATACTTCTTTGTCTCCGGTAAGATCACGGGAAACTTTATCAGCCATTTCTGCTACTTCGGATCTTCCTGTTCCTTTAAGGTAATCAGCCATTTTTTTATCATAGCCAAATATAGAAGTGGTTGCACCAATCTCTGCGCCCATGTTACAAATGGTTCCTTTTCCTGTACATGAAATTGAGGTAGCTCCATCTCCAAAATATTCAACAATAGCGCCGGTGCCGCCTTTAACGGTTAAGATGCCGGCCACTTTTAAAATAATATCTTTTGCTGAAGTCCATCCACTGAGTTTGCCGGTTAATTTCACACCGATTAATTTTGGAAATTTTAATTCCCACGGCAAACCTGCCATCACATCACATGCATCTGCTCCTCCTACACCAATGGCAATGGTTCCAAGGCCGCCGGCATTTACAGTGTGCGAATCGGTTCCAATCATCATTCCACCCGGAAACGCATAATTTTCTAAAACCACCTGGTGAATAATTCCGGCTCCCGGTTTCCAGAACCCAATTCCATATTTATTGGAGACCGAAGCAAGAAAATCATACACTTCTTTATTTTGAGATTTGGCTCTTGTAAGATCGGCTACTGCGCCAATTTGAGCCTGTATCAAATGATCGCAATGCACGGTGGACGGAACAGCAACTTTGGCCCTTCCTGATTGCATGAATTGCAGCAAAGCCATTTGTGCGGTTGCATCCTGCATCGCCACTCTGTCTGGTGCAAAATCTACATAATCTTTCCCTCTTTCATAAGCCTGATCGGCATTTTTTTTCCAAAGATGTGCATATAAAATCTTTTCAGTAAGAGTGAGGGGATGATTGACTGCCTTACGTGTTGCTTCTACCTTTTCAGAGTAACTTTCATAAAATCTTTTTATCATGTCCAGATCAAAAACCATTGCTTGTATTAATTTTAGTTTAAAAAAATTGTTGATGGTATATCCTGTTTTTTACAAAAGGAGGCCAAAATTACTTAAAATAGATGGATGTTATTTTACAAACTGGTTAAATATTTTTTGAGGTCAAATATTATTGAAGCCATAT
>DAHXOZ010000122.1 GCA_027364635.1 bacterium | reverse complement strand
GATTCAGAAACCCAATTTATTACCACCCGTTTTGGTAATGTATTGGGATCTGCCGGAAGCGTGGTAAGGACGTTTGACAAACAAATAAAAGCGGGAGGGCCTATCACCATTACCCATCCTGAGATCACCCGGTATTTTATGACCATCCCCGAAGCTTCCAAATTGGTTCTTGAAGCCGGTAAGATCGGTGAATCCGGAGATATCCTTTTGTTTGACATGGGGACACCTGTGAAGATTATGGATCTTGCAAAAAGGATGATACAACTTGCCGGATTTAAACCTACGGATATTGCTATTGTGCAAACAGGTCTAAGACCCGGAGAGAAAATGTACGAGGAACTTTTTAAGGATGCTGAAGAGTTTGCTGAAACCTATCATCCAAGGATATTGAGAGCAAAGAAATGCGCTAACCTGGATCCGGAGTTCTATTCTCTGATGCCTGAATTAGAACAGGCTGCCCTTTCACATAATAATGAGATCATACCTTTTATCTTAAGAAAGATGGTTCCTGAATTTACTTCTAACGGATCTTTGAACAAAGTAGGGGCCTTACAGGAATTGGAGGGATCGAAGAATTAGGGTGGTGAATGGTGAATCGTGAATAGTGGTGAATCACAATATATCATACTTTAAATCGTTATATTTTTCAATTCAATTCATTAATAACTTAAAGGGTTACCAGTATAACTTAAATTTACCTTAAAACTTTTATTACTGTTGATCGTATTACCACCGTGGTATTATTTTTGACTTTATAACTATTTATCCTTTAAGTTAAACCCTCATGAAAAGGTTCTTTTTCGTTCTTTTATTTTCTTTGGTTGCATTGTTGTCAAATGCTCAGAATGGCCTCAATCTTAATTTATTTTTAGGTACTTCCAACTATTCAGGCGATTTGCAGGATAAACGATTTACGTTTAGCCAGGCACACCTGGCGGGTGGCATTGGTTTGTCTTATGATATTACCAATCATTTATCCGTAAGAACTGCCTTTAAGATCGGGAAAATTTCTGCAGATGATAAATTGGGAAAAAATAAAGCGAGGAATTTAAATTTTTCTTCTCAGCTTACGGAAGGAGACCTTGACCTGCAATATTTATTAACCCCTTTGGGCGAACATGTTTTAACTCCCTATGTGTTTGCGGGTATTGCAGTTTATCATTTTGATCCTTATACATTTGACAGCAGCGGTCGTAAATATTATTTAAAACCTTTAAGTACGGAAGGAGAAGGTTTTATTTCTGGAAGAAACAATTATAGTCTTACCCAATTTGCCATTCCTTTTGGTGCAGGGGTAAAAATGCCATTGAGTGATAATATCAATGTAGGCTTTGAAATAGGATACAGAAAATTGTTTACCGATTACCTTGATGATGTAAGCACCACTTATGTGGACCCCAACTTATTGCTTGCCAGGCGTGGTGCCAAAGCGGTGGAACTCTCTTACAGAGGAGGAGAACTAAAGACCGGCTCAACTGTTTACCCTGTTGGCGGTCAAAGAGGTAATCCCGGTTATAAAGACTGGTATTATTTTACCGGACTAACGTTATCATTCAGGCTTGGAAATGGTTTATTGGGTAACGGAGGAGGTGGATCGGGTAAGAACGCTGAGTTGAATTGCCCGAAGAATGTGCTTTGAGAAATTATGAATTACGAATTACGAATTGTGAATTACGAATTACGAATTTGAATTGCGGATTGTGAATTGATTCCGTTTTCTCATTTTCTCATTTTCAAATTTTCGTATTAATTCACTCCCTCCAGCCGCGTAGAAAATCTTCAATTGCCATTCTTTTTTTGCCTTCGAGCTGTACGTCTTTTGCTGAAATAAATCCGTCGTTTGCGGCAAATTTCAAATAAGATTTATGGTCGGTCAGGAAATGACCGGGTTTTTCTTCAACTTTAGTTAACTCTTTTTCTGCTGAAAAGATCTTCAATTTCTTACCTTTTAAAAAAGTAAATGCAGCAGGGTAAGGCGATAAGCCACGAATGAGATTATAGATTTCATTCACGTTCTTGTTCCATTTTATTTCGCACGTTTCGGTGAAGATTTTGGGCGCATGATGAAGTGGTGAATGATGAATGGTGAATGGTGAATTTTGCGGAACTTCTTTGAGAGTTCCTTTTTCTAATTGATTGATCGTTTTTAAAAGTAAGTCTGCGCCGATATGCATCATTTTATCGTGGAGGCTACCGGCGGTTTCATCGCCTGTTATTGTTATTTTTTCCTGTAATAAAATATTGCCGGTATCTATGTCGTGTTGCAGTTTAAAGGTGGTAGCCCCGGTTTCTTTTTCACCGTTGATAATGGCCCAGTTAATGGGCGCTGCACCGCGGTATTGAGGTAACAAAGAGGCGTGGAGATTGATCGTTCCCATGGGAGGCATATCCCAAACTATTTCGGGCAACATTCTGAACGCCACTACAACCTGCACATCTGCTTTCAGTGATCTTAATTCTTCAATGAACTGAGTATCTTTTAGTTTTTCAGGTTGAAGGATCTTCAGGTTTTTTTCAAGCGCATATTTTTTTACGGCACTCTCCGTCAATTTCATTCCCCTCCCTGCAGGTTTGTCGGGCGCTGTAATTACCCCCGCGATGTCATAACCTGCTTCATATAATTTATTTAATGATGGAACGGCAAATTCCGGCGTTCCCATAAAAACGATTCGAAGTGGCTTCATCCTCTTACACTGTATTTAATTTTCTTTCAAACAGGAGTTTTCCTTTTGAGTCAATGTTCTGTTTCAGGTTCGCATTTTTAATTTTGTTGTAATCGACTACATCAAACATAAAGGGGAGGGGGAGATCGTCTAAGGAGGAAGAGAACCGGTTAAGCATCTCACGGGTAATTTGATGACCAACGACCGCTAAATCTATATCTGAACCGACGTGATTTGTTCCGGCAGCGCGTGAACCAAAAATAAAAACTTTTTCTATTTGAGGAAAAGATTCAATCAACTTCAAAATCAATTTGAGTTGATTTTTGTTTAAACCAAAACGGGTAGTATCAACATCAGCACTAGTCATTGTTCGAGATTTGATTGTAAATCCTTTAATAATTGGAAATACGTTGTTTGTATTTTATCAAAGATATGAAGCGCTGCTGATTCATCATATAAATGAGTTGAATTGTTGCGGTCTGTTAACATGTCTATCCATTCCTGGCCGTCTGTAATGATATGATCCTGGAATGCCTGTTTGATCACTGGTTTAGGCCCTTTAATATCAATATATCCCTCGTTATAGAGTTTATCCTGCAATGTTTTCCATGCCAGTTCAAATGTGAATTCAAAACGCTTAATTACGCCATCTTTCTCCAAAACTGAAAAATGTTTTTGTTGTAAAGCAGTTTCAAGTTGCAAAAGAGCTTTGCAATAACTATGAAATCTTTTTTTCCATCTTTCATTTTCTTCCATTAAGCAATCTATTTAAAATCTTTGTACAATAAATATTTTTTCCTGATCATTTTATAGTGGCTTAGTGCCGGCTCCCAGCTTTTCCTGATGTCTTTTTCGGAAACACCATTTTTTATTTGCTGCCACAATTCATTATTGCCGGCAAGTTTGTCGAAGAAAGAATTTTCCATGTTGCCCGATTTTGGAACAATGAAAAAATCTTCCTTATCGGGAAACAAGCGGTAAGCCTCTAAAATATATTTTAGCTGAATTTGTTGGTTTACTGTGTGTAATACTTCATCCGGTGTGCCGGATAAATTCCAGCCATAACAAACCTCTCCATAATGCTTGCTGCTTTTGGCTCCTTCTGTCGGATGAGGAGTAAATGAATATAAGTTTTTTGGGAGTGATGGTGCTCCAAAAACCTGAAATGGAGTAGAAGTGCCACGTCCTTCGCTTAAAGTAGTTCCTTCAAAAAAGCAGGTGGAAGGATATAGATACACCGATTGAATATCCGGCAAATTAGGAGAGGGTTTTACGGGCAAAACGTATTTGCTGTTGTGGTCATAATTTAAGCATTTAACGACCATAAAATGAAAAGGGCTGTCAACAGTTTTTTTTGCGTGCCGGTAATAAGCATATTTTTTATTGGCCGAATCGCTTAACCATTTTTCTCCTGCCAGCATCTTCGCATATTCGCCTAAGGTAAGTCCGTAAACAATCGGAATAGGCTGCATTCCTACAAAGCTTTTGTATTTTTCCTGCAGTACCGGTCCGTCAACATAAAATCCGTTCGGGTTGGGCCGGTCGAGGATGATTAACGGAATCGAATTCTCGAATGCCGCTTCCATGTAACGTTGTAAAGAAGAAATAAAGGTGTAAAAACGAACGCCCACATCCTGTATGTCGAACAGCATCACATCCACGCCTTTTAAATCTTCAGCACTAGGCTTACTGTGTTTCCCATAAAGGCTGACTACTTCAATCCCTGTTTCTTTATCAATACTGTTTCCCACTTTTTCGCCTGCATCGGCATTGCCACGAAATCCATGTTCAGGGCCAAAAATGCGCACTATTTTTATACCTCTTTTCATCAGCGTATCCACCAAATGAGTATTACCCACCATCGAAGTTTGGTTAGCAAAGAGCGCCACATTTTTTCCTTTCAACAAAGGAAGATATTGATCCAATCTTTCTGCTCCGGGAATGATTCTTTTTTGAGAAAAGGCGGATAGCGTTAACACCAGTAAACCAAGAAATAAAGTGAATTTTTGTTTTATCATTTTGCAGATTGAAATAAAGAAGGTAAAAAAAGTAAAAATAAGCACAAAACGGGTTGGAAAACGTGATAAAATTATTATAAAAAGCAATCTTTTAGTTATTTAATGCCTGTAAATAAAATATTATTCCCAACTTTACCACACATGAAATACTTTTCATAATAAGTATTTCCATTTTTAATAAATAAAATAAAAAATTATGGGCAAAGCAAAAAAGGGTGATAATGTGAAAGTGCATTACAAAGGCAAATTAACTACCGGCGAGCAGTTTGATTCAAGTGAAGGCAGGGAGCCACTTTCTTTTACAGTGGGTGCCGGACAGATGATAAAGGGTTTTGATGACGCGATTCACGGAATGGAACCCGGTGAGAAAAAGACCATCAACATTGCTCCTGAAAATGCTTATGGCGAAAAGAATGCCGAAGCGATTATTGAATTTCCCAAATCCAATATTCCTGAGGATATGAAACTCGAACCCGGGATGAAATTGCAATTGCAAAACCAGGCCGGGCAACCCATCCCTGTTGTGGTAACAGAAATAAAAGATGAAGTTGTGGTACTGGATGCCAATCACGAACTGGCAGGAAAGGAATTGATTTTTGATATTGAGTTGGTGGAGATTTCGTAAAAAGGTTTCGCCAGTAAGACGCTGAGAAGAAGAAAGTTTTTTTTGACGCGAAGGCACTAAGGCGTAAAGAAGGAGGCTTTAAGATTCATGCAGAAGGTATTCTTTTGTGAATCTTAGAGCCTTCTTGGTTTTGTGGTGGGCTTAAGTTCTCTATCAATTTTTGTAACTTTGAACTAAATCAATTTTATGGCTACGGAAATATTTTCTCCATCTAAGAACGATCAAGCCCAGGTAGATTTTCTTCCTTTGCAAGGAACGGATTATGTAGAATTTTATGTAGGTAATGCAAAGCAAGCTGCCCATTATTACAAAACTGCTTTTGGATTTCAATCTCTTGCTTACGCTGGCCCGGAAACGGGAGTAAGAGACAAGGCGAGTTATGTAATCAGGCAAAACAAATTGACGTTTGTACTGAAACAGCCCATCAGGGGTAATAATGAAATGGCCGACCATATCGCCAGGCATGGAGATGGAGTTAAAGTACTCGCTTTGAAAGTGGAAGATGCCACAAGCGCCTGGGAAGAAACCACGAAAAGGGGCGGCAAAAGTTATCTAAAACCTACGACGTTAAAAGACGATGATGGTGAAGTGGTGATGAGTGGAATCCATACTTACGGAGATACCGTGCATCTTTTTATTGAAAGAAAGAAATATTCCGGCCCGTTTATGCCGGGATACAGAAAATGGGAAAGCGTTTATAATCCAACCAGCACAGGGCTTTTATACGTGGATCATTGTGTAGGAAATGTAGGATGGAACCAGATGAATCCGTGGGTAAAATTTTACGAGGAGGTGATGGGATTTAAAAATATCCTGAGTTTTGATGATAAGGATATTTCTACCGAATACTCTGCGTTGATGAGTAAAGTGATGAGTAATGGAAATGGTTACGTAAAATTTCCGATCAATGAACCTGCTGAAGGAAAGAAAAAAAGCCAGGTAGAAGAATACCTAGAATTTTATAACGGCGAAGGCGTACAACATGTGGCACTGGCCACGAACAATATCATTGAAACAGTAACTGAATTGAAAAACCGCGGTGTGGAGTTTGTGAAAATTCCTGAAAGTTATTATGCGACTGTTTTAGATCGTGTAGGGCATATTGATGAAGACCTCAAGCCGCTGAGTGAGTTGAGAATTCTTATTGACAGGGATGACGAAGGATACCTTTTACAGATATTTTCAAAACCGGTGGAAGACCGGCCTACTTTGTTTTTTGAGATCATCCAGCGCAAAGGCGCCAAAAGTTTTGGTAAAGGAAATTTTAAAGCGTTGTTTGAAGCCATTGAAAGAGAACAGGCGGAAAGAGGAAATTTATAGAATTAAGAATTAGGAATTAAAAATTATGAATGATGAAATTTATAACTCCTGGTTTCTTCATTTGATAGTTTCTTTTTTTTGTTAATAATTCTTCGTTAAGATAGAACCATCCTGTTTAATTTTTTGAATAAAATTTTTAATTTTACATTTTAAATAACAAGAACAATTGTTTCATAATATGGCCGTCCGAATATCCAGGTATTTTATTTTTCTTCTTGTTTTTTCATTTACAGGTAAATTCACTTTTGCACAAAATTCATTTATTGAATCCAGGAGCGTTTCTTTTAAAATGCCGGGGGAATTAGGTGCCAGGGAGGATTCTTTGGCAAATGAGTTTAAAGCAAAAGGGTTGGAATGGCCTGTGAAGTATATGTACATCCGTAGTTTTAAATACGACGGGCAACTGGAAGTTTGGGTAAAGAATCAGCGTAAGGAAAAATATCGATTGTTTAAAACTTATAAGGTTTGCTTGCTTAGTGGTGCTATGGGGCCCAAAAGAATGCAGGGAGATTTCCAGGTTCCCGAAGGGTTTTATTACATTACTGAATTTAATCCACATAGTGCTTACCATCTTGCATTGGGGCTTAATTATCCTAACGCCTCTGATAAAATTTTGAGTGATTCGTTACGCCCGGGTAATGGAATTTATATTCATGGAAGTTGTGTATCCGTTGGTTGTATCCCGGTTACTGACAGCGATATTGAAGAGATTTATATTATTGCAAGTTCTGCTAAAGCCAATGGAGAAGATTTTATTCCTGTTCATATTTTCCCGGTTAGATATAACAAGAAGAAGTCGCTTGAATATTTTGATACTTACACCAAAAACAATCATTCTCTTGCCAAATTTGAGTTGGAACTCAAAGCCGCTTACGAAAAATTTGAAGCTACTAAAGAAGTTCCCATTGTTATGATTGACAGGAAAGGAGATTATGTGATTGATTAAGCTGCGATTTTTTGCCACTTAGCTGCTCGTCGTGTAGGCAGGGCCGATCATGAATATTTGAAAAATATCTTCAATAATTTATGAGTTATTCTGTTAAAGATTGTTTGTCACTTTTTCTCTTGAAAGAAAAAGTAACCAAAAAGTTCAAGGAAAACCCGATCGCTCCGCGCGTTTTTCCGTGCCGGCGCACGGCAAAAGCCTTCGGACGTTGAGCTAAGTTAATGGTCGCTGCACTGTTCTAAAAGCCTGTAAAAATCCGTGCGAATAGGTGTAATATGTGGCAAACCAATTCGCGACAATTCGTGGCAATTTGTGTAATTCGTGGCTAATCTTTGGTCTTCGACCAAAGATGAATTACAGTAAAACAACAAATATTTTAAATTCTTTTTTTGTACCGGTAATGATTAGACGAAAAAAGTCCGGAGTTAATCCTCAAACTTGGTTTTCATTTTTCATCAGAAGCTGAATAGTTTCTTTTGTTTTTTGTTCCAGGATTACTTCTTTGTTTTTTGAAAGCTGATCAATGATCTCTGGCGTATAATGCCTGATGGTAAGAAGGAGCAAATCCCTTTGAATCTGAACTTCAAAAATTTCTAAAGCAGCAAGAGCAATCTTCTCCGTTTTTCCAGGAATATCGTCTATGCATATCATGAGGCTAATGGCGGTATTTTGTGTAAGGTTGGGCTTAACATTTACTTCCTCTAAAATTTTATATAAGAAAGCAGTGGGCTTTCCTTCCACAAAAGAAAAATCGATGGTTTGTAAAGTGATCAATACCTGGTTCCTTTTATACACGATCATCGGGGGTAACTGTGTGACCGGTTTTTTTGTTATAACGGTACCGGGTAAACGAAGATCTGAAAATGATCTTACGTACAGCGGGATATTTTTATTTTGCAAAGGTTTGATGGTTTTAGGATGAATTACCTGCGCTCCATAATACGCCATTTCTATTACTTCTTTGTAACTCAGTTCTTCAATAGTAACGGCCTCTGTAAACTCTTTGGGATCCGCATTCATTACTCCATTTACATCTTTCCATATGGTAACACTTTCTGCATCGAGTAACTCAGCAAAAATAGCAGCGGTAAAATCACTGCCTTCGCGTCCCAGTGTCGTACTTTCGTTCTCATCCGTACTGCCGATAAAGCCCTGGGTTACCACGAAATTATTTTGATTAAACAAAGGAGCCAGTCTTTCTTCCACCTGTTTTTTTGAAACCTTCCAATCAATTTTAGCATCCTTGAAAGTATCATCTGTTCTCAATATATCTCTTACATCTATCCATAGGTTCGGAATTTTTCGTTCATTCAAATAAAAGGAAATTAACGTGGAGGAAAGTAATTCTCCAGTGCATACAAGCTGGTCGTAATAGTAATTGTAATCTTTTACAGGCTTATCATGCAGCAGCCATTCCACTTCAGTAAAAAAGTCGTTTAACTGGTTGGTTGCTTTTTGCCATTGAAGGGTAATTAAATATTTTAACTGGTCGAGGTGATAATTTTTTATTTTATAAAACAATTGCAGCGCATCCTCATTTCGTTTTTCATAAAAGGCCTCTGCCACTTTTTCCAAAGCGTTGGTCATTTTACCCATTGCAGAAATAACGATCAGGATTTTTTCGTCTTTATGATTTTCGAGGATATGCGCCAGGTTTTGTATGCGGTCAAAACTATTGGTACTTGCGCCACCGAATTTAAACACCTTCATTTTCTCATTTTTGATTTCTTAATGCTGAATGGCAGTTGCTTTCTTTTCATCCAGGTCTTTATTGGCCAATTGCCCGCAGGCCGCATCAATATCTTTACCACGGCTGATCCGCAGCCTTACATTCACACGATGGGCAGCCAGGTAATCCATGAATTTTTGTGTAGTCTCTTTTTCCGGTTTTACAAAATCAACTTCATCAATAGGATTGTATTCGATAATATTTACCAGGTGAACCCGCACCTGTTTGTAGATTTTTACCAGGTCATCTGCATCCTGTATTGAATCATTTTCTCCTTTAAATAATATGTATTCAAAAGTGATATCGTTCTTCGTTTTTTCATAAAAATAATTCAATGCGTCAATCAATGATTTAATATTATTGGTTTCGTTGATGGGCATGATCTCACTTCTTTTTTTATCATTGGCTGCATGAAGCGATAATGCAAGATTAAATTTTACCCCGTCATCCCCCAATTGCCTGATCATTTTAGAGATGCCGGAAGTAGAAACCGTAATTCTTTTTGATCCGATTCCCAGGCCATCAGGCGCTGTAATACGTTCAATGGCTTTAAGGACATTTTTATAATTCAGCAAGGGTTCACCCATTCCCATAAAAACAATATTGCTTAACTTTTTCCCGTATGTTTTTTCGGCCATTTCATTCAGTAAAGCCACTTCATCATAAATTTCATCAAAGTGCAGGTTTCTTTTTCTGTCCATAAAACCGGTGGCGCAAAATTTACAACTAAGGCTGCAACCTACCTGTGATGAAACGCAGGCTGTTTGGCGATTTTCTACCGGAATTAAAACACCTTCCACCAAATGACCGTCAACTGTCTTAAACCTGCTCTTTATAGTGCCGTCGCTGCTGTATTGGGAAAGGTTATTGGACAGTGCCGGAAGTGAAAAATCTTCAGCAAGCTTTTCACGAAGTTCTTTAGCCAGGTTAGTCATATCCTCAAAATTCCGGGCATGTTTTTTCCAAAGCCATTCCCACGCTTGTTTTGCGCGGAATTTTTTATCGCCTATCGATAAAAAATATTGAGTAAGTTCATCAAACGTAAGGGTGCGGATATTTTTTTTCGCATTCATTGTGCAAAGATAAGACCGGTAAGCTGAAGGTGGAAAAATGAAAATATTTATCTTGCATATCCTTTAACTGAAAAATAATGGAAACCGTTTACGTTATTGATGCAATCAGAACG
>DAHXOZ010000121.1 GCA_027364635.1 bacterium | reverse complement strand
CTCCGCGACCCATTATAATAGTTTTTTAAATTGAATGATTATTAATAAAAAAAGCAAGATACAATATTGCACCTTGCTTTTAGAATTTTTTACGAAAATCAGATTTTCGATGACAGTTCTTTACCTGCTTTAAATTTAGCTACTTTTTTAGCTTTAATTTTAATAACAGCGCCAGTTTGAGGATTGCGGCCATTGCGCGCAGCCCTTTTACTAACTGAGAAAGTTCCAAAACCAACAAGAGTAACTTTTCCTCCACCTTTTAAGGTTTTGGTTACTGCGGTAGTAAAAGAATCTAAAGCAGCGTTAGCTTGTGTTTTTGTAACTCCTGCGTCATCAGCCATCTTGGCGATTAGTTCAGCTTTGTTCATAATAATTTATTTGATTTTTTAAACAGCAACAAATATAGAAGGTTTTTCAATGCAATAATATTTTTTGAAAAAAAATTTTTAGAACGATTCTTTTGAAATCCTCTATTGGTGTGGATTTCAGCGTTGCAGAGCGTGATTTTACCAGAAAGTATCCACTTGGGTCTTTTTGCTAAAATCAATACAGTATTGCGTTTGAGGCCTTTTTATTAAAAGAACCTTGATTTAAAAGGCTTTTTGCTGTTGGTAATTTTACGAAAAATGAGTTGAGGAAAAAAATATGAACACTTATTCCACATTTTTGAGAAGTGTTCTGAAAGAAACAACATGGTCTTGCCATTTTTCTATAGCGCGATGCCTTAAAGAAACTCCAAAAATTTGCTGATAACGGTTGTAATCACTTTTTGATTTTGCCAGGAACTGGATAACAAAAGTTCTTCCATCGTCTTCTTCAAGATTCATCAATTCATAAAAACGATGATCATAAAAACAACCTGTTGCGAGAATATCAGGGATCTGAATCGTTTTTTGCCATTCCATCCAATCATCTAAAAATTCATGATCAACTTTAAAAGTGATGTTGTAAACAAACATGCTTTAATATTTTATTTCCATATAAACGGGACAATGGTCACTATGTTTTACTTCAGGGAAAATTTTTACATCACGGATGTGATCTTTTAAATTTTCTGTCACATTAATATAATCAATACGCCAGCCTTTATTTTCAAGGCGTGTTGTAGGCCGTATTACGCTCCACCAACTATAATGTGATGCGGTTCCTTATTGAGATGACGAAATCCGTCCGTAAACCCATTATTCAAAAATTTGTCGAACCATGCTCTTTCTTCAGGCAAAAAACCTGATGTTTTTTTATTGGCGATGGGATTGTGAATGTCAATTTCTTTGTGGGCGATATTATAATCACCACAAACGATCAATTTTTTCCTTGTCTCTCTTAATTTATCCAGGTAATCTAAAAATTCATCAAGCCAAATGTATTTATAAGACTGGCGATGCTCACCGCTGGTGCCTGAAGGGAAGTAGGCGCAGATCAAAGTGATGTCGCCAAAATCAGCACGTAACACTCTTCCTTCAAAATCGCTTTGCTTGTTGCCGTGTCCATACTCAACATTGTCGGGCTCAAGCTTGCTAAGTATTGCCACACCGCTATAACCTTTTTTTTGAGCAGAAAAAATAAAAGGTCGATAACCGGAATTTTCAATCGCTACACGATCAATATCTTCTTCATTGGCTTTTATTTCCTGCAAGCAAATGATATCTGCCGGATCAGTCTTTAGCCAATCTATGAAGCCTTTTTTAATTGCGGCTCTTATCCCGTTTACATTGTAAGTAATAATGCGGATATTGTCGTTCATCGGCAAATTAATTTTTCTGATTATTTCTTTGTTTACTCCAATTGCGGCCGCAGCCATCTTTTGGCATCTTCAAGCGGCATATTTTTACGGTTTGCATAATCTTCTAATTGGTCTTCTGCTATTTTTCCAACGCCAAAATATTTACTTTCAGGATTAGCAAAATACCAGCCGCAAACTGAAGGTGCAGGATCCATTGCCAATGATTCTGTCAAAGTTATTCCTGCATTTTTTGAAGCATTTAATAATGTAAACAATTTATATTTTTCTGTATGATCAGGGCAAGCCGGATAGCCGGGGGCAGGCCTTATTCCTGCATACTTTTCTTCAACCAATTCTTTTGTTGTTAAATGCTCATCAGTCGCGTAACCCCAAAATTCTTTCCTGGTTTTTTCATGAAGTAATTCGGCAAAACCTTCCGCCAGCCTGTCTCCTAAAGCCTGCAACATAATTTTGTTATAGTCGTCAAACTCTTTATTGAACTTTTCGATATGTGGCTCCAATCCGTGAATAGAGACGGCAAAGGCTCCAATGAAATCTCCTTTACCCGGTTTTATAAAATCAGCCAAAGAAATATTCGGTTGGCCCGGTGCCTTTTTAATTTGCTGCCGCAAAAATTCAAGATCAAAAATTTCTCCATCGGTATTTTTTACTTCAATCGTATCGTCAGCAATTTTATTGGTCTCCCAGAAACCAATCACCCCTTTTGCTGTAAGCCATTTTTCATTGATGATCTTTTTTAATAATGCCTGTGCATCTTGATACAATTTGGTAGCCGATTCGCCAATTTTTTCATCAGATAAAAGATCAGGAAATTTGCCATGCATTTCCCAGGCAATAAAAAAAGGTTGCCAGTCTATGTATTTATTAATTTCATTAAGATCATAATCTGCAAAAACTTTTATGCCGGTAAATTTTGGTTTAAGCGGCGAAAAGTTTACCCAATCAATTTCGTATTTATTTTTTTGCGCTTCTGCAAAAGGCAATAAAACCTTTGCTGATTTTTTATTGCCAAAATCATCTTTTAATTTCTGATAATCATTCTTAATTGATGATAAGAAATCTTTTTTAGTTTCTTTATTCAACAAATTACCGGCAACCGTTACACTTCTCGATGCATCCAACACATGCACCACGCCGTTATCGTATTCCGGGGCAATTCTTACGGCAGTGTGAAGGCGTGAAGTAGTGGCACCACCGATAAGTAGCGGAATTGAAAAATTTTGCCTTTTCATTTCTTTTGCCACATGCACCATTTCATCAAGCGAAGGGGTGATGAGGCCACTAAGGCCGATCATTGCTACGTCTTTTTCTTTTGCCACCTGTAAAATTTTTTCTGCAGGAACCATTACACCCAAATCAATTATTTCATAACCATTGCAGCCAAGCACAACGCCCACAATATTTTTACCGATATCATGAACATCACCTTTTACTGTAGCCATCAAAATTTTTGCAGGACCTGCACCCTCAACATTTAAAATTCCTGCGGCAATATTTTCCTGTTTTAGTTTTTCTTTTTCTGCTTCGATAAAAGGGAATAAATAATTCACACTTTTTTTCATCACCCGCGCACTTTTTACCACCTGTGGTAAAAACATTTTACCGCTTCCAAAAAGATCTCCTACAATATTCATTCCGTCCATCAACGGGCCTTCAATAACATCCAAAGGCGTAGGATACTTTTGCCGGGCTTCCTCTGTATCTTCTTCGATGTAATCCGTAATGCCGTTTATTAAAGCATGGCTTAAACGGTTTTGAACTTCCTCATTTCTCCAGGCCTGGTCTTTTACCACTTCCTTGCCTTTTGCTTTTACGGTTTCTGCAAAAGCCAATAATTTATCCGTCGCATCTTCTTTCCTGTTCAGGATCACATCTTCGCAAAGTTCTTTCAGTATCGGATCTATTTGTTCGTAAACCTGCAACTGGCCTGCATTCACGATTCCCATATCCATTCCTGCTCTTATGGCATGATACAGAAATACAGCGTGCATCGCTTCCCGCACTGTATCATTTCCACGAAAAGAAAATGAAATATTGCTTACGCCACCGCTCACTTTTGTCAGCGGCATTAATTTTTTTATTTCCCTGGTGGCTTCAATAAAATCAACACCATAATTATTATGTTCTTCTATCCCTGTCGCAATGGCAAAAATGTTGGGATCAAAGATGATATCTTCAGGTTTGTATCCTACCTGCTCCGTCAAAATTTTATAAGCACGCTGGCAGATTTCCACTTTCCGTTTCCTTGTATCTGCCTGCCCTTTTTCATCAAAAGCCATTACAATTACAGCAGCACCAAAACTTTTACAAATGAAGGCTTGTTCGATAAATTTTTCTTCGCCTTCTTTCATGGAGATTGAATTGACGATGCATTTTCCCTGCACACATTTCAATCCGGCTTCAATAATATTAAATTTAGAAGAATCAATCATTACAGGAATTTTGGCAATGTCGGGTTCTGCCTGTAATAAATTTAAAAAGGTGGACATTGCTTTTTCACCATCAAGCAAGGCATCATCCATGTTCACATCCAGGATTTGCGCACCACCTTCTACCTGTTGGCGCGCAACTGAAAGTGCTTCTTCATAATCTCCATTACGAATTAAGCGGGCAAATTTTTTCGAACCGGTGACGTTTGTTCGTTCACCAACATTAATGAAATTGCTTTCAGGACGAACTACCAGCGGTTCTAATCCTGATAATCTTAAATAGGGTTGAATCGTTTTGTTTTCGGACATTTTAATCTTTTTTTCCAGGAGATCTGAATCCAATCGGATTCCTTGGTTTGTTTTCCTGTATCAATAATTTTTTTAAATAAGCAAAAACCGTTTTTATTTCTTCGTCATTTTTTAAAAGATGCTGCTCTATTTTTTCGATCTTCATCCAAAGGTCTTTATTATCCAAAATCATTTGTTTCATTTTAGTAAACAAGCGGATGATCTGGATATTTACCTGGATGGCAGTTTCGGAGTTTAAAACACTTGAGAGCATTGCAACGCCTTGTTCTGTAAAGACGTGAGGTAAATACTTAGAATGTTTCCCTTTCTCTAAGATCGCAATTTGCGATCTTAGAGAATTATATTCTTCTTTAGTCAATTGAAACATAAAATCGTCAGGAAATCTTGTTTTGTTTCGTTTTACCGCTTCATTTAAACGAAATGTAGGAACACCATACATTTCTGCTAAATCCCTATCCAGCATTACTTTTTGCCCACGTATTATATAAATCTTTTCAAGTATGATCTGTTCTGAAACATTTGCTACTGATAAAGTTGATTTTGGCATAATTTATTTTGTCTAAATGTAATATTATATTAAATCACCTTAATCAAAGAATCTGGTATTCAAAATTGCGATCAACATTCCCAATTTGAAATCACAATTTGTGATTTCAAATTTTCCAGGCTTTTATGCAATTGATTCTACAGGTTCTTTCTCCAATTCTGGCAATACACGCGGCTTGAAATTTTTCACGTGCTCTGCGATATGTTTTATGTGATCAGGCGTAGTTCCACAGCATCCACCTACAATATTTACAAAACCTTCTTTTGCCCATTCTTCAATGATATGCGCTGTATCTTCAGGTTGCTCATCATATTCTCCAAAAGCATTTGGAAGGCCTGCATTAGGATAAGCAGAAGTATAGCAACCTGCTATTTCGCTCAATTCCTCAATATGCGTACGCATTTCCTTTGCACCCAGCGCACAGTTTAATCCTACACTCAGCGGGTTTGCATGTGAGATCGAAATATAAAATGCTTCCAGCGTTTGCCCGCTCAACGTTCTTCCACTTGCATCAGTTATTGTTCCACTGATCATTATCGGAAGTTCCGGTTTTTTTGTATCGCTGAAATATTTTTTGATTGCATAGATTGCTGCTTTGGCATTCAATGTATCGAAGATGGTTTCAATTAAAAGAAGGTCTACTCCTCCATCCACCAAACCTTTTATTTGTTCATAATATGCGTTGGCCACTTCATCAAAAGTTACCGTGCGAAAACCCGGATTATTTACATCAGGAGATAAGCTAAGGGTTTTATTTAACGGCCCTATGGCGCCTGCGACGAATTTGCAATTATTTGTTTGTTTACTGGTTGCATTAAAATCATCAATGGCTTTTCTTGCACATTGTGCTGCCGCTACATTTAATTCGTATGCTAACGATTGCATGTCGTAATCTGCCTGTGCAATAGAGGTGCTGCTGAAAGTATTGGTTTCAATTATATCGGCACCTGAATCAAGGTAGGCCTTATGAATCGCCCGGATAATTTGTGGTTGCGTAAGACTTAAAAGATCATTATTCCCTTTTACATCCTTGTGCCAATCTTTAAATCTTTCGCCGCGATAATCTTTTTCTTCCAGTTTATACTGCTGGATCATGGTTCCCATTGCGCCATCAATAATTAAGATGCGTTCGTTGAGACATTCCTGGATTGATTTTTTCATTTTAAAATTTTTTAGACAATATAAAGTACGGAAATCATCTTTTTCCGGCCGTTGGCTAAAAGCACAATTAAAATGAAATAAAACGAAATTTTGAAAATCTGGAGGAGTGTCAGAATAAAGTTTCGTTTATTAGTTCAGTTTTAAAAGTTACTAAGCCAACCCGGGCATTGGCAGGCCGAACAATAAACAAATCCGCCTGCAGTATGCAAAATTAGATCAACCGCATAACATAACAAAATGCAAGAAAATTTTAAGGAGCTTTTTATAATAGCTATTTTGGCGCTTATGCAAATTCTAACTGCAAGAGATAAATAAGAATACCGGAAGCAAACCCAAGTAAGGCAAGCCAGCTTATTTTTTTCAGGTACCACATAAACTCAACACGTTCAATACCCATTGCGGCTACACCTGCTGCAGAACCAATAATAATGGCACTTCCGCCTGTTCCTGTAGTTAAAGCGAGGAATTCCCAAAAAGGGTGGTCCATCGGAAAAGAAGATAAACTAAACATACCTTGTGAAGCCGCAACTAAGGGCACATTATCTACCACTGCAGAAAGCAATCCTAATGCAGTACCAATTAAATAGTTGTTTTTAAGGGAACTGGTAAGAAATGTTGCTAGGGATGTAAGTAATCCAAAGGCTTGCAATGCTGTAATAGCAAGCAGGATACCCAAAAAGAAAAGGATGCTTTGTGTATCTATTCTTTGCAATGCATGGGCCACACTATATTGCTTCACTACTTCAGGCGCTTTCTTTTTATGAAGAAATGCAATCACCACCCATATTAAACCCAATGATAACAACATACCCATAAAGGCGGGAAGATCGGTGAGTGATTTAAAAAAAGGTACAAAAATTAAAAGCCCGACTCCCAGGTAAAGAATAATTTTTCCTTCTCTTTTTTCTCTGTCTGTGGATTCCTTTGCGGGTAATATGGTAAATGATTTTCCCCTAAATCGAAATGCGACGAACAACGCCGGAACAATGCATACTCCAAGGCTTGGCAGTATCAGTATTTTAATAATATTGAAAGCAGAAATCTGACCACCTATCCATAACATAGTCGTGGTTACATCCCCTAATGGTGACCAGGCTCCTCCGGCATTTGCCGCAATGATGATAATTCCGGCAAACCAAAGACGCTCTTCCTTGTTGCGAAGTATTCTGGAACATAAAGAGATCATCACAATGGTGGTGGTTAAATTGTCTAATAGTGAGGAAAGAAAGAAGGTGAGCACTGTTACAATTATTAATAATTTTTGTGTGCTCCTGGTGGTGATTTTTCGGGTAATAATATTAAAACCACCATGCGAATCTATCAGTTCAACAATAGTCATTGCACCCATCAAAAAAAACAGGATAGAAGATATTTCTCCAAGATGCGCTACCAGCATTTCATTTACTGAGTGGGTATCTTCACTTTGAACAATATATATTGTCCAGCACAATACTCCTGTTATAAGCGCTGAAGCTGCTTTATTTAAACTGAGGGGATGTTCAAAAGCAATCGCCAGGTATCCTAAAACAAAAACGATTATAATAATTGTGGTAGACATGTTTTTTAAATGAGGTTATTATGATCGATCAATATAATTAATTTACAGAAAGTGCTTAAGAAATAAAGTTTGAAAGGTAAAAGGAAGTTTTTTTATTCCTAAAGCATGTTCATATTTCCTGGGCAGTTTCAGTTTCTTTGGGCAGTTCCGGATTATTCTCTGCCAGTTTTTTGGCAAATTTACCAATGGTAAGCCCCTGTACTACGATTGAAAATAAGACCACAATATAGGTGATGGAGACAAACATTTGCCCATACATATATTTGGGTATTGATAACGCCAAAGCAACTGAAATGCCACCACGTAAAGCGCTCCAGGTAAGAATGGGTATGGTATTTTTGGCAAAAGAATTTTTATATTTTAAAAGAGTAATGGGTAACCATACAGAAACAAGCCTGCCAAATAATACAATTATTACTGTAATGCAACCAAGAAAAAATAAAGTAATATTGAAAGGGATAATGAGCATCTCAAACCCAATCAGTAGAAATAAAATGGCATTCATCATTTCATCAATCATTTCCCAGAATTTCCCAATATAATCGGTGCTTACATTACTGGCAACCACATGCATACTTCTATTGCCGGTAAACAAACCCGCCATCACCATGGCCAGCGGCCCGCTAACATGCATGATCTCTGCAAGTCCGTAACCACCCATAACTATTGCCAGGGTAATCATCACTTCTACCACATAATTATCTATGGATTTTAATGCCAGGTAACCAATGTAACCCAATAACCAACCGAACAGTAAACCACCACCGGCTTCGCGGATAAAGAGCCATATGATATTCCAAACCGAAATATTGGCATACCCGATTTGTGCGATCTCGTAAAAAGAAATAAATAAAACCACGCCCACGCCATCATTAAACAAACTTTCGCCGCTTATTTTTGTTTCGAGAGAGGCCGGAATTTTTGCCTTTTTTAAAATGCCAACTACAGCAATTGGGTCAGTAGGCGAAATTAAAGTGCCAAATAGCAGGCAGTAAAGATAATCAACAGAAAGGCCGAACAGGGAAGTGACAAGATAGAGTAAAGAACCTACTACAAATGTAGAAATGATAACGCCAATAGTTGAAAAGGTAATGATTGAAATTCGTTCAGATTTCAACTTTTTAGAATCAATATGGATGGCGCCCGCAAATAGAAGAAAGCTTAGCATCACGTGCAATAACACCGTTTGAAAATCAATAAGTTTTATTGCTTCTGTAGTTTGCAAAAAAAAGCTGGGCGAAATAATTCCTAAAATAATTACAATCAAAGAGGCAAGAAGTGAAATAAGCATAATGCCGATTGTAGACGGAAGCCTGATAAAACGATAGTTAAGATAGGCGAAAATTGCCGCCAGCACTACTATCAGCGTTATGATATTGTATACTTCCATTACTGTTCTTTTTCTTACAATCTACATTATTCTCAAAATAAAAATCAGCACTATTTGTTGCTTTACTGTCAATAATTAATTAATGGGCAGTTCTGATATCGACTTCCATTCTTTTTTATTCATATCATAAAATTCAAGCGATTCTTTTCCTATTTCAAGTTTGTAATCAAATGCTTTTATACCGGGAACAAAATATCCGGGATAAAAATAATCGTATCCGTTTTGCCGGCAGTATTCTATTTTTTTATAAATAAGATACCTTCCGATACTAAACCTTTTGTATTCAGGATCATAAAAACTTGAAATACCTGCTGCACTCTTTTTACCAAGGTCGAAAACGCCTGCGCCTATAAGATTTTTGTTATCATAAATATTAATTACCAATGAGTTGAAAATAAGATAAGAGCTGTCACCAATCAGGAAGCTATGAAGATCGCCGGCTCTTCCCGGCGGAAGTGAGGATCGGTATTTTTGAAAAAGTTCTTCGTACTGCTTGTTATAGCTGAAAGGGATAATTTCTATTTGAAATTCCTTGTTTCTCCTTTCCAATTTATTAAAAGAAGAAGTGGTTTTATATTTTTCCAGGCAATTCCTTAACCATATTGTTTTGAAGTATACGCCGTCACGTTCTACAAAATCTGTTGTAAATATAGACTGGCCCATTCTATACCAGCCTGCTGCCAGGTAGCTATCCAATTCTTCAGCCTGTATCCGCAAAGGGAATCTGAAATCCTGGATCATCTTTATGGTTTAAAAGTTAAGATAAATATATTGCTCTTATTTACTAAGCAACGTAAGTTGTAATGGTCCTTGGTGAAATTAAAGAATTAATAGAAATAATTTGATATTGGAAAACAAAAGCAACAAAGCCTGACTGATTAATAGCCTAACCGAAAAATATCTTTGAAACTCAATTATATTTGCTATTAATCGCTGCAATTAAAAAATCATCTACAAAACGTATCAAATGCTAAAAGGTAAAAATTATCAATCTTCAACAATTATTTTATTCATTTTATTGTTGTTGCAACAAAGTTCTTTTGCACAAACAAAATATCATAAGCTTATCTGGGCTGATGAGTTTAATCATAACGGTGCGCCTGATAGTTCTAAATGGAATTATGAACTGGGAGCCGGGGGTTGGGGAAATAATGAGCTTGAATATTATACCAGCCGGCCGGAAAATGTAATAGTAAAAGATGGAATGTTACATATTACTGCATTAAAAGAAAATTACAAAGGCAGCAGTTATACTTCGGCACGCATTCTTACCAAAGGAAAATTTTCATTTAAATATGGAAGAGTGGAAGTAAGAGCCAAGGTGCCATCAGGTGTGGGAACGTGGCCTGC